>NZ_JAFREJ010000013.1:0-73798 GCF_017377545.1 Faecalibacterium sp. Marseille-Q4164 | reverse complement strand
CCTGACAGGCAGTTGCCGTGTCATTTTTCGAAAACTGTTTTACGGATACCCAGCAGTCGGGAACCACCCCTTTTTTGGTATCATACGGAACTGCGGTGAAAGTTCAGCGCAGATTTGCCTTCTGGATCAGGCTGCGGATATGGTGGGCCAGCATCTCGATGGCGGGGCCGTTTTCACCGCCATTGGGGATGATGATATCGGCGTTGCGCTTGCTGGGTTCCACAAAAGCCTCGTGCATGGGCTTGACGGTGGCGCGGTACTGGGCGATGACGCTGTCCAGAGAGCGGCCCCGCTCCTTGACATCCCGCAGGATGCGGCGGAGGATCCGCTCGTCCGCATCGGTGTCCACGTAGATCTTGTAATCGAACAGGCTGCACAGCTCCGGCTCAGCCAGGGGCAGAATGCCCTCCACGATGAGGACGGGGGCAGGCTCGATGTGCTGCACCTCGCTGCTGCGGTTGTGGTTGGCGTAATCGTACACGGGGCAGTCGATGGCGCGGCCCGCTTTCAGCTCCTTCAGGTGCTGGATGAGCAGGTCGTTGTCGAACGCGTCCGGGTGGTCATAGTTCAGCTTACAGCGCTCTGCAAAGGGCAGTTCATCGTGGCGCTTGTAGTAGCTGTCGTGGGAGATCAGACGCACCTCGTCCTCCCCGAACCGCTCCTTGAGCCGGTAAGCCAGCGTGGTCTTGCCGCTGCCCGAGCCGCCTGCGATGCCGATGATCAGATTGTTCATGTCCCAAAATCCTCCTGCCTGCCGATTCCGGTGGAAAAACCGGTCAGAATAAGCTATAATAGGTATATTGTTGGGGAACACCCCTGTTTCTCACTGCTTATGATATCACAAATCCACTGTTTTTGACAGAGTAAGAGGAAAATTGATGAAAAAGATCGTTTCGGCCCCGTATATCGACCAGACTGCCCGCTGGGTGAACGGCTGCGAGAGCATCAGCAGCGTGATGCTGCTGCAGGCTGTGGGCATCCCCATTGACCCGGACGTGTTCATTGAGCGCGACCTGCCCCACGCCCCCTACTGGGAACAGGAGGGCAGGCTCTACGGGCCTGACCCGATGTTCGTCTACCCCGGTGACCCCCACGACCACACCGGGTATGGCTGCTATGCCCCCTGCATCGTGCAGGCCTTGCAGAGCGCGTTGAAGCATGAAGGCGCGGCGGACCGGTTCGAGGTGCTGGACGTGAGCGGCGAGACCGCAGCGCAGCTGTGCCGGTTCATTGACGAGGGAATGCCGGTGGTATTCTGGGCAACGCTGGATTTTACCCCGGTGCCCGAGGAGCGGGATCACTGGCTGCTGGCCGATGGCACCGACTTTGCCTGGAAGTGCCACGAGCACTGCCTGCTGCTGGTGGGCTACGATGAGGAAAACTACTGGTTCAATGACCCGTGGCATGACCACGGGGTCTGCGCCCAGCCCAAGGAGCTGGTGGAGCGCTGCCACGCGGCACAGGACTCCTATGCGGTGACCCTGCGGCGGAAATAAGAAAGGCGGAACATGAAAACAGAGAAACTGAAACAGAACGTCAAGGGCTATGTTCATCAGTTTGAGGACGGCGGCCTGCGGCTGCTGAGAAAGGGGCAGAAGGGTGTGATCCACGCCATCTTCAGCCGCTTTGGCCTGGTGCTGATCCTCCTGCTGCTGCAGGTGGGGCTGTTGTTCAGCATCTTCCGGTGGTTCGGCAACCTGTGGCCCCATTACTTCGGCGGCAGCGTGGTCGTTACATCGGCCATGGTCATCTACCTGCTCAACAGCAAGATGGACAACAGCGCCAAGATCACCTGGATGGTGGTGGTTGCCATTGCGCCGGTGGTGGGCATTCCGATGTTCTTCTATGTCAAGAGCAATTTTGGGCACAACATCCTGCGCAAGCGGCTGCTGGAGCTGGAGGACCAGCTGCGCGGCTGGCTGCCGCAGAGCCAAAAGGCAGTGGAGCAGCTGAAAGCGCTTGAACCCGGTGCGGCCTCGCTGGCAAAGTACCTGTACGGGCGGGGCGGCGGCTTTCCGGTGTACCAGAACACCGCCATGACCTATTTTCCCGGCGGCGAGGCAAAGTTTGAGGAACTGCTGCGCCAGCTGGAAACGGCAGAAGAATATATCTTTGTGGAGTATTTCATCATCGACGAGGGCCTGATGTGGGGCAAGATCCTGGAGGTGCTGGCCCGCAAGGCGCTGCAGGGCGTGGATGTCCGGGTGATGTACGACGGCACCTGTGAGTTCTCCACCCTGCCCCGCAATTACCCCCGGCTGCTGGAGAAGCTGAACATCCAGTGCAAGGTGTTCAGCCCGGTGCAGCCGTTCGTCTCTACCCATTACAATTACCGCGACCACCGGAAAATTCTTGTCATTGACGGGCGGGTCGGTTTTACCGGCGGCGTGAATCTTGCCGATGAGTACATCAACCACATCCAGAAGCATGGCCGCTGGAAGGATGCCGCCGTGATGCTGGAGGGCGAGGCAGTCCGTTCGCTGACGGCTCAGTTTCTGCAGATGTGGGGCATCCTGAAGGAGCCGGAATATGAGCAGTTCCTGACCCGGCCCATTCCGGTGCCGGAAAATGCAAAGGGCGTGGCGGCTCCCTACGGGGACTGCCCGCTGGACGGCGAGCGGGTGGGCGAGATGGTCTATATCGACCTGCTCAACCGGGCCAGGGATTACATCCACATTATGACCCCCTACCTTATTCTGGACGGCGAACTGGAGACTGCCCTGAAATTTGCCGCCGAACGGGGCGTGGATGTCCACCTGATCCTGCCCGGAAAGCCGGACAAGCAGTTCCCCTACGCACTGGCAAAGAGCCACTATTCGGCCCTGCTGGATTCGGGCGTGAAGATCAGCGAGTGGAGCCCTGGTTTTGTCCATGCAAAGGTGTTCGTGGTGGACGGCAGGGAAGCGGTGGTGGGCACCATCAATCTGGACTACCGCAGCCTGTACCATCACTTTGAGGATGCCGTCTGGATGGTGGATGCTCCCTGTATCCGGGACATTGAGCAGGATTTCCAGCACACGCTGGAACAGTGCCGCACGGTGGAAAATACCTCGGCCAGCATCTGGCAGAAGCATTATCTGCTCCGTGCCACCGGAATGCTGCTCAAGGTCATTGCACCGCTGCTGTAACAGCTGAATTACAGAACAACAGCCCCCTCAGGCTTATGGGCCGAGGGGGCTGTTGTTTTGTATGATCCTTATCTGGGGTAGCACAGCGCCAGCTTGGAATAAAAATCTTCCAGTGCAAAACGAACATCCAGATCGTGATAGACACGGATGGTTTTGCGGTCAGAAGCTTCAGCATAGGTCAGGCTGGGCAGGAGCACAGGAGCCGGGCGGAGTGTCCAGTGCCCCCGGAATCCATTCTCCAGCAGGACGGCGGCGGTAGTGTTGTCACCCAAAGTCCAATTGCCCCCGGTGCGCAGAGGAAAACGGGGATCGTATTCGGAGGGGTACTCGTCCATCAGCTGCCGAAATAGATAGGCTCCCACTTCGCCGCAGGGCCGTACCCGAAGCGCCAATTCGGAAAGGGATACCTCGAATCTGGCGTAGACATCCTGTGGGATCTGCCAGACCGTGACAGCGCTGTCCAACAGGACACGGCAGGCGATGGGGTCTTGCTGAACATTGAATTCCGGTCGTCCGGCGGGATAGGGGCCGCCGCCGTTCCAGAGCACCGTCATGCGGGACGCGATCTCCGGAGCACGGTTCAGGGCGGCGGCAATGTTTGTCATAGCGCCCTGGGCCGCAATGTACAGGGGAGCCGGGTCATCCCGCAGAGCCTCCTGGATCAGAAACTCGACAGCTTCACAGTCGGGAGCATCCTCCGGGGAGGCGAGAGGGGCAGTACAACCATGAAAAACAGGAACATCGTCGATGTGTGCGGCGTTCAGCAGGCGGCATACCTCCTGGTAACTGCGTTCCATGCTGTGGGGCGGCAAGCCCCTTTGGGTGGTTTTGACCTCGAAATGGGTGGCACAGATACCACGCACGTCAAATTGCGGAGTGAGCAGATGGTGCAGGATGGCAAAGTCATCATCGCCTTCGTTTTTTGCATCGGTGTCAATGATGACCCGCACCCGGCAGGCCTCCGGCGGTGCAAATCCCAGCCGCGCAAGAAGTTCAGAGCGTTCCATGTGGTGTTCCCTCAGTTCAGCTTTGCCAGCGCTTCGTTCAGTGCGGCCAGCTTTTC
Organism: Faecalibacterium sp. Marseille-Q4164; assembly: GCF_017377545.1. Lineage (NCBI taxonomy): Bacteria > Bacillati > Bacillota > Clostridia > Eubacteriales > Oscillospiraceae > Faecalibacterium > Faecalibacterium sp. Marseille-Q4164. The sequence goes on along the minus strand of NZ_JAFREJ010000013.1, from coordinate 69,607 downwards.
TTCATCGAACATTTTGTTGCTGTAGAATTGCAGATTGTTCACAGAAATGCCCCGGGAGCCGGGCTCCTGCTGCACATATTGGGCCAGCTCCGGCAGCAGCTGCTGAATCAGGGCAGCGGACTGAGGAGTGTCCAGCAAGGTGCCGATCTTCATATCAAGACAGAATTCCTTGACTTCCTCCGGGGCGGGCACCAGCACGTCGTGGTTGAAAATGTGGTTCAGGAAGCCGAGTGCCATGCCCTGCCACACTGCGGATTCCGGGTTTTCCGGGTTTTGGGGGTTGGCAATGTGGCGGCTGCCGGTGGAGAAGCCGTGGTCGCCGTAAGCAAAGATATGCATCTCATAGGGGATCTTCCGCTCTGCCAACAGGGTGGCAAACTGCAGGGACTGTGTGGCGGGCACCAGATGGTCGCCCTGAGTGGCAAAAAGGAAGGTAGGGGGAGTCTGGTCATCCACCTGCTGCAGCAGGTCCGGCAGCTCCATGCCCAACGCCTTGCCCGGGACGCTGAACACAGCGTAGCCCAGCAGCATGGCCGCAGGACGGACCCGGCCCATGGTGCCCACCGAGGCGGCAAGATGCCCGCCGGCAGAGAAGCCTACTACGGCGATCTGCTCCGGGTCGATGTGCAGGTCGCCTGCGTTCTGGTGCAGGTAGTCCATGGCCTCCTGCGCTTCGGCAAAGGCATTGGTATAGACCTCCTCCACCGGACAGTTCTGGGAGACGCTGTACCGCAGCACAAAGGCATTGTAGCCTGCGTTCAGGAAGGCCAGCGCTACAGGATCGGCTTCCCGGTCTGAGCAGAAGGCATAGGCTCCACCCGGAAAGATCAGGATCGCAGGACAGCGGTCCAGAGCAGGCATTTCGGTGCAGGGATCCTGCAGGTAGCAGGTCAGCTGGGCATTGTGGGCCCCCATGGGGATCTGAGTGATTTTCATAGTTGGCTCCTTTTTCCTGTAATAAAACGGGCCTTCGTACAGATAACCCCAAAAGGCAGGGGGGTCCCTGTGCGAAAGCCCAAAATCGACTTTGTTATTCTGATATCAATATAGCAGATAGCAGAAACACTGTCAAGAAGATTTACTGGTATTCCTTTTCCATTGAGAAGCCCCGGCCGCTGACTTCGGTCACGCGGCTGACGATGAGGAAACAGGCGGGGTCGATGGAATGGACCAGCTTTTCCAGCCGGGGCAGCTCCCGGTTGGAGATGACGCTGAGCAGCACTTCGCTGGGCTCGCCGGTGTAGCCGCCTTCGCCGTGGAGCACGGTCACGCCACGGTCGATCTCAGCCAGAATGGCGGTGCGGATCTCATCCGACCGGGTGCTGATGATCTTGACCTCGGTGCGGCTGTCGCCCAGCATCAGCATCTTGTCCATGACGATGGTGTGGGTGATGACCAGCACGATGCCGTAGAGCACCTGTTCCGGCTGGCTGAACGCCGCCTGCACCAGCAGGATGGCGATATCAAAGAGCATCATGGTGATGGACACCGGCCAGCGGAACCATTTCTGCAGCACCAGCGGGGGGATATCCATGCCGCCGGTGGAAGCGCCCGCCCGGATGACCATGCCCAGCGCAACGCCGATGCCCAGACCCGAGAAGATGGTGCAGAGGAAGATATCCTCAGTCAGCACCCGGCCGTCCAGCAGCCGCTCAAACAGCTCCAGAAAGGCGGGGCTCAGCACGCTGCTGGCAAGGGTGTTCAGCGCGAACTTCTTGCCCAGCACCGCCCAGCCCCACACCAGCATGGACATGTTGAAGAGGAAGAGGAAACCGGAGACGGAGAGCCCCGTCAGCCGCCCGAAGGCCAGCGCGATGCCGGTGGCACCGCCCGTGATGAGCCCTGCGGGTTCCAGAAACAGGGCCACCGCCAGCGAATACAGTGCGTTGCCCAGGATGATAGCCAGACTGTTCAGCAAAAGCTGCTGCCAGCGACGAGTAGATTTCATAGCAGTACCTCCCATACTATCCTTATAATACAGGAAAACTTCAAGAAAATCCACCCGATGCTGTTGCTTCCCATCAGAACAGCGGGATTGATGTGGCTGCCAAGGGCTCCCCCTTTGGGGGAGCTGGCGCGAAGCGCCTGAGAGGGCGAGGCCGTTACTCCTCGTCCAGCAGCCGCAGACCTGCCGTATCGGTCACGGGCAGGGAGAATACGATGGCTCCCGCCTTGGGGCCTGCCCCCTGCATGATGGCCTGCATGATCTGGTTTTTCAGGGTGGTGCGGGACACGATGAGCACCAGCTCCTTCTCGTTGACCAGCTCCACCCCCATAAAGTGGGCGGCACCCTCCATGCCGGTGCCCTTTGCATGGATGACGGTGCCGCCGCCGGCTCCGGCGGCGCGGGCCGCGTCCATGATGGAGCCGGTGTGGCCCTGATTGGCAATGACGAGCAGCAGCTCATAGCGGGTATCCTTCAAGGTGCTTTCCTCCTTCAGTGCAAAGGTCTGGTGTTCGGTCAGGAATTGCAGCGCCCGTTTGCCGCCGATGCTGCTGACCGGGATGATGAACGCGATGCCGGTGCCCGGCACATCGATGCGCATTTTGCGGCGCAGATCTTTTTGCAGACCGGGCCAGGTCTCGGCGGTGATCATGGCAAAGAGCACGGCCTTTTCGGTCTGCTCCAGCCCCAGGGTGGAAAGGGTCTCCCGCACCGCCGTGCCTGCACCCACCGTGCGCAGGCTGACCGTGATGCCGTGCTCCTCGTAAAGGGCCAGAAAGGCATCGGTGGAGTGGCGGTCGGTGATGGTGACGAGCCAGTATAAAGTATTCACAGCAGGACCTCCTTACAGCTCGATGATGGCATCATCCGGCAGGTCGGCAAAGGCCAGCGCGGCGGTGGACACAGGCTGTGCCTGCCGGGCTCTGCGCTGCTTGAGCTGGGCCATCAGACCCATGAGCTGCACCGTGATGAGGGGGGTCATGGCGACCATGGCCACCACGCCGAAGGCATCGGTGACGATATTGCCGCCCACAGCTACACAGGCACCCTGTGCCAGCGGCAGCAGGAAGGTGGCCGTCATGGGGCCGGAAGCAACGCCGCCTGCGTCAAAGGCGATGGCGGTGTAGAGCTTGGGCACCACGAAGGAGATGCCGATGGCAAAGGCGTAGCCCGGGATGAGGAACCACAGGATGGAGATGCCGGTGAGCACCCGCACCATGGCAAGACCCACCGAGAGGGAAACGCCTGCCGAGAGGGCTGCGCCCATGGTGCTGGCGGAGATGGCACCGTCGGTCACTTCCTCGACCTGCTTGTTCAGCACATAGACGGCGGGCTCGGCCTTGACGATGAAGTAGCCGATGAGCATCCCGATGGGCACCAGCAGCCAGCGGAAGCTCTGGCCTGCCAGCACCTGACCCAGATAATTACCGGCAGGCATAAAGCCGATGTTTGCGCCTGCGAGGAATAGCACAAGACCGATATAAGTATAGGCAAGGCCCACGCCGATGCGGCCCAGCGTCCGCCGGTCGAGCTTGAGGGCAGCCAGCTGGAACACGCCGAACATGGCGATGATGGGCAACAGGGAGGTGGCAATCTCCTTGATGTAGGTGGGCAGGCCCTCGTGGAAGAGCTGCCACAGCTCCACGGAATCGCTGACGTTGGGCAGGATGGGCGGAACGTAGGTGCTGTCGCTGGCCTGGAACGCAATGCCCAGAATGAGCACCGCCAGAATGGGGCCGATGGAGCAGAGCGCCACCAGACCAAAGCTGTCGTCCGCGGCATGGCGGTCGGAACGGATGGCGGCCACGCCGACACCCAGCGCCATGATAAAGGGAACGGTGATGGGACCGGTGGTCACGCCGCCGGAATCAAAGGCCACGGAAAGAAATTCCTTTGGCACAAAGGCGGCCAGCACAAAGATGAGCCCGTAGAACACCACCAGCAGCTTGGGCAGGGCAATGCCCAGCAGCATACGCAGGAAGGCGACCACGAGAAACAGCCCCACGCCTGCCGCCACCGAGAGGATGAGGGTCATGTTGGGGATGGAGGGCACCTGATTGGCCAATACCTGTAAGTCGGGCTCCGAGATGGTGATGAGAAAGCCCAGCAGAAAGCCGACACCGATGATGAGCGGCACGCTCCGGCTTTTGGTGAGCATTGCGCCCACCCGCTCGCCCATGGGGCTCATGCTCATCTCCGCGCCCAGCGTAAAGAACATGATGCCCACAATGATCATAGCCGCGCCCAGCAGGAAGCAGAGCAGGATGCTGGGGGAGACGGGAGCAATGGAGAAGCAGAGCACCAGCACGATGGCCACGATGGGCAGCACCGCCTGAAGCGCTTCCAATAATTTTTCCCGCAGTTTGGGGATGGATGCCTTGAGAATAATGTCCACCGACCTTTCGAGAAAATATTTCCGCAGTGTACAAAACACAGGCGGATATATGAATAGTATACTGGAAAACGGAAAATGGGGTCAACTAAGAAACGGCAAAGATGGATAAATGGGCGCAAAATTTACAAATTGGAAATCAAATGAAAACCGATGAGAAATAAAACGCCCGGCGGGACAGACCAGCCGGGCGGGAAAAGCATTATTTGACTTCCTGTTTGCCCAGAACGTCTGAGGTGGGGGTCTGGAAGGTGGGGATGTCGGCGTAGGGATCGGGGGTCGTATCTGCAGGCAGGCTCTTCATGTACTTGTCCATGGATTCGGCCACCTGCTTGGCAATGGCCACGGCCTCGACCACGGTACGGGCACCCATAACGGCATCGCCGCCGGCAAACACGCCCTCGCGGGTGGTGCTGCCGTCCTCGCTGACGGTCAGCAGGCCCTTCTGGTTGGTCTCGATGCCGGTGGTGGTCTTGACGAGGTTGCTCTCCGAGCCCTGGCTCACCGAGACGATGACACCGGTGTGGGGGTAGAAGGTCTCGCTGCCCTCTACCTGCACGAACTTGCCCTCTTCGTTCTTGACCGTGTCGCGGCAGATCAGGCCGTTCTCCCGGATCTCCACCGGGGCCTTGCGGAAGCGGAAGCCCACGCCCTCGAGCTTGGCATAGCTGACCTCGTACTCAGAGGCGCTGATGCAGCTCTCATCCCGGCGGGCATAGCAGGTGACATGGCGGGCACCGTTGCGGATGGCGGTGCGGGCGCAGTCCATGGCCGAGTTGCCCACGCCGATCACGGCGATGTCATCCCCCAGCCGGAAGGCCTTGGAGTTGGCCAGATAGTCGATGCCAAAGGCCACGTTGCCCAGGGCCTCGCCCTTGATGTGCATGGCGTTGGCCTTCCACAGACCGGCACCGATGAACACGCTCTTGTAGCCGTCGCGGAACAGGTCGTCGATGGTGATGGTCTTGCCGATGGTGGTGTTGGGCCGGACATGGATGCCCTTGAGCTCAAGGTGGCGATACTGGAAATCGTCCAGCACGCTGTCGGGCAGGCGGTAGTTGGGGATGCCGTACCGCATCACGCCGCCGATCTTATCCCGGGCATCAAAAATGGTGATATCGTAGCCCCAGCGCGCCAGCAGCACGGCAATGGTCAGGCCGGCAGGGCCTGCACCCACCACAGCGGCCTTCATGCCGTTCTTGGGGGCGGGGCCCTTGGTCATCTTGTTGGCATAGGTGGTGGAGATATAGTCCTCGATGATGGAAAAGTGGACAGGATCGTGGCTGGGCATCCGGTTGCGGATGCAGTGGCCCTCGCACTGGTTCTCGTGGTTGCAGACCAGAGAGCAGACCGTGGTCAGGGGGTTGTTCTCAAACAGCATCCGGCCTGCGGCATCCAGCTCGTTTGCCTTGAGCAGACGGATGACCTCGGGGATGTTGGTGTGGATGGGACAGCCCTGCTGGCACATGGGCTTTTTGCAGCCGAGGCAGCGGTTGGCTTCGTCCAGAACGTGTAATGCCATGGAGTTCCTCCTCTTGTCCCACAGGCTGGGGACGCTTCGTTGTATCCAATACTATCATTATGATACACCGAACCGCTGCCGGGATACAAGTGTGGAAATGTAAAAATTTCAGGAGAAAATTTTGCTATTTCGTCAAAAAGATAATTTTTTGACGAAGTGCGCCCCCCATCGGCTCCGGCTTTTTACGACACAGCGCGCCAAAATCACAGGCCCGCAGCTGAGCGTCCACCACCGCCCGGCAGGGGGCGTTCTGTTCGGCCAGCCGTGCAAGGGAGTGGGATACCGGCAGTGCGGCAGCCTTCAGGAGGGAAAGGGCATCCTTCTGCGCCCCCAGCAGGTGGAGATAGGGCGGCAGGGCGGGAAAGGCATCGGCAGAATAGTCCAGAGCGGCATCCACGGCCAGGCGGCGCATCCGTGCCCGTGGATAGCGCACGGTGGTCAGGCTGTCCAGCAGCTCCGCATGGGTGGTGCTGGAACGCACGGCGGCTTCCAGCCGGTGCTCCAGACCTTCCGAAATGCCCCGCACCTGGGCAAACGGCGCGGTTCCTGCGCACCGGCTGCGCAGAAGCGCCAGCTGACAGCGCTGGGCGGCCGCAAGATCGGTGTACTGCCCGGCGGCAAAGGCTTCCCGGTAGAGCGGCAGGACTTCCGCCGGAACATAGGGAGCAGCGGCATCAGCTCCGCCGCTCTGCCAGAGCGTGCGCAGGGCGCTGGCACTGGCAAACTGCCCCCCTGTTTCGGTCAGGGCCTGCCCATGACCGGCACCCTGCCGGGGCAGGGGGATCGGCACCAGAGAAGCCCCCAGCTCCAGAATGGCCTTGCAGTATTCCACGGCCAGATTGTTGTTGGGCTTGTCCAGCAGGGCGGCAAGGCCGGTGCCCGGGCAGACTGCTTCCACCGCTGCCTGCCGGGCTGCCGCAAAGCTGCGGGCCCCGGCGGCAAGCCGGGCCTTGAGGGCGGTGCGGTATTCCGCGCCGGAGAGCACCCGGGCGGCTTCCATCAGAAGCGCCGCATCCGGGGTCTCGGCTCCGAACACCAGAGCGTCGCACCCGGCGGCGGCCAGCAGCTGCACCCCGGCCCGGGCAAAGCATTCCGCCCCGGAACAGGCATAAGGAGCGGGCAGGGCGAACACGAGGTCGGCCCCGCAGGTCAGCGCAGCCTGCACCCGCACGCTTTCGGGCAGCAGGGGCAGCGCGCCCCGCTGGGTCAGCCCGCAGCTCATGGCCACCGCCACCCGCTGAGCACCCAGTGCCTTTGCCTGCTGCAGCTGCCAGGCGTGGCCGTTGTGGAAGGGATCGTATTCGGCAATGATCCCGGCGAGCTTATACATTGTGAAATTTATATCGTTCATACAGAAATAACCTGTGTCTCTTTCCATTTGTGGGCAGGGTGTACAAAAAAGCATGGATACTTTGTGGAACCCTTTGCCCGGTTGCGGCTTGAAAACCCTTGGAACCTATTATATAATATTTCTAGGAATCTGTAAAATTCTGTCCGCATCTGCGAACCGAAAAGAATATGGAGGCACAAGAAGATGAAAGTTCTGGTTATTAACTGCGGCTCTTCTTCCCTGAAGTATCAGCTGATCGATATGGACGGCGAGAAGGTGCTGTGTAAGGGCCTGTGCGAGCGCATTGGCATGGAAAGCAGCATGATCACCCACGAGGCCAACGGCCACAAGGCCACCACCCCGGCGATCTTCCCCACCCACACCGAGGCTTTTGCTGAGGTCGTGAAGAAGATGACCACCGGCGAGGGCAAGTGCATCGACGATATCAGCGAGATCAACGCCATCGGCCACCGTGTTGTCCACGGCGGCGAGAAGTTCAAGGCCAGCTGCCTGATCACCGATGAAGTCATCAATACCCTCCGGGAGCTGAGCCCCCTGGCCCCCCTGCACAACCCCGCAGGCATTCTGGGCATTGAGGCTGCACGCAAGGTGTTCGGCAACATCCCCATGGTTGCTGTGTTCGATACCGCTTTCCACAGCACCATGCCCCCGAAGGCTTATATGTACGCCATCCCCTACGAGTACTATGAGAAGTACGGTGTCCGCCGTTACGGCTTCCACGGCACCAGCCACAAGTATGTTGCACACAAGGCTGCCGAGTACCTGGAGGAGCCCATTGAGCGCCTGAAACTGATCACCTGCCACCTGGGCAACGGTTCTTCCATTGCTGCTGTGGACCAGGGCAAGGTCGTGGATACCTCCATGGGCATGACCCCGCTGGCCGGCCTGATGATGGGCACCCGCTGCGGCGACCTGGACCCCTCTGTGGTCAACTACCTGAAGTACACCCTGAACATCACCGGCCACGAGCTGGACGAGATCCTGAACAAGAAGTCCGGCCTGCTGGGCATCTCCGGTGTCTCCAGCGACAAGCGCGATGTGGAGGAGGCAGCTGCTGCCGGCAACAAGCGCGCACAGCTGGCTTCTGACATGCTGAACTACCAGATCAAGAAGACCATCGGCAGCTACATTGCCGCCATGGGCGGCGTGGATGCCATCGTCTTTACCGGCGGCATCGGCGAGCATGATGCTGCTGCCCGTGCAAAGATCTGCCACCACATGGATTGGCTGGGGATCCGCATCGATACCGACAAGAACAAGCACATCCAGGGCGATGTCTGTGAGATCACTGCCTGGGGCGCAAAGGTCCGCACGCTGGTCATTGCTACCGATGAGGAGCTGATGATCGCCCGCGACACCAAGGAAGTTGTCGAGAAGTAAGCCGTTCGTATTTTACGCGGTTTTTACAATGCAATAAAAAGGGGAACGCGCTTCTGGATGGGGCGCGTTCCCTTTTGCTGTTTTCCGGAGCGCAAACCCTGTCTAATTGGGCCGAATGCACAAAAATGAAGCCGAAGGTTTGTTTTTTGGTTGACAAATCAAAAAAAGAACGGTACAATAGAGAAGTCCTCAACCAGAGGATGTTCTATCATTCAAGCCCCTGGTAGCTTACGATCAGCGCGATGGTCCCTAAAAACCAAAGGTATGGTTACAATCCTTCCGCGGGCAAGAACTAAACAAAGAGGAGATACTACTATGTTCGAAGACAAGACTTTAGTTTGCAAAGACTGCGGCAAGGAGTTTGTTTGGACTGCTGGTGAGCAGGAGTTCTACGCATCTCGCGGCTTTGAGAACCAGCCCCAGCGCTGCAAGCCCTGCCGTGACGCTCGCAAGAACGGCGGCGCACGCAGCAACAGCGGTGAGCGCCAGATGTTCGATGCTGTCTGCGCAGCTTGCGGCAAGGCTTGCAAGGTTCCCTTCCAGCCCCGTGAGGACCGTCCGGTCTACTGCTCCGACTGCTTCGCTCGTATGAAGCAGAACTAAGCGCTGATTTTTAAATCTGAAGCTTGGCCCCCGCTGTCGCAAGATGGCGGGGGCTTTTTGTGTGGAAGTTGCTCACCCTCTCAGTCAAAGCCGAAGCAATGACGGAGAGGGTGAGGTCGCTAAAAATTGTGTCAACTACTTGCAAAAATACCTAGTAATGGGGTATAGTATATACGAATGGTCTGCCTGACCACGAAAACACCCACAACAGAAAGGAATCCCATCATGTTTGATATTTTTAATATGCTCAAGAAGAACGAGGAGAACAAGACGATGCAGGTGACCCGCGAGACCATCATTGGCGATATTCTGGATATGGATCAGACCACCGCTCCCTATTTTATGGAGATCGGTATGCACTGCCTGGGCTGCCCCGCTTCCCGCGGCGAGACCATTGCCGAGGCCTGTGAGGTCCACGGTGTGGACTGCGACGAGCTGCTGGAGAAGCTGAACGCCCATCTGGCTTCCAAGAAGGCCTGAGTGCTCCCCACACTGGATGCGCGTCTGACCGCCGCCGCCGAGCTGGTGCTGCCGGGCAAGCCGGTGGCCGACATCGGCTGTGACCACGGCAAGCTGACAGCGGTGCTGGCGGCCTCGGGGAAATACCCCCGGGTCATCGGGGCCGATCTGCGCCCCGGCCCGCTGGCAAAGGCAGAACAGACGCTGGAACATGCAGGATGCAAAGACCGCGTTGAGCTTCGGCTCGGCGACGGTCTTTCTGTGTTGTCTGCGGGCGAGGTGGGGACCATTGTGCTGGCGGGCGTTTCGGCACAGACCACCTGGGAAATCATCGAACAGGCCCCGTGGGTGTCGCAGGTCGGCGGGCCCCGGCTGGTGATGGTACCGGCCACCCGCCACAGCGAGCTGCGCCGCTGGCTGTGGGAACACGGCTTTGCGCTGGCGGCAGACCGCCCCGTGCAGGCGGCGGGCCGCTGGTACGCCGTGATGGCCGCTGAATACACCGGCGAGGTGCGCACCCCCACCTTTACCGAGTGCCTGTTCGGCAGAACAGCCGAATGGCCCGAGGGTGCAGGATATGCCGCCTGGCAGAAGGCCAAGCTCCCCCGTTTCCGGCTGGGCGTGCCGGATGGGACGGAGCTGGCGGAGGAGATCGATAAATTGTTAGATGGCTCGCCCTCTCAGACTCGCTGACGCTCGCCAGCTCCCCCAAAGGGGGAGCCCTTGGCAAAACCGGAAACTTTGTGGGGATTGTCAAAACCTCGCCCTTCGGGAGAGGTGGCATTGCGCAGCAATGACGGAGAGGGTGAGGCTGCTGAAATTGGAGGTACAGCTTTATGGCTACAACCAATGATATTTACGCTGAGATGCAGCGCTATGCGCCGCTGGAACTGGCAGAGAGCTGGGATAACCCCGGCCTGCTGGTGGACTGCGGCCGTGAGGTGTCCCGGGTGCTGGTAACGCTGGACATCACCCCCGAGGTGGTGGAGGAAGCTGCGGCCGGGGGCTGCGAGCTCATCGTGTCTCACCACCCGGTCATCTTCAGCCCGCTGAAAAAGCTGACCCCCCGAGATGTATCCTTCCAGCTGGTGCAAAAGGGCATCTCTGCCATCTGTATGCACACCAATCTGGATGCCGCTGAGGGCGGCGTGAACGAGGTGCTGGCGGGCATCTTCGGGATGCAGGACTGGGAAGGGTTTGCCGACGGCTGCGGCCGGGTGGGCGAGGTTGACCCCATCACGGTGCCGGAGTTGGCCCGCAAGGCGCAGGCTGTGCTGGGCGGGCGGTGCAACCGGCCCCGGAGCGGCCCTGCGGTGCAGGTCAAGTTTGCGGATACCGGCAGGACCGTAAGGCGGCTGGCGGTCATCAGCGGCGCGGGCGGAAGCATGTTCGAGGATGCCCTTGCCGTGGGGGCGGACTGTCTGCTGACTGGCGAGGCCAACCACCACGCGGCCATAGATGCCGTGCGTCTGGGGCTGTCGCTGGTGGCGGCGGGGCACTACGCCACCGAGTTCCCGGTGTGTGCCGCCATCGCTGACCGCCTGCGCACTGCGTTCCCGGAGCTGGAGGTGCGGGTGAGCGGAGAGAACAGAGATCCGTTTACTTATATATAAATAAGGAATTAAACCTCTCAGGCGCTTTGCGCCAGCATACGGGTTGCGGCTCCCAGCATCCACTTCGTGCAAAGGATTGCACTCGTGTCCTGCTGGCCGCGGCCCCAACAACTCCTCCCTTCATCCGCCACTGGCGGCGGTCGTCGTCGTTGCCTAGTAGGGGAGCCCTTGGCAAAACCGGAGCGTTTTGCGTAAACGAATAAGAGATTCTATCAGAGAAACAGGTGATTATAAGATGGCACTTGATGCCGCGACGCTGGCGCTGACGGCTGGGGAGCTGAAACAGACCCTGACCGATGCGAAGATCGCAAAAATATTTGAACCTACCCGCGATGAACTAGTGCTGACTCTGCGCACCCGCACCGAGACCTATGCGCTGCTGCTCTCGGCACGCAGCGGCTCGGCCCGGGTCTGCCTGACCGAAGAGAGCTTCGAGAACCCCGAGACACCTCCCTCCTTCTGTATGCTGATGCGCAAGCATCTGACCGGCGGCAAGCTGCTGGATGTGCGGATGGAGCCGGGTGACCGCATCGTGTACTTTACCTTCCAGTGCACCAACGAGATGGGTGACCTGGTGCAGAACATCCTCTGCGCCGAGCTGATGGGCCGCTACTCCAATCTGGTGCTGGTGCAGAACGGCAAGATCATCGATGCCCTCAAGCGAGTGGATTTTGAGGACAGCGATGTCCGGCAGCTGCTGCCGGGCCTGCCCTACACCATCCCGCCCAAACCGGCCCGCCCTGACTTTTTGCAGGTGAGCGCCGCGTCTATCGTGGCGGCAGCCTGTGAGCGGGACCTGCCTGTGGCCGATGCCCTGAACAAGACCGTGGCCGGTGTCGGCCCGGTGGTCTGCCGGGAAGCCGCCTGGCGCGCCTTCGACGGGGAACACCTGCTGGCCAACGAGCTGGACGATGCGCAGAAGCGGAAGCTGATGGCCGCCATTGATGAGCTGAAGGAGCTCCACCACAACGGCGGCTGTCCCTGCAGCGTGACTGCCCCGGACGGCAAGCCGGTGGAGTTCACCTTCTTCCGGCCCCAGCAGTACGGCGATACTTATATTATAAAGGAATGGCCGTCCTTCAACGCCCTGCTCGAGGGCTACTATGCCGAGAAGGACCGCGCCGAGCGCCTGCGCACCAAGAGCAAGGAGCTGCACAAGGCCGTGCACAACATGTACGAGCGTGCGGTCCGCAAGCAGGCCGCACGGCAGGAGGAGCTGGCCGCCAGTGGCAAGAGCGAGAAGCTGCGGCTCTACGGGGAGCTGCTCTCGGCCAACCTCTACATGGCCCAGAAAGGAATGAAGAGCATCACCGTGCCCAACTGGTACGATGAGGGCAAGGAAGTGACCATTCCGCTGGACCTGCGGTTCAGCCCCAGCCAGAACGCCCAGAACTTCTTCAAGAACTACAAGAAGAAGCAGACCGCCGCCCGGATGCTGGTAGACCTGCTGGCAGAGGGAGAAAAGGAGATCGCCTATCTGGAAACGGTGCTCTACGAGGTGGAGACCGCCGCCGGTGAGGCGGCACTGAACGAGATCCGGGCCGAGCTCAAGAGTCAGGGCTACCTGAAATACTACAAGCAGCGCGACAAGCGCCAGAAGCCTGCCGACTTCCTGCGCTTTACCTCCAGCGACGGCTTTGAAATTCTTGTGGGCCGCAACAACGCCCAGAACGACAAGCTGACCCTCCACACCGCCCGGGGTAAGGACCTCTGGTTCCACGTCCAAAAGGCTCCCGGCAGCCATGTGGTCGTGATGAGCCGGGGCGAGGATATCCCGGACACCACCCGGCAGGAGGCCGCCGAGCTGGCCGTGATCTATTCCAGCGCCTACAAGGCCGGGACCGGTGCCAAGGTGGCGGTAGACACCACCGAGGTGAAGAACATCTGGAAAGCCAACGGTGCAAAACCCGGCATGGTTCTGTATGAGGTGTACACCACCGTCTACATCACTCCCCGGGATGGGCTGGAAGAACAGCTGAAACAGAAAAAGTAAAGAATGACCCTCTCCGTCAAAGCCTGTGGGCCCTGACGGAGAGGGTCTTTTTGTATAAAGCGCCCCATTCCGGTGCATCCTGAAAGGCGGGGGAGTTTTCCACGCAAAAACGTGGAACGCGGTATGCAAAATGCACAAAAAATGCGCCAAAAGACCGTGTAGAGAAAATAAAAAAGAAAAATACGATTTTTTTGAAAAAACACTTGCCAAATGCACGCAGATGTGATAAAATATCTCTCGGCTGCAAAGGGCTTGTGCGATACAAGTCGTGCAGGCCAGCGATATGCGTAGATGCGGGAGGTTGTCATCCGGCAATAGTCGTGATGGGTTATTTCCGCGGAGTATGTCCGATCTTAGAACCGGGCGAAAAAATTACTGACAGCGATGGAATACGTTCCCTCGGCGGGGCAACCTGCGAAACGGGCGGAACCAATGTTCGGATTTGATTTGCTAATATATTTCCGGGAGAACTGCCAAGCGGTTCACCGGTTTTTCTAGTGCCAAATCGAGGAACACCCGGAACTGTGTAGAGCAATTTATCGGCTCGCCTAGGGCAAAATCAATTTTTTCAGGAGGCGTAAGCAATGGCAGTCAAAGAGAAAATCAGAATCCGTCTGCAGAGCTATGATGCTCAGCTGATCGATGCCGCAGCAGAGAAGATCGTGGAGACCGCAAAGCACACTGGTGCCCGCGTGTCCGGCCCCATCCCCCTGCCCACCGATCGTGAGATCGTTACCGTTCTGCGCGCTACCCACAAGTACAAGGATAGCCGCGAGCAGTTCGAGAGCCGCACTCATAAGCGTCTGATCGACATTCTGAAGCCGTCCAACAAGACGGTCGAGGCTCTGATGAGCCTCCAGCTCCCCGCTGGCGTGGACATCGAGATCAAGCTGTAACAGCTGATCCAAGCGATGCTCCTCGTTTCCCGAGGGGTCATGTTGGCGGTGACGTGCGCCGCCAACCAATAACCTTTACAGGAGGAAAAGAAAATGGTTAAAGGCATTATCGGCAAGAAAGTCGGTATGACCCAGCTGTTCGATGAGAGCGGCAAGGTTATTCCCGTAACTGTCATCGAGGCTGGTCCCTGCACCGTGGTGCAGAAGAAGACCGTCGAGAGCGATGGTTACCAGGCTGTCCAGCTGGGCTTCGGCGAGGTTTCCGCCAAGAAGGTCAACAAGGCAGCTGCAGGTCACTTCAAGAAGGCAAACGTTGCCCCCAAGAAGACCCTGCGCGAGTTCCGTCTGGAAGATGTTTCCGCAATGAACGTTGGCGACGTGCTGAAGGCTGATGTCTTCGCAGCAGGCGACAAGGTTGACGTTGCAGGCGTTTCCAAGGGCAAGGGCTACCAGGGCGTTATCAAGCGCTTTGGCCAGCACCGTCTGCGTGAGAGCCACGGCACCGGCCCTGTTGCTCGTCATGCAGGTTCTATGGGCGCTATTTCCAACCCCTCTCGTGTGTTCCCCGGCAAGCGCCTGCCCGGTCACATGGGCTTTGTGCGGGTCACCGTGCAGAACCTGACCGTTGTCAAGGTTGACACCGAGAACAATCTGATCGCTGTCAAGGGTGCGGTTCCCGGCTCCAAGGGCACCATCGTCACTCTGGCCAACAGCGTGAAGGCGTAAGGAGGAAAGCTACAATGGCAAAGTTTAATGTAGTCGATATGAACGGTCAGCACGTTAGCGAGATCGAGCTTTCCGACGCCGTGTTCGGTATCACCCCGAACGAGAAGGCTGTCCACATTGCTGTGGTGAACTTCCTGGCCAACCAGCGTCAGGGCACCCAGAACACCAAGATCCGCATGGAAGTTTCCGGCGGCGGCAAGAAGCCCTGGCGTCAGAAGGGCACCGGCCACGCTCGTCAGGGCTCCATCCGTGCTCCCCAGTGGACTCACGGCGGCGTTGCTCTGGGCCCCAAGCCCCGCAGCTACAACTACCACATCAACAACAAGGTCAAGCGCCTGGCTCTGCTGAGCGTTCTGTCTGACAAGGCTGCCAATGGCAACATGGTCGTTGTTGATAAGTTCACCTGCGACGAGTACAAGACCAAGGCTGTGGTTGCAATGCTGAACGCTGTTGGCGCTGGCAAGAAGAACCTGCTGGTCAACGAGACCGTCGATGCAAAGTTCGTCAAGAGCGCTGGCAACATTGCCGGTGTCAAGACCACCTTTGCAGGCAGCGTGAACACCTACGATGTGCTGAACGCCGACAAGCTGATCATCAGCGTCGACGCAGCGAAGAAGCTCGAGGAGGTGCTTGGCTAATGAAAACCGCACATGATATCATCCTGAAGCCGGTCATTACCGAGAACTCCATGGCTGGCATCGCTGATAAGAAGTACACCTTCAAGGTTGCTACTGATGCCACCAAGGTCGAGATCGCTCAGGCTGTCGAGACCCTGTTCCCCGGCGCTAAGGTCGCTAAGGTCAACACCATTTCCGTGCGTGGCCGCTTCCGCCGCCAGGGCATGCATGCTGGTTACACTGCCGCTTCCAAGAAGGCAATCGTGACCCTGACCAAGGACTCCAAGGAAATCGAGTTCTTCAACAGCATGGTCTAAACCGAACCCGCCGAGGGTTCCTCTATGGGGATATGACCCCGATAATAATTCATAAGATAAACAAAGGAGAATAGCACAATGGCTATCAAGAAGTATGGCCCCACTACTCCGGGCCGCCGCGGCATGACCGTCACGGATTACAGCGTCCTGAGCAAGGTCGCTCCCGAGCGCAGCCTGCTGGAGCCCATGAAGAAGCACAGCGGCCGCAACAACACCGGTCGTATCACCGTCCGCCACCAGGGCGGCGGCAACCGCACCAAGTATCGTGTCATCGACTTCAAGCGTCAGAAGACCGATATCCCCGCTACCGTCAAGACTCTCGAGTATGATCCGAACCGCAGCGCATTCATCGCTCTGGTCGAGTACACCGATGGCGTTAAGAGCTACATCATTGCTCCCGATGGCCTGAAGGTGGGCGATGTGGTCATCAGCAGCAAGTCTGCCGACATCAAGCCCGGCAACTGCCTGCCCTTCGAGAACATCCCCGTTGGTACCATCATCCACAACATCGAGCTGTATCCCGGCCGCGGCGCTCAGCTGGTTCGTTCCGCTGGCAACATGGCTCAGCTGATGGCTAAGGAGAATGGCTACGCTCTGGTTCGTCTGCCCTCCGGTGAGATGCGCAACGTGCCCGTGAACTGCACCGCAGTTGTGGGCCAGGTTTCCAACATCGACCACGAGAACGTCAACCTGGGCAAGGCCGGCCGTAAGCGCCACATGGGCGTTCGTCCCGGCAGCCGTGGTACCGTTATGAACCCCTGCGACCACCCCCACGGCGGTGGCGAGGGCCGCGCACCTGTTGGTCACTCCGGTCCTATGACTCCCTGGGGCAAGCCCGCTCTGGGTCTCAAGACTCGCAAGCATCATAAGCGCTCCGATAAGCTCATCGTGAAGCGTGCAGGTAAGTAAGAGAGGAGTTTAAGACAATGGGTAGAAGCATTAAAAAAGGACCTTTCGTCCAGGCTGCTCTTCTGAAGCACGTTGAAGCAATGAACGCTTCCGGCAAGAAGCAGGTCATCAAGACCTGGAGCCGCGCCTCCACGATCTTCCCCGAATTCGTTGGTCACACCTTTGCCGTTCACGACGGCCGCAAGCATGTGCCTGTGTATGTGACTGAGGACATGGTTGGCCACAAGCTGGGTGAGTTCGTTCCCACCCGTACCTTCAAGGGCCACACCGGTAATTCTAAATAATAGAGGGAGGAACACAACATGGAAGCTCGGGCAATTCTTCGTTATGCCCGCATTAGTCCCCGTAAGGTGTCTATCGTTATGGACCTGATCCGTAACAAGCCCCTGGACGAAGCGCTGGCAATCCTGCAGTACACCCCGAAGGCCGCTTGTGAGCCCCTTCTGAAGCTGGTGAAGTCTGCAGCCGCTAATGCGGAAAACAACTTCAATATGGACAAGAACAATCTGTACGTTGCTGAGTGCTACGTGTGCCCCGGCCCCACGCTGAAGCGCATGATGCCTCGTGCACAGGGCCGCGGCTACCGCATCCTGAAGCGCACCAGCCACATGACCGTTGTTCTGAAAGAGAAAGAGTAAGGAGGGAAAACAATGGGCCAGAAAGTAAATCCGCACGGCATTCGTGTCGGCGTTATTAAAGACTGGGACAGCCGCTGGTTTGCCTCCAAGAAGGATTTCAGCGATAACCTCGTCGAGGATCACAAGATCCGCACTGAGCTGAAGGCTCAGCTGAAGGACGCTGGTGTCCCCAAGATCGAGATCGAGCGTACTGTGGATCCTTCCACTTCCGCTCCTCGCGTGACTGTTAACATCTACTGCGCTAAGCCGGGCATGGTCATCGGCAAGGGCGGTGAGGAGCGCGTTGCTCTGCAGAACAAGCTGACCAAGGAGTATGGCAAGACTGTGATCGTCAATGTCATCGAGGTCAAGAGCGCTTCCACCAACGCACAGCTGGTTGCTGAGGACATCGCTCGTCAGCTGGAGAACCGTGTGACCTTCCGCCGTGCCATGAAGCAGTGCATGCGCAATGCTATGAGCCCCCGCGATCGTTCCACCGTTCCCGCTAAGGGCATCAAGGCTATGTGCTCCGGCCGTCTGGGCGGCGCTGATATCGCTCGTACTGAGAGCTATCACGAGGGCACCATCCCCCTGCAGACCCTGCGTGCCGACATCGACTACGGCTTTGCTGAGGCTGCTACCACCTACGGCCGCATCGGCGTTAAGGTGTGGGTCTACAAGGGCGAGGTCCTGAAGAGCGCTAAGACCGCTCAGAAGAAGGAAGGAGGCAACAAGTAATGTTACTGCCTAAGCGTGTTAAGTACCGCCGCGTTCAGCGCGGCCGCATGACCGGCAAGGCTACCCGCGGCAACGTGGTGTGCCAGGGCCAGTACGGCCTTGTTGCTCTGGAGCCGGCATGGATCTCTTCCACCCAGATCGAGGCTGCTCGTGTTGCCATGACTCGTTACATCAAGCGTGGCGGCAAGGTGTGGATCAAGATTTTCCCCGATAAGCCCGTTACCGAGAAGCCCGCTGAGACCCGCATGGGTTCCGGTAAAGGCTCTCCCGAGTACTGGGTTGCTGTCGTTAAGCCCGGCCGCGTTCTGTTCGAGCTGGCAGATGTCGATGAGGCAACTGCCCGCGAGGCTCTGCGCCTGGCTATGCACAAGCTGCCCATCAAGTGCAAATTTGCAGTCCGTGAGGACTCCGTGAAGGAGGATGGCACCAATGAAGGCTAATGAACTCCGCGAAATGCAGACCGCAGAGCTGACCAGCAAGCTGGTCGACCTGAAGGCTGAGCTGTTTAACCTGCGCTTCCAGCATGCCATCAACCAGCTGGAGAACCCCGGCCGCATCGACGCAGTCAAGAAGGACATCGCCCGCGTGATGACCGTTCTGGCTGAGAAGCAGTAAGGAGGTTAAACGATGGAAGAACGTAATCTGAGAAAGACCCGCGTCGGCGTTGTCGTGTCCGACAAGATGGATAAGACCATCGTGGTTGCCGTTAAGGATAGCGTGCAGCACCCCCTGTACAAGAAGATCCTGAAGCGTACCGTGAAGTTCAAGGCTCGTGACGAGCAGAACGAGTGCGGTATCGGTGACCGTGTTGAGATCATGGAGTGCCGCCCCCTGAGCAAGGATGTGCGCTGGCGCCTGGTCCGTATCGTTGAGAAGGCAAAGTAATCTTTGCCCGCTGCTTTGAACAGTTTGAAAGGAGATATCTGAAATGGTTCAGATGCAAACTTATCTCAAAGTTGCCGACAACACCGGTGCCAAGGAGCTGATGTGCTTCCGTGTGCTGGGCGGCACCCGCAAGAGATACGCAAACATTGGTGACGTCGTGGTCTGCTCTGTCAAGAAGGCAGCCCCCGGCGGCTCCGTTAAGAAGGGCGACGTCGTCAAGGCTGTCATCGTGCGCAGCAAGCATGGCGTGCGCCGCGACGACGGTTCCTACATCCGTTTTGATGAGAACGCCGCCGTTATCGTTATGGCCGACAAGAACCCCAAGGGTACCCGTATCTTTGGACCTGTTGCTCGCGAGCTGCGTGATGCCGGCTACACCAAGATCCTGAGCCTGGCTCCGGAATCGCTGTAAGGAGGTTTTAAAAATGAATAATCTTCATGTTAAAACCGGCGACAACGTTATGATCATCAGCGGCAAGGACAAGGGCCACACTGGTAAGGTCCTGCAGGTCAGCCCCTCTGAGAACAAGGTCATCGTTGAGGGCCAGAACATGGTTACCAAGCACGTCAAGCCTCGTCGTCAGGGCGAGCAGGGCGGCATCGTGAAGGCTGAGGGTGCTATGTACGCATCCAAGGTCATGCCCATCTGCCCCAAGTGCGGCAAGGCCGTGCGCGTGGGCCATGTCGAGAAGGACGGTAAGATGGTCCGCGTCTGCAAGAAGTGCGGCGCTGAGCTGTAAGGAAAGGAGTAAGGAACAATGGCTCGTTTGAAAGAACAGTATGTCAATGAAATTGCTCCTGCTCTGAACTCTAAGTTCGGTTACAAGAGCGTTATGCAGATCCCCAAGCTGGACAAGGTCGTCATCAACGTTGCCTGCGGCGAAGCCAAGGACAACGAGAAGATCCTGGAAGCTGTTATGAAGGATCTGGGCCAGATCACTGGCCAGAAGGCAGTCGTCTGCCGTGCCAAGAAGAGCGTTGCTAACTTCAAGCTGCGCCAGGGCACTCCCATCGGCTGCAAGGTCACCCTGCGTGGTGAGCGTATGTACGAGTTTGTCGATCGTTTCTTCAACGTCGCTCTGCCCCGTGTCCGCGACTTCCGCGGCATCAACGGCAACGGCTTTGACGGCCGCGGCAACTTTGCATGCGGCATCAAGGAGCAGATCATCTTCCCCGAGATCGACTTTGATAAGGTCGATGCAGTCCGCGGCATGGATGTCTGCTTTGTTACCACCGCTAAGACCGACGAAGAGGGCAAGGAGCTGCTGAAGGCTCTGGGCGCTCCGTTCGCTACCGAGAATAACTAAGGAGGAGATTGATACAATGGCTAAACTGTCTATGAAGCTGAAGCAGTCTCGTCCTGCTAAGTTCTCTACCCGTGCATACACCCGCTGCCGCATCTGCGGCCGCCCCCACTCCGTGCTGCGCAAGTACGGCGTGTGCCGTGTGTGCTTCCGTGAGCTGGCCTACAAGGGCGAGATCCCGGGCGTGAAGAAGGCTTCCTGGTAATTTGCCAGAGGGCTGGATAGAATGTCGGATATCCGCCCCGGGGCAAGCATGTTTCGGGGCGGTATCATTATAAAACAAATGAGAGCTAATCTAAGGAGGTTAGTGGCACATGCAGATTACTGATCCTATCGCGGACCTGCTGACTCGCATCCGCAACGCTAGCACTGCCAAACACCCTTCTGTGGAGATCCCCGCTTCCAACATGAAGAAGGCTATCTGCCAGATTCTGGTTGACGAGGGCTACATCAAGGGCATGCAGGTGAAGAACGACACCGTTCAGGGTACCATCGTTGTCACCCTGAAGTACCAGGCTAACGGCGAGCCCGTTATCGCTGGCCTGCGCCGCGTGTCCAAGCCCGGCCTGCGCATCTACACCAACTGCGAGGATATGCCGAAGGTCATGAAGGGCCTGGGCACCGCAATCATTTCCACCTCTAAGGGCATTATGACCGATAAGGCTGCTCGTGCTGCGCACGTTGGCGGCGAGGTCCTGGCCTTTGTGTGGTAAGAAAGGGGTAAAAGACAATGTCGAGAATTGGAAGAAAACCCATCGTCATTCCTGCCGGCGTCACTGTTACTGTTGATGAAGCAGCACACACCGTCGCTGTCAAGGGCCCCAAGGGCAGCCTGAATTCCAACTTCCACCCCCTGATGACCGTTAAGGTCGAGGGCAATGAAGTTCTGGTTACCCGCCCCAATGACGATCCCCAGGCCCGCAGCCTGCACGGCCTGACCCGTACCAACATCGCTAACATGGTCAACGGTGTTGTGAACGGCTACGAGAAGAAGCTGGAGATCGTGGGCGTTGGCCTGCGCTGCCAGAAGCAGGGCTCCAACCTGGTTATGAACCTGGGCTTCTCCCACCAGGTGAATGTCCCCGATACCGAGGACTGCACCATCGTGTGGCAGGACCCCAACCACTTCTCTGTTACCGGTATTGACAAGCAGAAGGTGGGCCAGTACGCCGCCGAGATCCGCGCCAAGAAGCCGCCTGAACCCTACAAGGGCAAGGGCATCCGCTATGTGGGCGAGGTTGTCAAGCACAAAGAAGGCAAGGCCGGCAAGGGCAAGAAATAAGGTAAGGAGTGAAAGACAATGGTTAAGCAGATCGACAAGAACGAAGCTCGTCTTCGTCGTCATCGCCGCGTTCGCAACAAGATCAGCGGCACCGCAGCACGTCCCCGTCTGGATGTTTTCCGCTCCGCCAAGCACATTTACGCTCAGATCATCGATGATGAGCAGGGCGTGACCCTGGTGTCTGCATCCACTATGGACAAGGACTTCAATGGTTTCGGCGGCAACGTCGAGGCCGCAGCTGAGATCGGCAAGAAGGTCGCAGCAAAGGCTCTGGAAAAGGGCATCACCGAGGTCGTGTTCGACCGTGGTGGCTACGTTTATCATGGCCGTGTTAAGGCCCTGGCTGATGGCGCCCGTGAGGGCGGCCTGAAGCTGTAATGAGAGGAGGAAACACATTATGGCTATGAGAAACCGTGAAGACGACGGCATGATCACCAAGGTTGTCTCCATCAACCGCGTTTCCAAGACTGTCAAGGGCGGCCGCATCATGAAGTTTGCCGCTCTGGTTGTCGTGGGCGACGGCAAGGGCACCATCGGTTATGGCATCGGCAAGTCTGGCGAAGTGCCTGAGGCAATCCGCAAGGGCGAGGCTGCTGCAAAGAAGAACATGCACAAGGTTGCCCTGAAGGGCACCACCATCCCCCACGAGATCGTCGGCAAGTACGGCGCAGGTGCCGTTCTGCTCAAGCCGGCTGCACCCGGTACCGGCATGATCGCCGGCGGCCCTGTGCGTGCCGTCATTGAGGCTGCTGGCATCAAGGACATCCGTGCGAAGTCTATGCGTTCCAACAACCCCATCAACGTTGTTTCTGCTACCTTCGCAGGTCTGTGCGGCCTGGTCAGCGCGGAGTCCGTCGCTGAGAAGCGCGGCAAGACCGTGAGTGAGATTCTGGGTTAAGGAGGTAACAAACCATGGCAGATAAGATGCTCAAGATCGAGCTGAAGAAGAGCCTGATCGGCCGCGGCGCTAAGCAGATCGCTACCGCTGAGGCCCTGGGCCTGAAGAAGCCGGGCGACGTTACCGTTCAGCCTGACAATGCCGCTACGCAGGGCAAGATCGCAAAGATCGGCTTTATGCTCAGCGTCACCGAAGCCTAATAGCAGGGGGTATACGCATAATGAAACTTCATGAACTGCACGCTATTCCCGGTGCAAACAAGGCTGTGACCCGCAAGGGCCGCGGCATTGGCTCCGGCAATGGCAAGACTGCCGGTTTCGGCAGCAAGGGCCAGAAGGCCCGTTCCGGCGTGAAGCACGCTGGTTTCGAGGGCGGCCAGATGCCTCTGGCACGCCGCCTGCCGAAGGTTGGCTTTAACAACATCTTTGCTACCCAGTACGCCATTGTTAACGTGGCTGACCTGGAAGCAGCTTTCAACGCTGGCGATGTCGTTGACACCGAGGCTCTGAAGGCAAAGGGTCTGGTCAAGAAGACTCTGGACGGTGTTAAGGTCCTGGGCAACGGCGAGCTGACCAAGGCTCTGACCGTCAAGGCCGCAGCCTATTCCGCTTCTGCCAAAGAGAAAATCGAGAAGGCAGGCGGAAAGGCTGAGGTGATGTAAGGTGTTCCAGACATTCCGTAACGCATGGAAGATTCCCGAGCTTAAAAATCGTCTCCTGTTCACGCTGGCGATCCTCGTGGTGTATCGTCTGGGCAGCGCCATCCCCGTTCCGTTCATCACCGGTTCTGCACTGAACCAGATGTTCTCCAACGGCAATATGCTCTCGTATCTCGATATGATGAGCGGTGGTGCCCTGTCTCGGTGCACACTCTTCGCGTTAGGTGTGACGCCTTATATCAACGCTTCCATCATTGTGCAGCTGCTCACCGTTGCGATCCCCGCCCTGGAAAACATGGCGAAGGAAGCCGACGGCCAGCAGAAGATGCAGCAGATCACCCGGTATGTCGGCGGTGTCATCGCTCTGGTGATGAGCCTCGGCTACTACTTCGTGATCCGCAATATGGGCGCACTGAAGTACACCAGCGGCGCGGCTGGTATCTTTACCGCTGTTGTCATCATTGCCACCTTTACCGCAGGTGCGCAGCTGATCACCTGGTGTGGTGAGCAGATCGACGACAAGGGTATCGGCAACGGTATCTCCCTGTTGATCTTCTCCTCGATCGTTTCCAACTGGTCCGGTGTCTACACCACCGTCACGGGTCTGCTGACCCGCGCCGCTGCAGGCGAGACCCGGTTCTATATCCTGCTGCCCCTGCTGCTGGTTCTGGCACTGGTTGTGATCGTGTTCATCGTTGTTATGACCAACGCTGAGCGCCGCATCACCATCCAGTATGCCAAGCGTGTGGTGGGCCGCAAGCAGATGGGCGGGCAGAACAGCTACCTGCCCCTGAAGCTGAACATGAGCGGCGTGATGCCCATCATCTTCGCTTCCGCGATGGTTTCGATCCCCGGCACCATCGGCAGCTTCCTGCAGATCGATCAGGCAGCACATCCGTTCTGGTATGCTTTCTTCCATACCTTCAACTACACGTCGCTGCTCTATATCGTGATCTACCTGCTGCTGATCCTGGCCTTCAACTACTTCTATGTGGCCATCCAGTACAACCCCGTTGAGATCGCCAACAATCTGCGTCGCAACAACGGCTCGATCCCCGGCTTCCGTCCCGGCAAGCCGACCAGCGATTTCCTGACCCGCACCCTGAATAAGATCACCCTCATGGGTGCCATCTTCCTGGCTGCGGTGGCTGTACTGCCGATCATTCTGGGCAACCTGACCGGTATGAGCATCCAGCTGGGCGGTACCAGCCTGCTGATCGTGGTTGGTGTGGCACTTGATACCACCCGTAGCCTCGACAGCTTTATGACGATGCGCAACCACAAGGGTTTCCTTGGCTGATCTAAAACAAAAGCACTGATGTGAGAAAGCACTGGAAAGGGGAGCATGCTCGTACTTTTCAGTGCTTTTTTGCTTTGAAGGGGCGTTAGTTCCTTCAAACATCAAAAAAGGCTCCTTTGATAGAGGAAAGGAAGAATACCTATGAATCTGATTCTGTTAGGCGCACCCGGCGCGGGCAAAGGCACCCAGGCCGAGATCATCTGCGCAAAGCTGAACATCCCCTCCATCAGCACCGGCAACATCCTGCGCGCTGCTGTCAAGGAAGGCACCGAGATGGGTCTGAAGGCAAAGAGCTTCATGGACGCTGGCGCTCTGGTGCCCGATGAGGTCATCATCGGCATCCTGAAGGAACGCCTGGCACAGGATGACTGCGCCAACGGCTTCATCCTGGACGGCGTGCCCCGCACCATCGCTCAGGCCGAGGCCATCGAGACCATGGGCATCCGCATCGACAAGGTGCTGGAGCTGTCTGTGGCGGACGATGTCATCGTTGAGCGGATGAGCGGCCGCCGCGTCTGCGAGAAGTGCGGCGCAAGCTACCACATCATCAACAAGAAGAGCAAGGTCGAGGGCGTGTGCGACCTGTGCGGCGGCAAGACCGTCATCCGCAAGGACGACCAGCCTGCTACCGTTCTGGATCGCCTGAAGGCTTACCACGAGCAGACTGAGCCGCTGGTGGCGTTCTACCGTGAGCGCGGCAAGCTGGCCGTGATCCCCTTCTGCCCCTCCATCGAGGAGACGACCGCTGAAGTGATGAAGGCACTGGAGGCATAATCGTGATCCAGATTAAGAATGCGAAAGAACTGGACGGAATGCGCAGGGCCAATGCCCTGAGCGCAGCTGCCCTGAAGTACGGCGGCCAGCACATTGAGGCTGGCATGACCACCTGGGAACTGGATAAGCTGATCTACGATTTCATCGTAAAGCACGGCGGTACCCCCAACTTCAAGGGACTGTACGGTTTCCCGGGAACGGCCTGCATCAGCCTGAATGATACCATCATCCATGGCATCCCGTCGCATGATATCGTCATCCGCCCGGGCGACATCGTCAGCATCGACACCGGTGCAAAGGTCGATGGCTTCAACGGCGACAACGCCTGCACCTATGCGGTGGGTAAGATCGACCTGGAAGCACAGCGCCTGCTGGATGTGACCAAGGCAGCTCTGTACAAGGGCATCGAGCAGGCAAAGGCCGGCAACCGCATCGGTGATATCGGCTATGCGGTGCAGAGCTACTGCGAGGACGCAGGTTTCTCCGTGGTCCGGGAGTTCGTGGGCCACGGCACCGGCCGTGAACTGCACGAGGACCCCGAGGTGCCCAACTACGGCCATCAGGGCCGCGGCCCCCGCCTTGTGCCCGGCATGACCATTGCCATTGAGCCTATGATCTGCCAGTACGACTGCAAGATCACCCAGGCCAAGGACGGCTGGACGGTCAAGACCAAGGACGGCGGTCTGGCAGCGCACTTCGAGCACTCGAACGCGATCCTGAAGGATCACACCGAGATCATGACCCGCTTCTGGGATGATCCCGATTTTGATCCCGAGACCTTTTGCCTGAAGTAAGCAAACCGGCACAGCATCCCCTAAGGCCTCCCGGAAACGGGAGGTCTTTTTGCATCCGGAGCAGGGCCTTTGTGCAATTCTGACAAGTTTTGGTGAAAAATTTTCATCTTCCCGGTGGAGAAGCGCAAAACCGGGGCGGGGAAACGGCCGGTTTGAAAATGCGAGAATTTTTTATCGGAAATACGGAAAAAACACTTGCAAATCCATTGCAAAAGGTGTATAATCTATAAATGGCCGTGACAGCCAGATGCTTTCTCGGTGGACAGGGATTTTCTGCCCACTTTGCGGATTTTGTGCCGCAGGAGAAGAAGTATGTGGCGGTTATCGCCGCCTGTCCGTCAATTCATGGCAAACTGAGCAGATCCAATGAGGAGGCAAATAGCTTGTCTAAAGAAGACGTTATCGAGATCGAAGGCATCGTGCGTGAAGCCATGCCCAACGCCATCTTTAAGGTGGAAATGTTGAGCGAGGATAAGAACACCGGGAAGCTCACTCCCAGCGGGCACATCCTCTTAGCGCACATCTCCGGCAAGCTGCGGACCAATTTCATCCGTATCCTGCCCGGGGACAAGGTTACCGTAGAAATGTCGCCCTATGACTTGTCAAAGGGCCGCATCACCTGGCGCTCCAAATAAGTGCCAGGGCATCAACCAAAAGGAGGTTCAACATCATGAAGGTCAAGCCTTCCGTGAAACCCATCTGCGAAAAGTGCAAGGTCATCCGCCGCAAAGGCCGCGTGATGGTCATCTGCCAGAACCCCAAGCATAAGCAGCGCCAGGGCTAATTCGGGCGCCTGGGGGTCAAGTGCGTAGAGTCCCGGCGCAGACCCCGACACTGACATGGGATGATTTTGGAGGATACTACTATGGCACGTATTGCCGGCGTTGACCTGCCCCGCGAGAAGCGCGTTCAGGTGGGTCTCACCTACGTTTACGGTATCGGTCAGACCACTGCTAACAAGATCCTGGAAGCAACTGGCATCAACCCCGATACCCGCGTCAAGGACCTGACTCTGGAAGAAGAGGCTAAGATCCGTGACTACATCGATCAGGCTAACATCATCGTTGAGGGCGACCTGCGCCGCAACGTTGCTCTGGACATCAAGCGCCTGGTTGAGATCCAGTCCTTCCGTGGCACCCGCCATCGCAAGAATCTGCCCTGCCGCGGCCAGCGCACCAAGACCAATGCACGTACCTGCAAGGGTCCCAAGCGCACTGTCGCTAACAAGAAGAAGTAAGGAGGATTTGAGAAATGGCAAGTGCAAATAACGCCAAGAAGGGCGCAAATGTCCGCATGAAGCGGAAAGAGCGCAAGAACATTGCTGCTGGTCAGGCTCATATCCAGTCTACCTTCAACAATACTGTCGTTACCATCACCGACCTGCAGGGTAATGCAGTGTCCTGGTGCTCCTCTGGCTCCCTGAACTTCCGTGGCAGCCGTAAGAGCACCCCGTTCGCAGCCCAGTCTGCTGCCGAGACCGCAGCCAAGGTTGCAATCGAGCATGGCATGAAGACTGTTGAAGTCTACGTCAAGGGCCCCGGCGCTGGCCGTGAGTCCGCTATCCGTGCGCTGCAGGCTACCGGCCTGGAAGTCACCCTGATCAAGGACGTGACTCCCATCCCCCACAACGGCTGCCGTCCCCCGAAGCGCCGTCGTGTCTGATCGAAGGAGGAAATTGAATTATGGCAAAGAATACGCAGCCTATCGCAAAGCGTTGCAAGGCCCTGGGCATTTCTCCTGCGGTCATGGGCTATGCAAAGAAGAATACCACCCGCAACTCCAACGGCAATGTCCGCAAGAAGCAGTCTGAGTACGCATCTCAGCTGAAGGAGAAGCAGAAGGTCAAGTTTATCTACGGCGTTCTGGAGAAGCAGTTCCACAATGCTTACCTGCGTGCTGAGGCTCGCCCCGGCAAGACCGGTGAGAACCTGCTCCAGATCATGGAGTGCCGTCTGGACAACGTCGTGTTCCGCCTGGGCTTTGCTCAGACCCGCCGCGACGCTCGTCAGCTGGTGAGCCACGCTCACTTCACCGTCAATGGCAAGAAGGTCAACATTCCTTCCTACCAGGTCAAGGCCGGTGACGTGATCGAGGTTCGTGAGTCCAGCCGTTCTTCTGCTAAGTTCGCAAAGCTCGTTGGCCCCGAGGCTCCCGTTGTGGCTCTGCCTTCCTGGCTGAACCGTGAGGCCGGCACCCTGAAGGGTGTTGTGACCAAGCTCCCCGAGCGCAGCGACATCGACTACGAAGTTGCAGAGCACCTCATCGTCGAGCTGTACTCCAAGTAATCCATTAAGAAGGGGAGGCCTTCCTTCTGGATGGCAACCTTTCGCATTCTTTTTAAAAGAATTTAATAATGGGCCGATGGCAACATCGGTTTGACAAGGAGGGCATAGATATGATGGAGATTGAACGTCCCAAAATCGAAACGGCAAGCCTGTCCCCGGACGGCCGCTACGGCAGATTCGTGGCGGAGCCTCTGGAGCGTGGCTTTGGCATCACACTGGGCAACAGCCTGCGTCGTGTGCTTCTTTCCTCTCTGCCCGGTGTCGCCGTGACCAGCGTCAAGATCGACGGCGTGGTTCACGAGTTCTCCACCATTGAGGGCGTCAAGGAAGACGTTACCGAAATTGTCCTGAACCTGAAGGGTATTGCTGCAAAGCTGTACACCGACGGGCCGAAGACAGTGCGTGTTGAGGCAGTCGGCCCTTGTGAGGTTACTGCGGACAACATCAAGCAGGGCGACGATATTGAGATCCTGAACCCTGAATGGCACATTGCAACCCTGGGCGAGGGCGGCAAGCTCGTCATGGAGCTCACCTTCGATAAGGGCCGCGGTTATGTGCCTGCAGAGCGCAACAAGCAGGCCATCGTCGAGAAGAACGATATCAACACTCTTCCCGTCGATAGCATTTACACCCCCGTGCTCAAGGTGAATTATAACGTTGAGAGCACCCGCGTTGGACAGGCCATCGATTACGACAAGCTGACCATCGAGGTTTGGACGGATGGCACGATCAATGCACAGGAAGCCGTTTCTCTGGCTGCCCGTGTGCTGACCGAGCACCTGAACCTCTTCGTCAACCTGTCCGATGAGGCTGCCGGTACGGAGATCATGGTGGAGAAGACCAACGACGATAAGGAAAAGGCTCTGGAGATGACCATCGAAGAGCTGGATCTGAGTGTCCGTTCCTTCAACTGCCTGAAGCGCGCCGGTATCAACACGGTGGAGGATCTGGTCAGCAAGAGCGAGGACGAGATGATGAAAGTCCGTAACCTCGGCCGCAAGAGCCTGGAAGAAGTCATGGCAAAGCTGGACTCCCTGGGCTTCAAGCTGAACACAGACGATGAGTAACTAAAATAATAAGGAGTGAAACGGGATGCCCGGTACCAGAAAGCTCGGTAGAACCAGCGACAGCCGCAACGCTATGATGCGCGCTATGGTCACCTACCTGTTAGAGAATGGCAAGATTGAGACCACTGTCACTCGCGCTAAGGACGTTCGTTCCATGGCCGAGAAGATGATCACCCTGGGTAAGGCCAGCGACCTGCACACCAAGCGTCAGGTCTACGCCTACATCACCAAGGAAGATGTTGCAAAGAAGCTGTTTGATGAGATCAGCCCCAAGTACGCTGACCGCAACGGCGGCTACACCCGCATCATCAAGATCGGCGCTCGCCGCGGCGACGCTGCTGAGATGGCAGTTCTGGAGCTCGTCTGATCGACTCTGACTGTTCAAACAGTGTAACAAAGGCTCTTTCCCTTCGGGGAAAGGGCCTTTTTTGCATCGTGTGGGCCGGGCAGCGGGGTGTTCCCAAAGCAAGTGTCCGCTGGGGTGGGACCCTGCTGCCGCAGGCAGTAGGGCGGGCGATGGAATGGCCCGTTTCACTTGCGTGGGAATGCCGCGCTGCCCGGTTGGGCGTTAGCAGCTGGGGCTTGTGATGGCGGGGCAAGAATGCTATAATTGTACTGTATTTCTGCACGACTTTGCGAATTTTCCACAGAAGGGAGGGGCGGCGGTTGAAAAGACGACGGTTTCTGGTGCTGAGTGCAGGCTGCGTGATGGGCCTGCTCTCGGCGTGCGGCCTTCCGATGTCGGAAAATGTGCAGGTGGAGGAGCTGCTGCGTGCCCCGCGCCTTCCGGGCGACTACGGTGCACTGCAAAATGCCCTGAACGAATGGCTGGGGGAGAGCGCCCAGCTGAAATACCCGATGCAGGGGGAGCTGCTCTCGCCGTTCCTTTTGCAGGATCTGGATGGTGACGGCCAGCAGGATGCCGCTGTTCTCTACACCACGGCCCAAAGTTCCAACGTCTGCATTGCATTTTTGCAGAAGGATGCCGCAGGCGTGTGGCAGGTTCGCCAGAGCATCGAGGGTCTGGCGGATACAGTGGACAATGTCCGGCTGGCACAGCTGCAGGATGGTGCCGCAACCCAGCTGGTGGTGGGGTACCTCGCCGCGCAGGGCGACAGCTATCTGGCGGTGTACTCCTACGAGAACGGCACGGTCAATGCCATTCTGGAACAGTCCTATGAGCAGTATCTGGTGGAGGATATCACCGGCGGCGGCAACGAGGATCTGATCCTGATGTCCACGCTGGAGGACGGCGGGGTGCAGATCGAGCTGCTGACCGTTGACCGGGACGGGATGTTCCAGCAGGTGGCTGTCATGGGCCTTTCGGCAGATAAGTTCTCGGGCTGCGCCGCTGTGGCGGCGGGCCTGGGAGCGGACGGAAAGCGCTATCTGGTGCTGGACGGCTGGACCGGCCTCTCGGGCAACAATCTGGCCACGGTGCTGCTCTACTTCGATGAGGAAAGCCAGCAGATGTTGCCCGCTGAGCAGATCAGCACCAGTGAGCTGTACAATGCGTCCCTGCGCAATGTCTCCACGCTGGTCAGCCGGGATCTGGACGGCGACGGCATCGTGGAGATCCCCACCCAGCCTGACGAAGCGGGCCTGCTGAACCTGAGCCAGAGCCGACGGATGGATTTTATCGTCTGGATGGACTACACCAGCCCGGAGCCGGAAAAGAGCTTCGGCCTGTTGGACGAGGAGAGCAGCTGCTACATTGAGTTGCCTGCCGAGTGGGAGGGCAACCTGATGCTCACCGACAGCGCTGAGGGAGAGGAGGCCGTGGAGCTGCACACCGTGGACGAGGGCAAGCTGGTGCTGATCATGCGCCTGGTTCCTTCCAGCGAGAGCGCGGCGGGCTGGACCCGCCTGGGCGTGGTGGCATCCCGCCAGATGCAGGCCAAGTTCGGGCCGGACGTGGTGCTGAAGGATCAGAGCTATCGACTGTCCCGGTCGTTGTATCGGTTGAATGGATGATGCCGCTCAGTTTTGCAGAAGTTTACCGGATGCAGGCTGGGTGTTCTGAGGTGAAAT
Organism: Faecalibacterium sp. Marseille-Q4164; assembly: GCF_017377545.1. Classification (NCBI taxonomy): domain Bacteria; kingdom Bacillati; phylum Bacillota; class Clostridia; order Eubacteriales; family Oscillospiraceae; genus Faecalibacterium; species Faecalibacterium sp. Marseille-Q4164. The sequence continues at coordinate 38,251 of NZ_JAFREJ010000013.1, read as the reverse complement.
GCTTCTCCGTGTGCTCTTGGGCAGAGGGAGAAGGCAGAAAAATATGGAGGTCTTAGATGGTCAAGGTACTTGTGGTAGAGGATGAAGCCAGCATCCGCGAGATGATCGCGCTGAACCTGCGGCTGGCGGGGATGGAGGCGGTGGAGGCCGACAGCGCCGAAGCCGCCCTGCCTCTGCTGGAGCAGAAGCCCGGCTGTGATGCTGCCATTCTGGATGTGATGCTGCCCGGCATGAATGGGTTCTCGCTCTGCGAGACCATCCGCCGCACCGACCAGAAGATCGGCATCATCATCCTGAGTGCCAAGGGGCAGGAGCAGGACAAGATCCGCGGCCTGTCCATCGGCGCGGATGACTATATGACCAAGCCTTTCAGCGTCAGTGAGCTGCTGGCCCGTGTGGAGGCCCTCTGCCGCCGGGTGGGCCGCTCGGGCGGCGGCTCCGCTGCAGACGAAAATGCCCCCACCACGCTGGTCAGCGGGGAATTTGTGCTGGATGAGAACCGCCGTGTTCTCCTCAAGGCCGGGCGGCAGATCGAGCTGACCCAGGTGGAGTTCCAGATCATGGAGCTGTTCTTCCACAACCCCGGCATCGCGCTGGTGCGGGAAAAGATCCTGAAGGGCGTGTGGGGTGAGAACTACTTCGGCGATGTGAAGATCGTGGATGTGAACATCCGCCGCCTGCGGATGAAGGTAGAGGATGAACCCAGCCACCCCACCCACATTATGACAGTGTGGGGCTACGGCTACCGGTGGGAGGAGTAAGGAAAAACCTCTCAGTTGCGCTGTACTCGACTGCTCTCCCAATAGGAGAGCCAGGATTACTGACAGAAAGGAGGAAAAGCAATGCGCAGTGGGATTACCAACCGCTGGCTGCGGGGAAGCCTGTTCCTGACCGTGCTGCTGGTGCTGCTGGTGGAGAGCATGTTCGTGTACAACTTCGGCCGCAGCTACTACAACAGCGTCCAGCAGACCATGATGCGGCGTTTTTCCTCCATCAACGGTCAGCTGAAAATGTACACCGGCGACACGGCTCAGAAGACCGCGGCCAACCGCAGTGTGGCCCTGCGCCGGATGGTGGAGCAGTTTGCGGATAAAGACAAATATGAGTTCATGCTGCTGGACGGTTACGGCGGCGTGATCGCCTCCTCCAGCGGCACAGGTGCGGACGGCATCGTGGTGCAGGACGATTTTAACAAGGCGCAGGATGCACCGGACGGCGTGGGTGTGGCTATCTACCGCACCGCCAGCGGGGAAACGGTCATGGCTGTGTGCAGTCTGGTGCCCTATGCGGCCGAGGATGTGGCTGCCATGCGCCTTGTCACCAGTCTGACGCTGGTGCAGGCGCAGCTGAAAAGCGTTTTCATCGTCAGTCTGATCGTGGTGGCGGCCATTCTGGGCTTTACAGTGGCCTCTGGCCTGTACTTCGTGCGGGGCATCGTGGTGCCGCTGGGGCAGGTGGAGCGGATCGCCGCCAGCATCGCCCGGGGAGAACTGGATGTCCGTCTGCCTGTGACCGGTGACGAGCGGGACGAGGTGGACCGCCTGCGCGGCACCATCAATCAGATGGCCGAGGGGCTGGAAGAGACGGAGAAGATGAAGAACGAATTCATCAGCTCGGTCTCCCATGAGCTGCGCACGCCGCTCACCTCCATCCGGGGCTGGGTGGAGACCCTGCGCACCCTGGATGATCCCACTGATGAGAACTACCGCAAGGGGCTGGAGATCATCAACAACGAGACCGCCCGCCTGTACAACATGGTGGAGGAGCTGCTGGATTTCAGCCGCCTGCAGAATGGCCGCCTGAAAATGGAGTGCCGCCCCCTGGACCTTGTGGCTGAACTGACGGACGCTGTCCTTTTCTGTGAAGCGCGCATCCAGCGGGAGGGGCTTCTGCTGGCCTATGCGGAGCCGGAGGAGATGATCCCGGTCTACGCCGACCCCGACCGCCTGCGGCAGGTGTTCATCAACATTTTGGACAATGCCATCAAGTATTCGGCCCCCGGCGGACGCATCACGGTCAAGATCTGGCAGGGCGAGTACAAAGCCTTCATCGAGATCATCGATCAGGGCCGCGGCATCCCGCCGGAGGATCTGGAAAACGTCAAGACCAAGTTTTACAAGGGCAGCAACTCGGTGCGGGGCAGCGGCATCGGCCTTGCGCTGGTGGATTCCATTATGACCGCACTGGACGGCACCATGGACCTCAAGAGTACGCTGGGCCGGGGCACGGTGGTCACCCTGGGGCTGCCGATCTACAAACGATAAGAGATTGTCCATATTTATCTGGTAAGATAGAGGGGCAGTTTTTACGATAGAGAGGGGCCGCAGCGCCCCATAGGAGAGCCAATGAATCAACCGAATAAGGAACGCTTCAAGACGAGTGTGGGCGGGCAGGCCCTGATGGAGGGCATTATGATGCGGGGCCCGAAAAACATCTGCTGTGCCGTCCGCAAGCCCGATGGAACCATTGAGACCAAGGTCGAGCCCACCCCCACCCACGGCGTGTGGACAAAGATCCCGCTGGTGCGGGGAGCCATCTCGATGATCGAGAGCTTGATTATGGGATACAAGTACATGATGTACTCGGCACAGGTGAGCATGGGGGACGACTACGACCCCGCCGAAGAGGAGACCGCCTTTGAAAAATGGGTGGGCGACCATCTGGGCAAAAAGGCCGAAGATATCATGCTGGCGGCAGCTGCCGTGATCGGCGGGCTGTTTGCCATCCTGCTCTTCACCGTTCTGCCCACGGTGCTGGTGGGCGGCCTGAACCATCTGGTGCCGCTGGGCCGCTGGGCCAAGGTGGTGCTGGAAGCGGTGCTCAAGGTCGCCATCTTCCTGACCTACATGGCCGCCATCTCCCGGATGAAGGAGATCCACCGGGTGTTCGAGTACCACGGAGCCGAGCACAAGACCATTGCCTGCTACGAGGCCGGAGACCCCCTCACGGTGGAGAATGTCCGCAAATATACCCGCTTCCACCCCCGGTGCGGCACCAGCTTTTTGATCCTGGTGGTCATCGTCAGCGTGTTCCTGTACAGCGTGCTGCCCTGGTCCAGCACCAGCCTGCGGGTGGTGTTCAAGCTGCTGCTCCTGCCGCTGGTCATGGGCATCAGCTACGAGCTGCTCAAGTGGTGCGGCCGGTCGGACAACATCGCCACCCGCATCATCCGGCAGCCCGGCATCTGGGTGCAGCATCTGACCGTGTTTGAGCCGGACGACAGCATGATCGAGGTGGCCATTGCTGCCGTCACGCCGGTCCTGCCCGAGGACCCGGAGGACGGCAGATGGTAACCGCAGGGATGCTGCCCCGGGCAGCAGTCCGGGAGGTGGAGGCACGCCTGCGCGCCGCAGGCTGCCCCGACGCGGATTTTGACGCGGCCGAGCTCTTCCGGCTGGCAGCGGGCGGGGATGTCCGCCTTGCCGATGCTCCGCTGGGTGCAGAGCAGGCAGAGCGGCTGGAAGCCCTGACGGCCCGCCGCGCGGCCCGGGAGCCTTTGCAGTACCTCTGCGGCAGCTGGCCCTTCCTCGACTTTGAGCTGGCTGTCGGCCCCGGCGTGCTCTGCCCCCGGGCCGATACTGAGGTGGTGGCCGAAGCCGCCGCCGGAATGCTGGCTGGGGTGGAGGCACCCCGGGTGCTCGACCTCTGTGCCGGCACGGGCTGTTTGGGGCTGGGCGTGAAGCGCTTCTGCCCGGCGGCACAGGTCACCAGTCTGGAGAAGAGCCCTGCGGCATACCGCTATCTGGAGCAGAACGCCCATCTCTCCCCGGTACTGACCATCACCCCGGTGCGGGGGGATCTGTTCACCTACTGGCAGACCCTGCCGGAGGGGCAGCTCGACCTCATTGTGTCGAACCCGCCTTACCTGACCGCCGCCGAGATGGGCGCACTGCAGCCCGAGGTGGCGCAGGAGCCTGCCATGGCGCTGGAAGCGGGGGAGGATGGGCTGGTATTTTACCGCGCCATTGCGGAACACTACCAGAAAGCTCTGCGCCCCGGCGGTGCCCTTGCCCTGGAAATCGGCTGGCAGCAGCGGGAAGCTGTAACGGCTCTGCTTGCCGCCAACGGGTGGACGGAGATCGTGTGCAGAAAAGACTTTGGCGGCAATGACCGCTGTGTGATGGCGAGAAAACAATAAAAATATCTACAACTTCCTGTTGTAATATCTGTAAAATGTGTTATACTAGTACCGAAAGAATTGGAATGCCCGCGCCTGCGTTTGGCCGCACCGCGCCGGGAACAGATGACAAAGGAGCATGACACTATGGCAAAAAATCAGAACAACAACGTTGCCCCGGCGACCCAGAAGACCGATCCCGGTGCCAAGAAGGATGCGCTGGCCACGGCACTGGCCCAGATCGAGAAGCAGTTTGGCAAGGGCGCTGTGATGAAGCTGGGCGACAACGCCGCCATGCAGGTGGATGCCATCTCGACCGGCAGCATCGGCCTGGATCTGGCACTGGGCGTGGGCGGCGTGCCCCGGGGCCGCATCATTGAGGTGTACGGCCCTGAATCCAGTGGTAAGACCACGCTGGCCCTGCATGTTCTGGCCGAAGCCCAGAAGAAGGGCGGCGATGTTGCCTTCATCGACGTGGAGCACGCGCTGGACCCTGTGTATGCCGAGGCGCTGGGTGTGGACATCAACAACCTGCTGGTCAGCCAGCCCGATACCGGTGAGCAGGCCATGGAAATCTGCGAAGCGCTGGTGCGCTCCGGTGCCATTGATGCCATCGTTGTGGACTCTGTTGCCGCCATGGTGCCCCGCGCTGAGATCGAGGGCGAGATGGGCGACAGCCATGTGGGCCTGCAGGCCCGCCTGATGAGCCAGGCCATGCGCAAGCTGACCAGCGTCATCGGCAAGACCAACACCGTCTGCATCTTCATCAACCAGCTGCGTGAAAAGGTCGGCGTGGTCTACGGCAACCCCGAGGTCACCACCGGCGGCCGCGCCCTGAAGTATTATTCCTCTGTCCGCATCGATATCCGCCGCGTGGAGGGCCTGAAGGATTCTTCCGGCCAGTTCATCGGCAACCATACCCGCGCCAAGATCGTCAAGAACAAGGTGGCTCCTCCGTTCCGTGAGGCGGAGTTCGACATCATGTTCGGCGAGGGCATCTCCAAGATGAGTGAGCTCATCGATCTGGGTGTCAAACTGGGCATCGTTCAGAAGAGCGGTGCATGGTTCAACTACGGCGATATCCGCCTGGGTCAGGGCCGCGACAATGCCAAGCAGTTCCTGCGCGATAACCCCGAGATCGCCAACGATATCGAGGGTCAGGTGCGCGCCAATGCCGACAAGCTCTATGCCACCCGCCGCCCGGGGGGCAAGGCTGCTGCCGCCCCTGCAGAGGGGGAACCGGCAGCTCCTGCTACAGCAAAGGAGCCGGTGGTCAAGGCTCCCGCCCGCAGCAGCGAGAGTGAGCTGGATATCATGGTGGAAGAGTAAATGGCCTTTTACAGCCGTGGCCGCCGCCCGCTGGCCGAAGAGGAAAAATCCACCGATGCCGCCAAGGCCCGCACCCGGGCCATGGAGCTGCTGGCCGGGCAGGAGCTTTCCTCGAGCCAGCTGTATGAGCGGCTGAACCGCCGCTATACCCAGCAGACCAGTGCCGCCGTGGTGGCAGAGATGGTGCAGCGGGAGTATATCAACGATGCCCGCTATGCCGAGACCCGTGCCCACGCCCTGCTGGCGGCAAAAAAGAGCCGCCGCGCCGCTGCCCAGAATCTGCGGCAGAAGGGCCTGGCCGCAGGCGAGATCCAGCAGGCGCTGGATGCTGTTTACACCCCCGATGTTTCTGGCGAGGACCCGGAACTGGAAGCCGCCGCCGCTCTGGTGGAAGGGCATTACCGCAAAAAGCTGGAAGCGGGCCGCAGGGATCTGGTCATTGCGGCCCTGCAGCGGCGGGGATTTTCGTATTCCGTCATTAAGGAAGCCATTCGCAGGGTGGAGGAGGGGGAATAACCCTCTCAGTCAAAGCCTGCGGCTTTGCCAGCTCCCCCGAAGGGGGAGCTTTTCCGGAGCAAATCGTAAAAAATCAAAAGCATCCCTCAAAAGAGAAAGAGAGTATCATCCCTTATGAAAATTGCATGTATTTCCCTTGGCTGCCCCAAGAACCAGGTCGATCTGGACGTGATGGTGCACATCCTGCTTTCGGCCGGTCACGAGACGGTGGCCGACCTGGGTGAAGCCGATGTTATTCTGGTCAACACCTGCGGCTTTATCGAGAGCGCCAAGACCGAGGCCATTGAGAACATTCTGGAGGCCTGCGCCTACAAGCAGCAGAACCCGGAGCTGAAGGTCATCGTCACCGGCTGCCTGGCCGAGCGTTACCGCAGCCAGATCGAGGAGGAGATCCCCGAGGTGGACGCTGTGGTGGGCTGTGCCTCCAACAAGGCCATTGACACCATCGTGGCCCGCCTGTTCCACGGCGAGAACCATCTGGAAAGCTACGGTGCCAAAAAGGACTTCCCGCTGGGCGGCAAGCGCGTCATCGGCACGCCTGCCCACTATGCGTACTTAAAGATCGCAGAGGGCTGCAACAACCGCTGCCACTACTGCGCCATCCCCGGCATCCGCGGCCCGCTGCACAGCCGCGATCTGGCCGACTGCGTGGCCGAGGCCCGCTGGCTGGCCGGTGAGGGCGTGAAGGAGCTGATCGTGGTGGCCCAGGACCCCACCGCCTATGGCGAGGACTGGGGCAAGCCCGGCAGCATCTGTGAGCTGCTGGACAAGCTGAACAAGGTGCCGGGCCTTGAGTGGATCCGCATCATGTACGCCTACCCGGAGCGCATCACCGATGACTTTATTGCTGCCATGAAGCGGAACGAGAAGGTGGTGCCTTACCTCGACCTGCCCATCCAGCACTGCAACGATACCATCCTCAAGAACATGAACCGCCGCTCCAACCGCGCAGAGCTGCTGGAGGTCATCGGCAAGCTGCGCCGGGAGATCCCCGGCATCACCCTGCGCACCACCCTGATCGCGGGCTTCCCCGGCGAGACCGAGGAGCAGTTCGAGGACCTGTGCAACTTTGTCAAGGAGGTCAGATTTGACCGTCTGGGCTGCTTTGCCTATTCTGCCGAGGAGAACACTGTGGCCGCAAAGATGGACGGCCAGATCGATCAGGAGACCAAGGACCGGCGCGCTGAGCTGGTGATGCAGATCCAGACCGGCATCATGGCCCAGAAACAGGCCGAGAAGGTGGGCCAGACCGTCCGTGTGCTCTGTGACGGCATCGACGAGGAGAGCGGCCTGTACCTCTGCCGCACCACCGGCGATGCCCCCGAGGTGGACGGCAATGTCTACGTTTCCAGCGAGGAGCCGCTCTACCCCGGCCAGTTCTATGATGTGCTGGTGGAAGACAGTGACCTTTACGATCTGTACGGCACGGTTGCAAAATAACAAATTGGAGGAATCTATATGAATCTGCCCAATAAGCTCACCCTGACCCGCATCATTCTGGTGCCGGTGTTCATGGTCTTCGTTTCCCTGACCCAGATCGGCACGGAAGATTTCAACCCCACCTGGTATCTGGTGGCGGGCATCATCTTTGCCGCGGCCAGCTTTACCGATTTTCTGGACGGCCATCTGGCCCGCAAGTGGAACATGGTCACCGACTTTGGCAAGTTTGCCGACCCGCTGGCCGACAAACTGCTGACCACCGTGGCCTTCATTTACATGCTGCGGGACGGCGTGTGCAGCCCGGTGGTGCTCTGCATCATCCTGGCCCGTGAGTTCGCCGTGTCCGGTCTGCGCATGGTGGCCGCCGGTGCCAAGGACGGCAAGGTCATCGCCGCCAACATGTGGGGCAAGGTGAAGACTGTGCTGCAGATGCTGACCATCATCTTCTACTACTTCGGCACCGCATTGACCTGGGGCAATTTCATTATGATAGGCGCTGACTGCGTGTTCCTCTCTTACTGGCTGTGCTGGCTGGTGGCCATTGCCACCGCCATCTCCGGCATCAAGTACCTGTGGGACAACCGCAGCTTCATCAATACCGCAAAATGATCAAGAAGATCGCCATTCTCTGCTCCATTTTCCTGAACCTCTGCATCGTGCGGTGGGAGCCGGTGGCCATCCGGATGACCTGGGAAGCGGTGGGCAACCAGACCTTCACCTTTTACACCGAGAACTCCAATGTCTTTGCGTTCTTTGTCTGCCTGCTGGTGGCGGTGTGTCAGGTAATCTGCCTGTTCACGGGGCGGCAGCTGCCCCGCTGGGTCAAGACACTCAAGTACATTGCCACCTGCTGCCTGACCATGACCTTCCTGACCGTGGTGTTCGTGCTGGGGCCCTACTGTGCCGACCAGGGCGGCGTGGTATTTCTGCTGACCGAGAGCTCCATGCTCTACCACCACCTGCTCAACCCGCTGTGTGCCTTTGTCTCCTTTGTCCTGCTGGAACGGGAGCCAAAGCTGCCTGCGCGGTGCGTTCCGCTGGCGTTGGTCCCCACGATGCTCTATGGCTCTGTGGCCCTCTGGGCCAATTACCAGCGGCTCATCACCGGGCCTTACCCGTTCCTGCTGGTCTATCAGCAGACCACCCGGCAGACGGTGCTGTGGTGTGCGGCCATCCTGGCCATGAACCTGCTCTATGCCTGGCTTGTCTGGCGGCTGGGCGGGAATCGCCGCAAAAAGAAAAATGTGGGCTTGCTTTTCAGAAGCTGAGATGCAAAAAAGGCTCTCTGCCGGTTTTGGCAGAGAGCCTTTTCTCGTGTTTTGCTTACAGCAGGGGGATCCCGGCCTTTGCGCAGGCCGCGCGGGTGGCTTCGTCCCAGACGCTTGCCTGTACTTCGCCGATGTGGGCGCTGCCCAGCAGCAGCATGCACAGACGGCTCTGGCCGATGCCGCCGCCGATGGTGTAGGGCAGCTCACCGCTCAGCACTGCCTTGTGGAAAGGCAGGGTGCGGCGGTCGTCACAGCCTGCCATGGTCAGCTGCCGGTCCATGCTCTCGGGGCTGACGCGGATGCCCATGCTGCTCAGCTCGTAGCTGCACTGCAGGGGCTCGTTCCAGAACAGCAGGTCACCGTTCAGGTCCCAGTCATCGTAGTCGGGGGCGCGGCCATCGTGGGGCTTGCCGCTCTTCAGGGGAGCACCGATCTTCATCAGGAAGGTGGTGCCGTTTTCCTTTACAAAGGCGTTCTCGCGCTCCTTCGGGGTCAGGTCAGGGTACTTGTCCTCCAGCTCCTGGGTGGTAATAAAGGTCACGTTGGGGGTGTGCAGGGGCAGATCCTGCAGCTGGGGGAACATGGCGTGCAGGTTCATCTCGGTGGCGCAGACAGCCGACACGATGGAGCGCACCACGTTCTTCAGGTAGGCCTCGCTGCGGTCCTCCTCGCGGATGACCTTCTCCCAGTCCCACTGGTCCACATAGACGGAGTGGAGGTTGTCCAGCTCCTCGTCCCGGCGGATGGCGTTCATGTCGCAGTACAGGCCCTTGCCCACGCGGAAGCCGTAGTCCTTCAGGGCCTTGCGCTTCCACTTTGCCAGCGACTGCACCACCTGTGCCTCAATGCCGCTGTCCCGGATGTCAAAGGTGACCTTGCGTTCCACGCCGTTCAGGTCGTCGTTCAGGCCGGTGGAAGCCTCCAGAAACAGCGGAGCCGACACGCGGTAGAGGTTCAGCGTGGCACACAGGGTGTCGGCAAACAGCCGCTTCACGGTGCCGATGGCACGCTGGGTGTCGTACAGGTTCAGCGCGGGTGTGTAGTTCTGCGGGATCATCGTCTTGCTCATAACAGTTTACCCCTCTCTTTCCGTTCTCCGCCGCCGAGTTGCGGCACCGGAACGGCTTTCCCTTTAATACAGTAAATTATGGCACAATTTCAGAGCGTTGTAAAGGGGAGAACGCAAAGCCGGTGCAATTCGGGAGCTTACGCCTCTGCCACGGCCTCGATCTCGCACAGGACACCCTTGGGCAGATCCTTGACGGCAACGCAGCTGCGGGCGGGCTTGGAGGTGAAGTACTTTGCGTAGACCTCGTTGAAGGCGGCAAAGTCGGCGATATCGGCCAGGAAGCAGGTGGTCTTGATGACCTTGTCGTAGCCGGAGCCGGCGGCTTCCAGGATCGCACCCACGTTCTTGCAGCTCTGCGCGGTCTGGGCGGCGATGCCCTCGGGCACAGTGCCGTCTGCGGGGTTCACAGGGATCTGGCCGGAGGTGTAGACGAAACCGCCTGCGATGAAGCCCTGGGAGTAGGGGCCGATCGCGCCGGGAGCCTTTTCAGTAGCGATGACTTTCATGGAAAATACCTTCTTTCTGTGTGGTTGATGGAGCTTCTCTCCTCGGGGAGAAAAATTCTGCTGCTTGAAGTCTACACCATGCGGCGGGATGTGTCAATCCGGGAGGGACTTTTTGCCCGCGCGGCCTTTACAAGCGGGCAAAAAGGCGGTATCCTTAATCTATTGATACACCACCCTTCAGGAGGAACCCATGGATATCCGCCAGCTGCATTATTTTCTGGTTTTGTGCGAAGAAATGAACTACACTCGCGCGTCACAGCGGCTGTTTCTGTCGCGGCAGGCCCTGCGGCAGAGCATCACGGCGCTGGAAGCCGAGCTCTGCGGCCCGCTGTTCGTCAGCGCTCACCACAAGCTCTCGCTCACCGAGCGGGGGCTGAGCTTGCAGCGCCATGCGGCCCCGGTGGTGGAGCAGTTCCAGCAGATGCAGGCGGCCCTCCATGCGGAGATCCAGTCGGCCCAGCCGGTGCGCATCGGCATCAGTGTCTCGCTGGTGCCGGACTACCTGCCCGGGCTGGAGACCCAGCTGGACAAGTTCCGCCAGCAGTACCCCCACATTGAGATGCGGTTCCGCCTGCTGGAAAACGATGCCGTGGCCGATGGTGTGGAGCAGGGCGAGCTGGACGCGGGCCTTGTGATGGATCTGGGCACGGCGGCTCCGGTGCTGGCCCGCACCACCCTGCGGGCCGACCCGGCCTGCCTGCTGGTGCCGCGCGGCCATCCCTTCTGGGAGAAGGAGCGGGTGCCGCTTTCGGCCCTGCGGGGCCAGCGGGTGCTGCTGCCCAGCCTGCGGCAGGATCTGTTCAGCCCCCTGTGGGATGCCTGCGCCCGGGAGGGCTTTGCGCCCAACGCGGAGATCGGCCCCAGCTTCTATCAGGCGTACTATCTGGTCCAGGAGCAGCTCTGCACCTGCCTGACCCGCTACGAGCCGGGGGCACGGCGGGAGCTGGACCGGGTACGGGACGTGCTGCTGGAAGATCTGCCGCCCCTCTGCGTCTCGATGGTGCAGCGGCGGGACCACAACTCGGCCTATCTTGACCTGCTGCGGGGCTACCTGATGGAGGTCATCGGGGGCGCGGCATCCCTGCCGCCCCGGCGGGGCCGCCCGGCAAAGCCCTTCTACAACTTCCCGGTGCTGTCCAGCGCCGCCCCCAAGGCGGCACCGCAGCACCCGGCTCCGGGCACCCAGCTGCCCTTTGCGGGCGGAAACAACTTCCGGGAGCTGGGCGGCTACGAGGCCGACGAGGGCAAGCATGTCAAGTGGGGGCAGATCTACCGCGGCATTCCTACGGGACTGCTGACCGGGGCGGCTGACCGTAAGCTGCTGGACAGCCTGGGTCTGCGGCTCATCCTCGACCTGCGCAGCGAGTCCGAGGCAGCGGAGCAGCCTGACTATGTACCCGATGGCGCGCGGCTGGTGCGCATCTGCGGGCTTTGCCACCCGGACGGAAGCGAGATCTCCTTTTCTCCCGGGGACATTGAAAAGCTGCTCAAGGGCAAGAAGGATGTGGAGCATAACCTCGCCGATGCCATGTATGAGCAGATGCTCTTCCGCAATAAGGCCTACAAGGAGCTGTTCCGGGCGCTGGAGGCGGGCGAAACGCCGATCCTGTTCCACTGCTCCGGCGGGAAAGACCGCACCGGCGTGGCGGCCATGCTCATCCTGCTGGCGCTGGGCGCTTCCGATGAAACGATCTGTCAGGATTTTGTCCGGACCAATGTCTGCCGCCGCCCGGAGCTGGAAAAGATCTGGGCCGCCCATGCCGAGGAGATCGAGGCGCATCCGGAACAGAAGCAGTTCTATCAGGGCATTGCCGGTGTCCACCCGGAGTCTGCCCCCTTTGTGTTGGACACCATCCGCAAAGAGTACGGCACCACCGATGCCTATCTCGAGGCGGAATACGGCCTGACCCCCGCCCGCCTGATGCGGCTGCGGCGGATGTATCTGGAATAATGGCTGTTTTTTTAGAAAATTCCTTTCACTTTACTTGACATTGTACCAAATGTTTCGTAATATAAGAAGTAGTATGGAATCCATGACGCTGCGTGCAGGGATCTTCCGCAACCAAAGTTCAATGGGGCTTCATCTGCCCGTTTTTATATGAAAACCTTGTAGATAAAAAAGCTGCATCAGGCCGCAGGGGCAAACATGCCCTTTTTGTGCGGTGCTGTTGTCTGTTTTGTTGTTGAGAGCTTGATTTTGTATTGTTGACCCACGCCTTGCACGGCAGCGTCTCCAGATTTTAGTTGATTTTGAACTTTAATTGTAAGGAGAGTGAACACGATGTCCCCGATCATTCTGTTGATCGTGGTCGTGGTTGCTGCTGTTGCTGCCGGCGCGGGTTATTTTATTGGTTACAACAACCGTAAAAAGACCGCCGAGGCACAGATCGGCAGCGCAGAAGCCGAGGCTACCCGCCTGGTGAACGAAGCAATCAAGACCGCTGACCAAAAACGAAAAGAAGCTGTTCTGGAAGCCAAGGACGAGGCGTTCCGCCTGAAAGCCGAGGTCGATGCCCAGAAGGCAGAGGCCGACAAGGAGATCAAGCAGCGCCGTGCTGAGATCAGCCGCCAGGAGAACCGCATTGACCAGAAGGAAAATGCGCTGGACCGCAAGACCGAAGCCCTGGAAAAGAAGGAAGAAGAGCTCAAGAAAAAGCACGAGGAGGCCGACAGCCGTCTGGCTGAGGTGGATGCCATCCGTGCCAAGGAGATGGAGCGCCTGGAGACCCTGGCGGGCCTGAGCCAGGAGGATGCCCGCGAAGTGCTGCTGCACAAGGTGGACGAGGAGCTCACCCACGAGAAGGCTGTCCGTGTGGCTGCCTACGAGACCGATCTGAAGGAAAACTGCGATAACATCGCCCGCAACATGATCGGTCAGGCCATCAGCCGCTGCGCCGCTGACCACTGCAGCGAGACCACCGTCAGCGTGGTGCCCCTGCCCAGCGACGAGATGAAGGGCCGTATCATCGGCCGTGAGGGCCGCAACATCCGCGCGCTGGAAACTGCCACCGGCGTGGATCTTATCATCGACGATACCCCGGAGGCCATCACCCTGTCCTCCTTTGACCAGACCCGCCGCGAGGTTGCCCGCATGACGCTGGAGCGCCTGATCGGTGATGGCCGCATCCACCCCGCCCGCATTGAGGAGACGGTGGAGAAGTGCCGCCACGACCTTGAGCTGCAGATGAAGCGGGAGGGCGAGCGCGCCGTGATGGAGCTTGGCATCCACGGCCTGCACCCCGACCTCATCAAGCTCATCGGCCGCCTGAAGTACCGCACCAGCTTTGGCCAGAACGCTCTGACCCACAGCATGGAGGTGGCCTGGCTGGCCGGTCTGCTGGCAGGCGAGATGGGCGTGAACGTCACGCTGGCCCGCCGTGCCGGTCTGCTGCATGATATCGGCAAGGCCCTTGACCACGAGATCGAGGGCAGCCATGTCCAGATCGGTGTGGATATCTGCCGCAAGTACAAGGAAAACACCCAGATCATCCATGCCATTGAGGCCCACCACGGCGATGTGGAGCCCAAGACCCCGCTGGCCTTTATTATTCAGGCCTGCGATGCCATCAGCGCTGCACGTCCCGGTGCCCGCCGCGAGAACGTGGAGAGCTATGTCAAGCGTCTGGAAAATCTGGAGGAGATCTCTTCCAGCTTTGAGGGCGTGGAGCAGGCCTTTGCCGTTCAGGCCGGCCGTGAAGTCCGCATCATGGTCAAGCCTGATGTCATCAGCGATGATCAGGTCATCCTGCTGGCCCGCCAGATCGCCAAGAAGATCGAGGATACCCTCGATTATCCCGGCCAGATCAAGGTCAACGTCATCCGCGAGAGCCGCGCCATCGAGTACGCGAAGTAAGATCAGAACCAAGAGGAGCCCGTTGTGTTCGTACAGCGGGCTCCTTTTTTGTCTGTGAGCCTCTCGGGCGCGTCGTGTCAGATCTACGGGCAGCCACTACGTCAAGTGCACAGACGCAGAGTTTGCCCAGTGGTGCAGGTAGACCATATCCTCCCAGCAAATGCAAAGCGCCCCCGCTCACCGGTGTTTCCGGCAGGCGGGGGCGCTGCTTTTTGTAGGAAGTTCAGAAGGTCAGCCGCATCTGGTACCACACCACGCCGCCGTGGGTGGAGCCGGAAACGCCTTCGCTGACAAAGCCGAAGCCGGCGTAATAGTGCACGAGCCTGTCCTTGCAGGTGAGCACCAGCCCCCTGCGGCCCTGAGCCTTTGCATCGGCGATGGCCCGGCGGAGCAGCTGCCCGGCCAGGCCCTGTTTCCGGTATTCGGGCAGGGTGTTCACCCCAAAGATCATCTGCCACGCCCCATGCGCATCGTGCAGGGAAGCGTCGGCGTACATCTCGTCTGTCAGGTCGGGGGTATCGGTCACAAAGCCGTCCACAAAGGAGACGAGCTTTTCGTCCTCGAACAGCAGCCAGAAGTGGTCGGCATAATGGGCCAGCCGCCCGGCAAATTCTTCTTTTGTGGCCGCCTCCGCAGCCGGAAAGCAGGCCGCCTCCACGGCGGCAATGGCAGCCAGATCTTCAAAGGTGGCAGTACGGATCTTTTGCATAGTCATTCTCCAGAGTTTGATTTGTTGAGCTGAGTATACCACACCATCCCGCAAAGCGCCAGCAAAACAAAAAGAACCACTTAGTCTTTGCAAATAACCTTTGAACCTTCACCATCAATTACAATTCCCTGACGGTTGTTAATTGGGCATAGATTCAAATCCGAAAACTCAGTCATTATTTTCTCGGTAACTTTCTTAAATGGTGCTGTAAGATAATGCGGAAGAACATAGAAATCAATCAAATTAAGCCCTGTATCATCTTCTTGTGAGTAGTCCTCCGGCTTTTCATCCATTTGCTCGATATATTGGATGCTTGGAGCGCATATAATCGCACCTGCCGATTCACCAATCATCAGTTTTCCCTTTGCCAATTCTTTCTTCAACAGCTCATCCGTTCCCGTTTTACGGAGCTGGTCTATAAGGAAAAAAGAATTTCCGCCGGTAAAATATATCACATCCGCATCTTCAAAAACAGACTGTATCGTTGAATAAGCCTCCGTTGAAATATCAATTTCAGTTACGATTGCTCCCAACTTTTTGAATAATTTTCGAGCCGAGCCGACATAACCGGTGTAGCCTTCACGCAGCGAAGCTGTTGGAATAAATGCGACTTTTTTATTTTCAATTTCTTCCTTTATCAGACTTCCTACACTTGAAAAGTGCGAACATAAAAACAGTTTCATCAATATTCTCCTTTATAAATTCCGCGTTGTTGAACTAAGCCGAGTATACCACACCATCCCACAAAGCGCCAGCAAAACAAAAAGAACCACCGATTGAAGTCGATGGTTCTTTTCCCCGGGCGGTGCAGGGGCCATCCGGGACTTCACTTCTCAAGCTCCTGCGAGTTTCCGAAGTGCTCTTGTTGGAGTACGCCTGCTCCAAACCCTGCCAGGAACGAGTACGGCAAACTGGAAGTTGTCTGCTTAGTTCATTATTTCAATCATTTGCTCAATAAACCGTTCAGCGTCTTCCATATTATAAGTTTTTTCATTGATGACAACTTTCCCTGATGATGTCGCAAATACACTGTTGATCAGCAAATCATCATCATACACATAAATAGAAAGTGTTTTGTTCCCTAAATCGGATGTAGACCCATTTGAAAATAGTGTACCTACTGTTCTCCTGTAAGTATATTTATCTAACAGAGATAGAATGGCATTCTTTTGGTCTATGGTAATATCCTGGTAATTCACAGAATCAATGTATGCCTCACCATTTTCTACTCCAATCTGGCTGTATATCATTTTCATCTGGTTGTCAGCCTCTGCAACATCTGAAAGTGATAAAGGCTTGAAATATACGATACAGCAAATTAAAAATGCAATCACAATTACTATAGAGCATAACATTTTCTTTTTCATACACAATATCTCCAAATTCCGAGTTGTTGAACTAAGCCGAGTATACCACACCATCCCGCAAAGCGCCAGCAAAACAAAAAGAACCACCGACCGAAGTCGATGGTTCTTTTCCACGAGTGGACGGTACAGGACTCGAACCTGTGACCTCCTGCACGTCAAGCAGATGCTCTACCAGCTGAGCTAACCGTCCATATTCTGTTTGTGCCGCAATCAGCTTGATTATGATATCATACCGCCGGGCAAAAAGCAAGCCCTTTTTTGAAAATTCTGCAAACTTTTTGATGCCGGGTTTACTGTGGATGGAAAATCAGCCGCCCAGCGCACATTTTGTAAACCGCCCCAAGGTGTTTCCGTTGCCCTGAACGCCGGTTTGTGGTATAATACATTGATTATAATAGGAAAGGTATCGCAGAATGAGAGTTTTGGGCATCGACCCGGGTTACGCCATTGTGGGCTGGGGCGTTTTGGACTATGCGGGCAACCGGTTTGCACCGGTGGATTTCGGGGCCGTGTGCACCGATGCCGGGGTGCCGTTTGAGCAGCGGCTGGACGAGGTCTACACCGGCATCCGGGAGGTCATCGAACGGACACAGCCTGAGGTGCTTGCCATCGAAAAGCTGTTCTACCAGCACAACCAGACCACCGTGATCGGCGTGGCCGAGGCCCGCGGGGTCATCCTGCTGGCGGCGGCGCAGGCGGGCATCCCCATCTACGAGTACACCCCCATGCAGGTAAAACAGGCCGTTACCGGCTACGGCAAGGCCGTGAAAAAGCAGGTGCAGGAGATGACCCGCATCCTGCTGCATCTGCCTGCTGTGCCCAAGCCCGATGATACCGCCGATGCACTGGCCATGGCCATCACCTTTTGCCATACCAACGGCAACCAGCTGAACCGCTTTGCAAGAAGGGGCGTTGGGCCGATCTGAGCCCTCTCCGTCAATGCTGCGCATTGCCACCTCTCCCGAAGGGAGAGGCAATCGCGGCTTTTGGTATAGTAGCAGCCGCCCAATTCGATGCTTTGGCTCCCCCTTTGGGGGAGCTGGCGAGCGAATGCAAGACTGAGAGGGGAAGGCTGCTGGAGGAAAACTATGATTTACAGTCTATCCGGAAAAATCATCAAAAAGACCCTGAACGCTGTGGTGGTGAGCTGCGGCGGGGTGGGCTACTATGTACAGTGCCCGACCAGCGTTGCGGGCGCACTGCCCGGGGTGGGCCGGGAAGCCACCCTTTACACCGTGATGAGCGTGACCGAAAATGACATCAGCCTGTACGGCTTTGCCACTGAGGAGCAGCAGAGCTGCTTTGAGCTGCTGACTGCCGTTTCCGGTGTGGGCCCCAAGGTGGGTCTGGCCATTCTCAGCGTGATGGAGCCTGACCGGGTGGCGCTGGCAATCTCGGCGGGCGACCACAAGGCGTTCAAGGCGGCATCCGGCGTGGGCCCCAAGCTGGCCCAGCGCATCGTGCTGGAGCTGAAGGATAAGGTGGCAAAGGGCTTTGTGGATGGCATCAACCTCGAGGATGTGGGCGCGGCCACTGCCGCCCCCGCCGCACAGGGAGCCGGGCAGGCCATTGCGGCGCTGGTCTCGCTGGGGTACAGCCAGAGCGAAGCCGCTCTGGCCGTTTCCAAGATCGACGCAAGCCTTCCCGTGGAAGAGATCATCAAGCTGGCCCTGCGGGGCATGGCAGGCAGGAGGTAATCCATGCAGGACGAAACCGCGCTCTATGGCGCAAAAATGATGCAGCCCGGCTTAACGGCGGCGGACAACGAGGAAAACAGCCTTCGCCCGCAGCATCTGGAGGACTACATCGGACAGGACAAGGTCAAGCAGAACCTGAAAATCTATCTGGAAGCCGCCAAGCGGCGCGGCGAGCCCATGGATCACATCCTGCTCTATGGCCCCCCGGGCCTGGGCAAGACCACGCTGGCGGGCATCATCGCCAACGAGATGGGGGTGCAGATCCGCATCACCAGCGGCCCGGCCATTGAGAAGCCCGGCGACCTTGCCGCCCTGCTGACCAATCTGCAGGAGGGCGACGTGCTCTTCATTGATGAGATCCACCGCCTGTCCCGGCAGGTGGAGGAGGTGCTCTACCCGGCGCTGGAGGATTACGCGCTGGATATTATGATCGGCAAGGGCCCCAGCGCCCAGAGCATCCGGATCAACCTGCCCCGCTTCACGCTGGTGGGCGCTACCACCCGTGCGGGCCAGATCACCGGCCCCCTGCGGGACCGCTTCGGTGTGCTGCTCAAGCTGGAGCTGTACAGCCCCGATGAGCTGAGCCGGATCATCCAGCGCTCGGCGGGCATCCTCGACCAGCCCATCACCCCGGAGGGCGCTTACGAGCTGGCCAAATGCAGCCGGGGCACCCCCCGCGTGGCAAACCGCTTCTTGAAGCGTGTCCGCGACTTTGCCACCGTGCTGGGGGATGGCATCATCGACCGGGATGTTTCCCTGATGAGCCTGAAGCGGATGGACGTGGACGCGCTGGGTCTGGACGAGCTGGACCGCAGCCTGCTCCGCGCCATCATTGAGATGTACAACGGCGGCCCTGTGGGCCTGGAAACGCTGGCGGCGGCGCTGGGCGAGGAGGCCGTGACGCTGGAGGATCTGTGTGAGCCCTACCTGATGCAGATGGGATTTCTGACCCGTACCCCCCGTGGCCGCTGTGCCACCCGCCTTGCCTATGAGCACCTGGGCCTGAAAGCCCCCGAGACCGGAAGCCCGGAGGACAACGGCCAGCAGAGCCTGTTCTGAGCCGTTTGAAGAGAGAAAGGAGGACGCTTATGCGCCCTGCAGATAGTTGGAAAGATTACGAGCTGCTGGATGCCACCGGCGGCAACCGCCTGGAACGCTGGGGAGAGACCATCCTCATCCGGCCCGACCCGCAGGTGGTGTGGAAAACCGAGAAGCAGAGCCCGCTCTGGGCCAAGGCCGATGCCATCTACCACCGCTCCAATCAGGGCGGCGGAGAGTGGGAGTACCGCCGCCGTCTGCCTGAGAAGTGGAAGATCTCCTGCGGTGAGGGCGAGGACAAGCTGACCCTCATCGTCAGCCCCACCGGTTTCAAGCACACCGGCGTGTTCCCGGAGCAGGCCGTTAACTGGGCCTGGTACGCCAGAAAGATCCGTGCGGCAGGCCGCCCTGTCAAGGTGCTGAACCTGTTTGGCTACACCGGCGGCGCAACGCTGGCCTGTGCCGCTGCGGGGGCTACTGTCTGCCATGTGGATGCTTCCAAGGGCATCGTAGCGTGGGGCAAGGACAACGCCGTGGCCAGTGGTCTGGCTGACCGGCCCATCCGCTGGCTGGTGGACGACTGCGCCAAGTTCGTGGCCCGGGAAAAGCGCCGGGGCAACACCTACGATGGCATCATCATGGACCCGCCCAGCTACGGCCGCGGCCCCGGCGGCGAGATCTGGAAGCTGGAGGACTGCATCTACGAGCTCATCAGCCAGTGCGAGGAAGTGCTGAGCGATACGCCCCTCTTCTTTGCGGTCAACAGCTACACCACCGGCCTGTCCCCCGCGGTCATGGAGTATATGCTCAAGACCACACTGGTGCCACGCTTTGGCGGCAAGACCAGCTGTGATGAGATCGGCCTGCCCGTTTCCGCCACCGGTGGCGTTGTGCCCTGCGGCGCAACGGCCATTTGGGAAGAATGAACTCCCTCAGTCACGGCTGTCGCCGTGCCAGCTCCCTCGGGGAGGGAGCCTTTGGCATGGCGGGAACGTTGACCGTTTGCCGGAAAACTTCTCGGTTGCGCAAGAGGCCCCATCTCAGAGGGGGCTGTCTGCGAAGCAGACTGGGGGAGTGTCCTGACGACAGCCATTCTGAAAAAATGAAGAAGAACCAAGAATGGGGTACAGCCCTTTTGAGAAGGGCGCACCACCGGAAAGAGAAAACCTATGGAAGAAACGATTTTAACTGCGAAAGATCTGAAGTTCCGCTATGACCCGGAACAGCCGGACTACGCCCTGAACGGCGTGTCGGCTGAGGTGAAGCGGGGCGAATTTGTGGCAGTGCTGGGGGCCAACGGCTGTGGAAAATCCACGCTGGCCAAGCACTTCAACGCCATCCTCCTGCCGGAGAGCGGTACTGTGCTGGTGGAGGGGATGGACACCAAAGACGAGGACAAGATCTACGATATCCGCCAGACCGTGGGCATGGTGTTCCAGAGCCCGGACAACCAGATCGTTGCCACCGTGGTGGAGGAAGATGTCGCCTTTGCGCTGGAAAATCTGGGCGTGCCGCCGGAGGAGATGCGCCGCCGCGTGGATGAAGCGATGAAGATGGCGGGCATCTACGAGTACCGGGAGCGTGCGCCCCACAACCTGTCCGGCGGCCAGAAGCAGCGCGTTGCCATTGCGGGCGTGGTCGCCATGCGGCCCGACTGCCTGATCTTGGACGAGGCCACCGCCATGCTTGATCCCCGGGGCCGGGAGCAGGTGATGCAGACCATCCACCATCTGAACAAGAATATGGGCATCACGGTGGTGTCCATCACCCACTATATGGAAGAAGCTGCTCAGGCCGACCGCGTGCTGGTGATGAGCAAGGGCAATGTGGTCATGGAGGGCACCCCGAAAGAGGTGTTCAGCCAGACCGAAAAGGTGCGCGCCCTGCGGCTGGATGTGCCGCAGGCTGCCGAGCTGCGGGATGAGCTGGTCAAGGCCGGCATCCCCATGCCCGAGGGCATCATCGACACCGGCGCGTGCGCACAGGCTCTGTATGAGCTTTTGAAGTAAGGGAGGGGACGGAAGATGGGAAGCATTATCAAAGTAGATCACCTGAGTTATGTCTATAACCCGGGAATGCCCAATGCCGTCACCGCGCTGGATGACGTGAGCTTTGAGGTGGAAGAGGGAGATTTTGTGGGCATCATCGGTGCCACCGGCTCCGGCAAGAGCACCCTCATCACCCACATGAACGGCCTGAACAAGCCCACCAGCGGTCACATCATCATCGATGGCCGTGACCTGTGGGCCGAGCCGGAAAAGATCCGGGAATTCCGTTTCCTCACCGGTCTGGTGTTCCAGTACCCGGAGTACCAGCTGTTTGAGGAGACCTGCTATAAGGATATCGCTTTTGGCCCCAGAAACATGGGGCTGGACGAGGCCGAGATCGACAGGCGAGTGCATGAAGCAGCGGACTTTGTTGGCCTGGATGAGGCGCTGCTGCAGCGCAGCCCCTTTGAGCTGTCCGGCGGCCAGAAGCGCCGGGTGGCCGTGGCGGGTGTGATGGCCATGAAGCCCCGCATTCTGGTGCTGGATGAGCCTGCCGCCGGTCTGGACCCCGAGGGCCGGGACGAGATCCTGTCTGAGGTCAAGGAGTACCACAAAAAGACCGGCACCACCGTGCTGCTGGTCTCCCACAGCATGGAGGATATTGCCAAGTACGCGGACCGTGTGCTGGTGATGAGCAACAAGAAGATCGCCATGTACGACACCGTGGAGAACGTGTTCGCCCGTGCGCCCGAGCTGCTGGCGCTGGGCCTGAGCGTGCCGCAGGTCACAAAGATCTTCCTCAAGCTGCGGGAGATGGGTGTGGATGTCCCGGCGGATGTTTACACCGTGCCCTATGCCGTCAAGATGATTTTGGAAGCCAAGAAGCGCCGGGACGCAGGCGAAAGCCTTGTGCTGCCCCGTGTGGATGCAAAGAAGGGGGGCGCTGCCACATGCTGAGAGATATCACCATCGGCCAGCACTTCCCGGGCGACAGCCTTGTGCATAAGTTCGACCCCCGCATGAAGCTGGTGCTGACCATCGTCTACATCATCCTGCTGTTTGCCGCGTCCAACCCGCTGGGCCTGACGCTGTCCCTTGTGTTCCTTGTGGCCATGTACGGCGTGGCGAAGATCCCCTTCAAGCTGATCACCAAGAGCCTGAAGCCCATTTTGCCCATCATCCTCTTTACCGCGGTGCTCAACCTCTTCTTTGTTTCGGGCGAGGGCGAGCCGCTGGTGCACTTCTGGGTGCTGAACATCTACGCCGAGGGCCTGCGCTATGCCATCCTGATGGCGGTGCGCGTGATGGCACTGATCGCGGGCACCAGCCTGCTGACCTATACCACCAGCCCCATCGTGCTGACGGATGCCATCGAGCAGCTGCTCAAGCCTTTGGGCAGGCTGCACTTCCCGGTGCATGAGCTGGCTATGATGATGAGCATTGCCCTGCGGTTTATCCCGACCCTGATCGAAGAGACCGACAAGATCATGAACGCCCAGAAAGCCCGCGGTGCCATGCTGGACAACGGCTCCATGATGGAGCGTGTCAAGGCGCTGGTGCCGGTGCTCATCCCGCTGTTCATTTCGGCCTTCCGCCGCGCCGATGAGCTGGCCATGGCCATGGAGTGCCGCTGCTACCGCGGCGGTGATGGCCGCACCCGCCTGAAGGTGCTGCGCTGCACCCGGCAGGATTATATCGATCTGGCGGTGTGCATCGTCTGCTTTATGGTGATCCTGAGCTCGAGACTGGTGTTCCCGAATTTTTAAAAACTCCCCCAGTCGCCTGCGGCGACAGCCCCCTCGAGGAGGGGGCCTTATAGCCTCCCTCTTTGAGAGAGGTGGCACGGCAAAGCCGTGACGGAAGGAGTTCCATGCAGAACTATTTACTGACCCTTGCCTACGACGGCACCAACTACTGCGGCTTTCAGGTGCAGCCCAACGGGCGGAGCGTGGCCCAGACCTTTCAGGATGGGCTGGAAGCGGTGCTCCACAGCCGCCCCGATATCAAGGGGTGCAGCCGCACCGATGCCGGGGTCCACGCGCTGGGCTTTGCGCTGAACTTCCACGCGGAGACCCGCATCCCCCCCGAAAAGCTGCCGTTGGCCATCAACCAGCACCTGCCCCCGGATATCCGGGTGCTGTGCGCCCGGGTGGTGCCGGAGGAGTTCCACGCCCGCTATGCCGCCCATACCAAGACCTACCTGTACCGCATCCACAACCACCCCATCGATTCGCCTTTTGATGAAAAATATTACACCCGGGTGCCCCGGCGGCTGGATGTGGATGCCATGCAGAGGGCGGCGGAACAGTTTGTGGGAAAGCACGATTTTCTGGCCCTGTGCGCGGCGGGCTCCTCTGCTGCTGCCCACGGAGATACCGTGCGCACCATCACCGACTGCCATGTGACCCGGAAGGGCGACGAGGTGGACATTGAGGTGACAGCGGACGGCTACCTCTATAACATGGTGCGCATTCTGGCAGGCACCCTGTGTGAGGTGGGCGCGGGCCGGATGCAGCCCGATGCCATCCCCGGCATCCTTGCCAGCCGGGACCGCAGCCAGGCCGGGCCGACGCTGCCCGCAAAAGGGCTATTTTTGGAGAAGGTGGACTACGACCTATGAGAAAAAATCGCAACCGTCCGGAGAGTGACGAGCCGCTTTCGGAAGGGCGGGTCGAATATCTGGAAGCTGCCCGCCAGCGTGTGCGGAACAGGCGCATCCGCCGCACGGCGGTGCTGCTGGTGCTGCTGACGGCGGTGGTGCTGTTTGCCACCGGCATCGCGGGCAGCTCGGTGGCGGCCCTGAAGGACCTGACCGATACGGCCCGCATTGCCCTGCTGCCCGGCTCCGGTTGGCCCCAGCAGACCGGTGTGGCCGAGCTGGAGCAGATGGCCCCCCTGACCGGCAGCTTTGTGGAGCTGGGGGACGAGGGCTGTGTGGTCTGGTCGCGCACCGGCAAAAAGCTGAACAGCATCCAGAGCGGCTATGCCCGCCCGGCGCTGGCCGCGGGCAAGACCCGCTTTGTCCTCTACAACCGCTCCGGAAACGAGCTGCGGGTGGAGAGCCGCACCCAGAACCTTTACACCAAGCAGCTGGAAAACAGTATTTTCCTCTGCGCCATGTCGGACAACGGCACGCTGGCCGTGGTCACGGAGGACCAGACCAGCATGGCAAAGCTGCTGGTATACAGCCCCTCCATGGAGCAGCAGCTCAGCTGGAGCATGACCTCCAACGACGGCACCCCCCTGCGGATGGCCTTTTCCCCCGACAGCCGGAAGCTGGCGGCGGCAGCCGTCACCGTCAGCGGGGGACAGGTGATGACCAACCTCTACCTCATCAATCTGGCATCGGGCGATCCCGTCAGTCTGGTGAATCAGGGCGGTGTGCCCCAGTGGCTGGGGTGGACCTCTGCTTCCACGATCCTGGCTGTCTACGATACCAGGGCCGTGCTCTACAATGCGGGCGGCGGCGAGCGTGCGGTCTATGATTTTGCGGGCACGGAGCTGAAAGATGTTTCGGTGGACGCGGCAGGCAATGTGGCCCTGCTGCTGGCATCGGGGCAGGTCTCTCAGGCTGTGACGCTGGACAAAAACCTGAACGTCCAGTTCAGCGCCGCTGTCTCGGCGGCAAATTCCATTGTCCGGGCGGGGAACCTGTTCTATCTGCTGGCCGATAACGCCGTGGAGTGTTTTGATGCGTCCGGCACCCAGCAGTGGAGCCAGAACCTTGACACCAGCCCGCAGGCATTGCTGGCCAACAGCAAGGATCTGCTGCTGTTCAGCGGCAACACGGTGCAGAAGTTGGAAGCACCCGCTGAATAACCCTCTCCGTCAATGCTTGCGCATTGCTACCTCTCCCAAAGGGAGAGGCAATTGCGGCTTTGAGGAAAAAGAGTGCAATCTATTTTGTAGCTTCCCCTGTCAGAAGCGTTGGCTCCCACTTTGGGGGAGCTGGCACGACGGCAGTCGTGACTGAGAGGGTGAGCCAGTTCGGAATAAGGTTAAACGTATGTTCAAGAATCCGTCATTTATTTTTGATATCCTATGTACGGTGGTCTGGCTGGTGCTGGCCGTCCGGTATGCCCGCAAAGGCTTTCTGGCCTCGGTGGTGCAGCTGACGGGCAGCCTCATCAGCCTGTTCGGTGCCAAAGCCTTTTCAGGCTGGGCAGCCGGGCAGGTGTTCGAGCGCTTCCTCGCCGGAAGCTTCCGGGACCAGATTGCTGCCAATATCGCCGCCGGGGGAGCCGTCAGTCTGGATGGCATTGCCCAGCGGTACGCGGGCTTTCTGCCCGAGGCGTTCCGGGCATCCATCGTGGATGCCTGCGAGCGCTCCATCTCTGCCGTCCTCAATGACAACGCCGTTGTGCTGGCGGATACCATCGTCCAGAAGGTGCTGGCTCCGCTGCTGACCCCGGTGATCTCGCTGGTGCTGTTCTTTGTGGCGTTTGCCCTGCTGCGGATGCTGGTCAGCCTGCTGGTCACAGTGCTGGGGCTGGTGAACAAGCTGCCCGTGATCGGTGCAGTGAACCACTGGCTGGGCTGGGGCGTGGGCGGCATTGCCAGCCTTGTGGACATCTATCTGGTGCTCTGCGTGGTCTGGGCGCTCATTGTGATCACCGGCGGCAACCTCACCATGCTCAACGACACGGTGATGAGCGGCAGCCTTTACTATAAAGTATTCAATGTGTTCAACCCGTTTGTCTGAAAAGTATTCAATGTGTTCAACCCGTTTGTCTGAGCGGGGAGGGAAAAGGAGGAACAATGGTCTGCATTCGATGCCAGAAGCGGCCTGCCATTATTTTTGTCCAGCGGATGGAAAATGGCCAGATGAAAAACGAGGGGTACTGCCTGCACTGTGCCCGGGAGATGCACATCAAACCGGTCGATGATCTGATGAAGCAGTTCGGCATGTCCGACGAGGACATGGATGCCATGGAAGACCGGATGGAAAACATGATGCAGGAGATGGGGGACATGAGCAACATGAACCCCTTCTCCATGATGATGGGCATGGGCCAGCCGGACCAGAGCGAGGAGGACGGCGACCTTGTGCCCGGCTCCAGCGCCACCTTCCCGCTGGGGGTGAACGGCGGTGCCCAGAACGGCAAAAACGAAAAGAAGGCGGGCAAAAACGACAAAAAGCCGCCCCGCCGCAAGTTTTTGGATACCTACTGCGAGAACCTGACCCGCAAAGCCCGGGAGGGGAAGCTGGATGATATCATCGGCCGCGACCGGGAGATCTACCGCACCATCCAGATCCTGAGCCGCCGCCAGAAGAACAACCCCTGCCTCATTGGTGAGGCGGGCGTTGGCAAGACCGCCATTGCCGAGGGCATTGCCGAGCGCATTGCCAAGGGGCAGGTGCCGGCAGGGCTGCAGGATAAGGAGATCTTCCTGCTCGACCTGACCAGCCTTGTGGCAGGCACCCAGTTCCGCGGCCAGTTTGAGCAGCGGGTCAAGGGCCTGCTGAGCGAGGTCAAGGCGGCGGGCAACGTCATCCTGTTCATTGACGAGATCCACACCATTACCTCTGCCGGTGAGAGCGAGGGTGCCATGAATGCGGGCAACATCCTGAAGCCCGCCCTCTCCCGTGGCGAGATCCAGGTCATCGGTGCCACCACCTTCAACGAGTACCGCAAGTATATCGAGAAGGACCAGGCGCTGGAGCGCCGGTTCCAGCCCGTGCGGGTGGAGGAGCCCAGCGTCGCTGATACGCTGGCCGTGATGGGCGGCATCAAGCACTACTACGAGGAGCACCACCATGTGCAGGTGCCCGCCGATGTGCTGAACGCCACCGTGACCCTGAGCGAACGGTATATCACCGACCGCTACCTGCCCGACAAGGCCATCGACCTGCTGGACGAGGCCTGTGCCTGCTGCAATCTGGCCCACCCGGTCATCTCCGAGTACCTGACCATGCAGAAGGAACTGGAGGCCCTCAAGCAGGAAGAGGCCGACATGGAAAACGCCGATGTGAACGAGCCCATCGATTACGAGCGTGTGGCAGAGCGCAAGACCCGGATGGCGCAGCTGGAGCGGGAATTGCCCGCCAAGCAGGCCGCGGCCGGGGAGATCCAGGTGACCATGGACGATGTGGCCAAGGTCATTGAGCTGTGGACGGGTATCCCGGCGGTGAAGATCCGGGAGACCGAGTATGCAAAGCTCGCCAGCCTTGAGACCGAGCTGAAAAAGAAGATCATCGGTCAGGACGATGCCGTGCATCTGGTGGCGCAGGCGGTCAAGCGCAGCCGCGCCGACCTTTCGGGCCGCCGCCGTCCGGCCAGCTTCATCTTTGTGGGCCCCACCGGCGTGGGCAAGACGGAGCTGGTGAAGCAGCTGGCAAACCAGCTCTTTGACGGCCCCGACCCCCTGATCCGGCTGGATATGAGCGAGTATATGGAGAAGTACGCGGTGTCCCGCATGATCGGTTCCCCTCCGGGCTATGTGGGCTACGAGGAGGCGGGTCAGCTGACCGAAAAGGTCCGCCGCCGCCCATACAGCGTGGTGCTGTTCGATGAGATCGAAAAGGCCCACCCCGATGTGATGAATATCCTGCTGCAGATCCTGGACGAGGGCAAGATCAACGATGCCCAGGGCCGCACCGTGGATTTCTCCAACACCGTCATCTGCATGACCTCCAATGCGGGCAGCAGCGACCAGACCACCGCAAGTCTGGGCTTCAACCGCAGCGAGGAGGAGCGGAACGAGGAAAAGAGCCGCAAGGCACTGAGCCAGTTCCTCCGCCCTGAGTTTTTGGGCCGCGTAGATGAGGTCATCACCTTCAAGCCGCTGAGCGAGGAGACCCTGCAGGGCATTGCCGCCCTGATGCTGGACGAGTACAAGCCCAGCATGGAGGCCAAGGGCATTGCCTACAGCTATACCCCGGCGGCACTGGCAGCGCTGGTGCACAAGAGCCAGGGCGGCAAGTTTGGTGCCCGCGACCTGCGCCGCACCATCCGCAAGGCTGTGGAGGACCCCGCCGCTGAAAAGATCATCGACGGTACCCTTGTTTCCGGCTCCACCCTGACCGTGGATGCTGAGAACGATGAGATCGTGCTGAAATAAGTAAAGATCCCGGAGGGCAGAAACGCCCTCCGGGATCTTTGTTCTTTGAAGGAGGAGAGAAGAATGAACTTGTATCACTACCGATCAGTGGAAAGCGCACGAAAGGAGATCGAGTGCCGTACATTCCGCTATGCGGACCGGAACGAATTGAATGATCCCTTGGAGGGCTATGCTCAGATTTACTGGAAAGGCGATTGTCCGGCGTGGGAGGGACTGTTCCGGAACTATATCTGCAGTGTATACTATGCTGTAGTTGGCATTCAATTGAATGCAAGCGAGGAACTTTTGGCAGAGAGGGCAGTTATTCCGGATATTCACTGCTTTGATGATGTTCCGCTGGGGCAGGTCTGGAAAGAATTATCGGATCGTTTTGTACAGACAGCATTGGTGCAGAAGCTGATAGTAGATCTAGGAAATACGGAGACCGAAATGAATGCCCACCGCTTGAGGCAAATTTTGCGGCTCTGCCATGAGGATGCAATCAAAATTTGTCTGGACGACATGCACAAACGGAAAACGTTGCCAGGGGAGCAGGGCGGGCCGGTGGTGTCAATCAGCGAAAAGGCCGACTGGGAAAAGATGGGAGGCTTTGGAAATCTTGAAAGTCCGCTGATAAAAATGATGAAGGCAGCTTTTGAGGTTTATGAAGAAACACTGGAAAGCAGTTTTCTGAAACTGGAACAGGAGATCGAGGCAAACGAACCAAATGCCCGGAAGCGGAGGCTCTGGCTGAAGGTGAGGCTGGGATTTCCGGCCCTTTATATTGCTGGTCTGCAGGAACTGCCCTACCCCAGAATGTTTATGATGTGCTTTTCCACCGACGGAACAAACTCGGCCATGTGGGGAAATTATGCGCAAAATCACTGCGGTGTCTGTCTAGTCTACCGTGCCAACGAAGAAAATGGAAAGCAGACTCTTCGTGTAAAAACAGCCGAAAGCTGGAGTTCAAGTAGCGGATATTCCTGCGGTTTTCGGGATGACCCGGTCTACCCAGTTCGTTATACGGACGAGCAGGTAAAGCGCAACTTTTTTGAATCATTGGGACGGCTGACTTTTTCGCAGATTGAATCCTGGATGGTTTCGTCCAAAGGTGAACGAAGCCGGATTCTAGAACTTTACGACAAGGATGCGTGGCGGGTGCAGTATTGGAAAGACCAGCAGGAGAAATATTTGACGAAGCTTCCTGCCTGGAGCCATGAACAGGAATATCGACTGCTTATGAATGACAGTTTTCATCAGCACACGGAGGCAGAGCGCTATGTGGGATACGACCCAGCAATCCTGGAGGGCGTGATCTTTGGTATCAAGACATCGGAAGCTGATAAGATGCAGATTTTCCGAACCTTGCGAAAATCTATGGAGGAAGCAGGGCGGGACCCGAAGGAACTGGAGGTGTGGCAGGCGGAATATGATGACGAAACGCGGAAGATCAGCCTGAGGAAACGGCATTTTCCCATCTGGTAAAAGAAAACACATTTCCGGACAGAACAAAACCTCCCTGTGCAGAAGAATAGCGCTGCAGGGGAGGCTTTTGTCGTTAATTTCTTAGATAGGGAAGCCGATGACTACTTAACAGACACTGGCTCCTCCGGCTTGTTGGTGGTACGGGCGCTCGTGCGGCCCTCGGGAATGATCTCGCCTGCGGCGGTCAGGCTGAGCTTGGCCAGGGTCGGACCGACCAGCTCGTACACCAGCACCGAGAAGAGCACCACGTTGCGCACCATGTGGCCGTCGGAAAGCTCGGCAGCTTCGGCGGCCATGCCCAGCGCCACACCGGCCTGCGGCAGCAGGGTGATGCCCAGATACTTCTGGATCTTCTCGCTGCAGCGGGTGGCCTTGCAGCTGACATAGGAGCCGGAGATCTTGCCCAGAGAGCGGGAAGCGATATAGGCGGCACCAATGAGCAGGACCATGGGGTTGGCGAGGATGTTCAGGTCCAGCTCCGCGCCGGACAGCACGAAGAACAGGATGTTCACCGGGCTTACCCAGCGGTCCAGGCGGTCCATCAGCTCATCGGAAGTGGGGCAGATGTTGCAGAACACGGTGCCGGTCATCATGCAGACCAGCAGCAGCGAGAAGTTGCAGTGGATGGGGCCGACCTCAAAGCTGACCATGGAAAGGCCTACCGTCAGCAGCACAAAGGCCACCGAAAGGCTCATGCGCTTGGAGCGGGAGTGGAAGTAGATCTCCAGCTGGTTGAGCAGCAGACCGGCCAGCGCGCCCAGACCCAGGCTGAGTACGATCTCCACCAGAGGCTCCAGAAGGATGCTGATGGGGTCGATGCGGCCTTGTTCCAGCGCGTTTGCGATGCCGAAAGAGGCTGAGAAGAGCACCAGACCCACGGCATCATCAATGGCGACCACCATCAGCAGCAGGCGGGTCAGGGGGCCGCTTGCCTTGTACTGCTTGACCACCATCAGGGTGGCGGCAGGGGCTGTGGCAGAGGCGATGGAACCCAGCGTGATGGCCGATGCCATTGAGATGACATCCGGCCGGGCAAAGTGCAGGGCCACCAGAGCGATATCCACCAGCACGGTGGTGATAACGGCCTGCAGGATGCCCACAGTGACCGCCTGCCTGCCCATGCTCTCCAACGCGCTGAGCCGGAACTCGTTGCCGATGACAAAGGCGATGAAGCCCAGTGCCACTTGTGTGATGATGCCGTAGCTCTCGACCTGTGCAAGGCTCCCGAAGCCGAAGCCCCAGCCGCTCAGGCCCAGCCGACCCAGAAAGAAGGGGCCCAGCAGAAGCCCCGCCACCAGATAAGAGGTGACAGCCGGCAGACGGACCGCTTTCGCTGCACGGGATGCCAACAGGCCTGCAATGAGCGAAAGAGACATGCAAATGAGCAATTGCTCCATAAAACAAGATCCTCCTCAGGAATTAAGATACGTTAAAAAGTATATTTTATCTGAGGAGGAAAAGCAACATTTGTTAATTGAATTTAAAAATCTTCTGTGCAAGGCGGTAACCGCCCAGCACGAGCTTGTCGCCCTTGGGGATCTTCAGGTTGGTCACGCCGCCAAAGCCGTAGCGGATGGAGCGGTAGACCCCGGCACTGGTGTGTGCCTTGAGGTAGGCCCACAGTTCGTTCTCCTTCTGCTTGGCAGCGGCACTGCCGTCCAGCAGAAGGAAGATGTCGCTGATGGCCATCATCATGGAGAGGTAGTGCAGCATATAGCTGCGCAGCTTCTTCTGGCCCTTAAGGGCATCCAGGTCCTGGCAGTCGATCATGTGGCGGGTCACCCGCAGCTGCTGGTCCACCCGCTTGACCATTACACTTTCGTTCACGCTCTGGTCGGCCCGGCCGATGAAGTAGCGGTACAGGTCCAGATCCATATAGTACATGCTCTTGACAAAGGGCAGGGGCTGGTAGACAAAGATGTTGTCCACATAGAAGGTGTGCTTGGGCAGCACCATGCCGCAGTCCCGCAGCACCTGCGTGCGGTACATCACCGAGTGCATCAGCAGGTTCTGGTCGGGCCGGAAGTGGCCGACATGCGTCCAGCTGAACAGCCGGTTCTGGGGGAACACATTGGTGTAGCGCACGGTGTGGCTGGTGTTGTCCTCCACATGCTCGTAGACATAGTTGCAGATCATCAGGTCAGGCGCGGTGCCCCGGGCAGTCAGCGTGTTCAGCTTGGCCAGCACGGTCCTGAGGGCTGCTTCGTCCAGCCAGTCGTCGCTGTCCACTACCTTGTAATACAGGCCGGTGGCGTTGCGGATGCCCTGATTCACGCCCTCGCCGTGGCCGCCGTTCTCCTGATGGATGGCCTTGACGATGGTGGGATATTTGGCGGCGTACTCGTCGCAGATGGCGGGGGTGTCATCCTTGGTGGAACCATCGTCCACCAGGATGATTTCGGCCTGCTCCCCGGCGGAGAGCAGGGTCTCGATGCAGTGGCGCATATATGCCGCCGAGTTGTAGCACGGGACGGCGAAGGTGATCAATTTCTGAGCCATACAAAATACTCCTTTGCTTTTTTCCGGCAGATGCGCAAGGCAGGGGCCGGGATGGAGATATGTACCCATATTATAGCATTTTTGTGCAGGAAATGCTATCGAACGTGGGAAATGTCAGAGATGTTTTACAATTATCCGGGGAGTTGTGGTATACTGATTGGGTTACAGACCGCTCAGGCCGCAAGCGCGTCCGCTTCCCCGTACAGGAGAGACGGCATGGCAGGGCAATGACGGAGAGGTTTTGTATGGATAGGAGGAACCATGGAAAGTCCGCATAGTATTCTGAAAAAAGTCTTTGGCTACGACAGCTTCCGCCCGGGTCAGGAGGAGATCGTCTCCCGCCTGCTGGCCGGGCAGGATGTGCTGGCCGTGATGCCCACAGGTGCGGGCAAGTCCATCTGCTATCAGGTGCCGGCCCTGCTGCTGCCGGGCATCACCATCGTGGTCTCGCCGCTGGTGAGCCTGATGAAGGATCAGGTGGGGGCGCTGGTACAGGCCGGTGTGGCGGCAGCTTTCCTGAACAACAGCCTGACGGACAACCAGAAGGCCCTGATGCTCCGCCGCGCCCGGGAGGGGTGGTATAAGATCATCTATGTGGCTCCGGAGCGGCTGGAGATGCCGGGTTTCCAACGGTTTGCGCAGGAGCGGGAGATCAGCATGGTCACGGTGGACGAGGCCCACTGCATCAGCCAGTGGGGGCAGGACTTCCGCCCCAGCTACCTGCGCATCAAGGCGTTTGTGGACAGCCTGCCCAAGCGCCCGGTGGTGGGAGCCTTTACGGCCACCGCCACGGCCCATGTGCGGGAGGACATCCGCACCCATCTGGAACTCCACACCCCCTACGAGGTGACCACCAGCTTCGACCGGCCCAACCTCTATTTTGCCACCCGCAGGGCCCTGCCCAGCGAGAAGCCCAAAGTTCTGCTCGAACTTGTACTCAGGGAGCGGGACAATGCGGGCATCATCTATTGCAGTACCACCCGGCAGGTGGACGAGACCACCCGCCTGCTGCAGAGCCGGGGCATCCGTGCGGCAGCCTACCACGCCAAACTGGATGCGGATACCCGGCGGCAGAATCAGGACGATTTCCTCTATGACCGGGTGCAGATCATGGTGGCGACCAATGCCTTCGGCATGGGCATCGATAAGCCAAACGTCCGGTTCGTCATCCATTATAATATGCCCAAGGATCTGGAGAGCTATTATCAGGAGGCGGGCCGCGCGGGCCGTGACGGGGAGCCAGCCCGCTGCACCCTGCTCTATTCCGGCACCGATGTGCGCACCATCCGGTTCTTCATCGACAAGGAGATGGAGGCTGACAACGGCCTGCCTGCGGATGTCAAGGCCGAAGCGGCACGCAAGGCAGAGGAACGGCTCAAGTACATGACCTTCTACTCCACCACGCCGCGCTGCCTGCGGGGGTATCTGCTGAGCTACTTCGGCGAGGCCGCGCCCCAGAAGTGCGAGAACTGTTCCAACTGTCTGCTGGCAGCACAGGCCGCCGAACAGGTGGAGGAGCAGGCGGCACAAGCCCGCCAGCGTGCCGCGGCCAGTGCGAAGCGGCTGGCCTCGGCCTCCCGCCGCCGTGCCGACGAGGATGCCCTCAGCGAAGCGGACGAGAAGCTGCTGGCGGCCCTCTATGCCCTGCGCAAGCGGCTGGCCGCAAAGCAGAAGCTCCCTGCCTATATGGTGTTCAACGATTCCACCCTCCGCCAGATGGCACTGAAAAAGCCCCTGAGCGTGGAGGAACTGCTCAATATCCCCGGTGTGGGCGAGAAAAAGGCCGCCCGCTATGGGCAGGAGTTCCTCAGTGTGATCGAAGAAACCGTTGGCACACGGTGAATTGGAGATAAAAGAACAAATAAAGCGTCCCGTTTTCCACGGCCAGTGCAGGCAGGGTGGAAAACGGGACGCTTTTTGTAAAAATAAAAGGGAACTGAATCGCTCCAGTTCCCTCAAGTATATGTCCCTGAGAACATATACCCCAATTAGTAAGAATATTATATCGCAGCTGTTGAAAAAATGCAACTGTTAAATATAATTTTTCAAAATTTCCATCCGTTTCGTCAGGTCGGGATGAATGACAATTGAAGCGACGGCAGGGTTGACTTCAGAGCGATAGGTTTCTGTGATATGCTCAAATTCTTCAATGAACTTAAGGATTTCGGAATTTGGCATCTGCAATAGCTTCAGATAATAGGACATCAGAATGACATAATCTCCGATGGTTTTGAAATTGACATACGGAAGCTGAATCGCAGAACGGAGACAGGCTTTCATTGCCTTTGTGGGGTCAAAATTGCGAAATCGGGTATCAAATACCACGGCATTGTGAGCAATAGCATTTCGGAGATCTTTCAAAGCATAGATGTAGCGAAATAAGAGCTCACAGGATGTATCGTTGGAAAGATCAAGGCCAATGCGGGTGGAAATATCTTTTCGGACAGGAAAAGTCAAACAAGAAAGCAAGTATCCAAAATCTCCCATGGTCATGATCTCGAAGAAAGCCCAAAGAGGAACACCGGAGTAAGTTGGATTATTGTAAAAATGTGTGATTTTTGGATTTCCTTTCGCATAGGCGTTTGCAAGGCTGGACTGGATGGAACGCTGAAGGTTCAATTTGTTTTGCTGGGCTCGCTTTTTCTGTTCAACGGTGAAATTGGCAGGGGAGTTGTTGTAACTGCAAACGACACGATCCAGAACATCCGAAATACTCTCGGATTGTGCGTTTTCAAGGATGCCCTGCAATGCGATGTTCTTGACAGCAGTTTCGATGAACATCATTTTTCCGTAAAACAGAGCTTTCAGGGCAGAATCATATTGGATGGTGGCATAGAGCTCTTGATAAGAGGAAAAAGGCAGGCGCGCACCGGCAGATTTGAAGAAACGATAGCCTTTATAGCCATGATAATATCCGGTTGTGACAAGCTGCTGTTTCTGTGTTTCGCCGGAGATGGCGATGCCGTTGTCACGCAGGTGCTGCATTAAGTCGTTTGTTGTTTTATAGCTCATGGGCATCCTCGATTTACATGCTATGGGTAGCAAACACCTGTTCGTCCTCCCACCAGACGGGGGCCTTTGCGGCAAGGCTCTTGGGTACATCCAGAAGCCGCTGGTTGGAGCTGCCCCGGAAGCGCAGGGAGATATCGTGCTGGGCTTCCACAAAGCGGCCGTCCACCAGAACATCCAGCAGGCTCAGCAGCTCATCGGTGACCTCACAGCGGGCCGGGCAGGGAACACTGCCGGTCAGCTGCTCCCAGGTGTAGCCGGAATAGCACCAGACGCTCTTATTCGGGTACAGCGCCCTGAAGTTGCGGACGAAGGGCAGCAGTTCCCGCTGATTCTCCGGCTCAAAAGGCTCACCGCCCAGCAGGGAGATGCCTGCAATATAGTCGGGCTGGCAGGATGCAAAGATCTCGTTGCGCACAGCTTTGTCGAAAGGCTGACCGTACCCGAAATCCCATGCTACCTCGTTGAAGCAGCCCGGGCAGTGGTGCCTGCAGCCCGAAACAAAGATGCTGGTGCGCACCCCCGGCCCATTGGCAATGTCGTAATACTTGATTGTTGCGTAATTCATAGATAAAACTCCATATAAAAAGCTCCCCCTCTCGGGGGAGCTGTCAATGCGAAGCGTTGACTGAGAGGGTTACAGATGCAGCACCCGATCCTTGATCTCCTGTGTCCGGCCCTGGTTCCAGAACTGGGTGCCGATATAACCGCAGGTGCGGCGGGCAACGTTCAACTTGTTCTGGTCACGGTTGCCGCACTTGGGGCACTCCCACACCAGCTTGCCGTCATCCTCCACGATCTTGATCTCTCCGTCGTAGCCGCAGCACTGGCAGTAATCGGACTTGGTGTTCAACTCGGCGTACATGATGTTATCATAGATGAACTGCAGCACGCTTATCACGGCCTCCAGATTGTCCTGCATGTTGGGCACTTCCACATAGCTGATGGCACCGCCCGGGGACAGCTTCTGGAACTCGCTCTCAAACTTGAGCTTGGTGAAGGCATCAATGGGCTCCGAAACATGGACGTGGTAACTGTTGGTGATATAGTTCTTATCGGTGATGCCGGGCACGATGCCGAACCGCTTCTGCAGGCACTTGGCAAACTTGTAGGTGGTGGATTCCAGCGGGGTGCCGTAGAGGGAGTAATCCATGTTCTCGGCCTTCTTCCACTCGGTGCACTTGTCGTTCATGTGCTGCATCACGCTCAGGGCAAAGGGTTTGGCACCGGCATCGGTGTGGCTCTTGCCGGTCATATACTTCACGCACTCATACAGACCGGCGTAGCCCAGGCTGATGGTGGAGTAGCCGCCAAAGAGCAGCTTGTCGATCTTCTCGCCCTTCTTCAGGCGGGCCAGTGCGCCGTACTGCCACAGAATGGGGGCGGCATCGCTGGGGGTGCCCATCAGGCGCTGATGGCGGGCCTGCAGTGCCTTGTGGCAGAGAGCCAGACGCTCGTCAAAGATCTTCCAGAACTTCTCGAAGTTGCCGCCGGAGGAAAGGGCTACATCCACCAGATTGATGGTGACAACACCCTGATTGAAGCGGCCGTAGTATTTGGGCTTGCCGGTCTCGGGGTCCACATAGGGGGTCAGGAAGCTGCGGCAGCCCATGCAGGTGTAGCAATGGCCCTCGCCGTTTTTGTCCACCTTGAGTTCGAGCATCTTCTTCTCAGAGATGTAGTCGGGCACCATCCGCTTGGCAGTGCACTTGGCAGCCAATTCGGTCAGGTAATAATAAGGAGTGCCGGGGCGGATGTTGTCCTCTTCCAGCACATAGATCAGCTTGGGGAAGGCGGGGGTGATCCAGACACCGGCCTCGTTCTTCACGCCCTGATAGCGCTGACGGATGGTCTCCTCGATGATGATGGCAAGGTCGGCCTTTTCCTGTGCGTTGCGGGCTTCTCCCAGATACATGAACACGGTGATGAAGGGGGCCTGACCGTTGGTGGTCATCAGAGTCACGACCTGATACTGGATGGTCTGGACACCGCGGTTGATCTCGTTGCGCAGGCGGCGCTCCACGATCTCCTTCTTGCGCTCCGGGGTAACGTCCAGCCCTTCCATCTCCGCCTCGACCTCAGCGGCGATCTTCTTGCGGGAGACATCCACAAAGGGAGCCAGATGGGTCAGACTGATGCTCTGGCCGCCGTACTGGTTGGATGCCACCTGCGCAATGATCTGGGTGGCAATGTTGCAGGCGGTGGAAAAGCTGTGGGGCTTTTCAATATAGGTGCCGGAGATCACGGTGCCGTTCTGCAGCATATCTTCCAGGTTGACCAGATCGCAGTTGTGCATGTGCTGCGCAAAGTAGTCGGAATCGTGGAAGTGGATCAGGCCCTCGTTGTGTGCCTTGACGATCTCCGGGTCCAGCAGAAGGCGGGCGGTCAGGTCTTTGGAGATCTCACCAGCCATATAGTCGCGCTGGACGCTGTTCACGGTGGGGTTCTTGTTGGCGTTCTCCTGCTTGACTTCCTCGTTCTGGCACTCGATCAGGCTGAGGATGCGCTCGTCGGTGGTGTTGGTCTGGCGCTTCAGGCTCTGCACATAACGGTAGGTGATATAATGGCGGGCTACATCGTGGGCCTGAATGTCCATCAGCTTGTTCTCCACCATGTCCTGGATCTCTTCCACGCTCACGGCACGGTTCAGCGCCTGGCACTGCTCCGTGACATCGTTGGCGATGGACAGGATCTGCTCCTGGGTCAGGCTGCTCTTGCGGCTGACCGAATCGCTGGCCTTGGTGACCGCAGTGATGATCTTGGTGATATCAAATGGAACTTCCGAACCGTTGCGCTTGATGATCTTCATAGTGTTCCTCCGTCGTTCTATCTGTGTACAGTTCAAACGGGTGCCTCTTGCGAAAGAGGCACCCGCAAAGCAGTCTTGGGATGCGTTCAATTGATGTGATTCTATGATATCACTATTTAGTGATATGTCAATGGAGAAACCACTACATTTTGTGTTTTGGCGGTTTCGCCAAAATTGAGCCAAGAATCTTGGAGCAAAATTTGAGGCCAAAGCTCTTGACAAACTGTGCAAGGAAAGTGTTTGCATTCCGGGGCGTAATATCCACGGCGGTGTATACTTCTCTGGAAGTTTGGATAGAACAATACCTTATTATATAGAGAAAAATGACCTCTGAGGTCCCTGCAGCCTTCTGCGTCAAGGAACGTGTAAATTACAGTTAAAAAACTAGTCAAAAAGTCAAAGACGCAAAAAGAAACGAAAAAAGTGAAAAAAGGGGTTGCCAAACGTGTCGGGATATGGTATTATACTTGAGCGCCAAGGGCCGCCGGAAAGAATGACTTCTGAAAGCGGC
>NZ_JAFREJ010000012.1:5900-75986 GCF_017377545.1 Faecalibacterium sp. Marseille-Q4164 | reverse complement strand
CCCCGGCGGATGGCGAAGTGCTCGTGACAGCAAACATCCGGGATTGGCTGGATGTCACGGTCGGTACGGCGATTCCGCTGACGCTCCCGGATGGACAGACCATTTCACTTACTGTCGCAGGTTTCAATGAGGATACCTCCGATGCGAACCAGTATGATGCTGTTGTGCTGGTGATGAACCGCAGTACATTTTCTCAGATTGCCGCACAGGTAGAAGAATCCTTTGAAACACAGTATTTCATCCAGTTCAAGCCACATACCAATTTGCGGCAGTCCATTGTGAACATTGAAAACAAGTACGGAATTTCAGAAGAAAAGATCTCCGAAAATACTTACCTGATGGCGTTGAACGCAAGCAGCAACAACGATTATATTGTAGGCTTATATGCGGTAGCGGCTGTGTTGGCTGGCATGGTCGTCCTTGCCGGAATTTTTATGATCACAGGCAGCATCAACAGCAATGTAGCGCAGCGTACCAGCTATTATGGAATGCTGCGTTGTCTTGGGGCAGGAAAAAATCAGGTTCGGATGCTTGTCCGGCTGGAAGCTCTTTTCTGGTGTAAAACTGCTGTTCCAGCAGGATGTGTGCTGGGAATCGTTTCCACATGGGGATTGTGTTCCTTTCTGCGTGGATTTATCGGCGAGGAGTTCAGCTCTTTACCAGTGCTTGGCATCAGCCCGGTCGGTATTATCTGTGGTTCCGTGCTGGGACTTATCACGGTTTGGTTCGCGGCATCTTCTCCGGCACGGCGGGCGGCAAAAGCTTCTCCGATCACAGCAGCAACTGGGAATGCGGTGGAAAATGCAGCGGATTCTCCGTGTCATGCTCGGTTGTTTGGAAGTCGTGCAGAGCTTTCTTTGGGCGTGAGCCATGCAACCTCGTCCAAAAAGAACTTGCTTTTGATGACAGGTTCCTTTGCGTTAAGCATTCTCCTGTTTTTGAGCTTTTCGGTTTTGCTTCGATGGGTTGGATTTGCGCTGAATCCGTTGCAGCCCTACGCGCCGGACTTATCGGTGGGTGAAACATCCGGGCAAAATGTCCTTGACCCGGTGCTGGTGGAGCAGTTGGAAGCTCTGCCGGAAGTCAAACACGCATTCGGGCGGATGTTTTGCCCGCTCCCGGCGGAATATCAGGGAAAACAGGGGTCCATCGACCTGATTTCATACGATACGATACAGTTTGGCTGGGCGAAAAAAGACCTAATCGGCGGAACCCTTCCGCAGGAGCCGAAGGATGGCACATACCCTGTGCTGACGGTATTCGACAAAAGCAACTCCCTGACCGTAGGGGATACCATTCAGCTGGAGGATGCAAAGCTCACAGTCGTGGGTGTATTGGACGACAGCCCGTTCAGCAGTACCGATTCCCCGATTGTTATCTGTACCGAAGAAACCTTCCATCAGCTGACCGGGCAGAACCGCTATGCGGTGATCGATATTCAACTAAAAGATACCACAGCAGACGCAGCCATTGCACAAATACACACCCTGCTGAGCGACACGTTAAACAAGCAGGTTGTTTTTTCCAACCGAATCGAAGGAAATCGGATGATACAAAGCACCTACTGGGCGTTCCATCTGGTGGTCTATGCGTTTCTCATCGTGATTGCAGGAATCACCATTCTGAACATCATCAACAGCATTTCCATGAGCGTGTCGGCACGAATGAAGCAGTATGGCATCCTGCGTGCCATCGGGATGGATGATGCACAGCTGAAACGCATGATCTCTGCCGAAGCTGGCACCTATGCGGTGTCCGGCCTTGTGGTGGGCATTGCGCTGGGTCTTGTGCTGAACCGGATGCTGTATACCCGGCTCATTACCCATTATTTCGGTGCAGCGTGGCAGGTGCCGTGGGGCTGTCTTGCCGTGATTGTCGTAGTCGTGCTGGCGGCTGTGGTGCTGGCAGTATATAACCCGGTCAGGCGAATCCTCATGCAGCCCATTACTGCAACCATCAGTGAATTATAAACCAGAACAACAGATGCCCACCAGCTTATGGCGAAAACCATAGGTCGGTGGGCATCTGATTTACGAAAAGAATTAAATGCGGTTCGCTGATTTTCCCATTGCAAACCGTTGTAAAATATGGTATATATTATACGAAACTACATTTTAAAAGAACCGTTCGCCGTTTAATGATGTGTAAAGTGAGGTGCTTGCTATGACCGCCGTAATCTACGCCCGCTATTCTTCTGACAGCCAGCGCGAAGCGTCCATTGAAGGGCAGCTGCGCGACTGCAAGGACTACGCCGAGAAGAACAGTATCACCGTGGTCGGCACCTACATTGACCGCGCCTACTCTGCCAAAACGGATGACCGCCCGGACTTTCAGCGGATGATCAAGGACAGCGCGAAGAAAATCTTCGATGTGGTTCTGGTCTGGAAGCTCGACCGCTTTGCCCGGAATCGGTTCGATGCCGTGAACTACAAGTACCAGCTGGAAAAGAACGGTGTCCATCTGGTGTCTGCCATGGAACCCATCTCGCAGGGGCCTGAAGGCATTATGGTGGAGAGTATGCTGATTGGCATGGCGGAATACTATTCCGCCGAACTCGCCCTGAAAGTAGCGCGCGGTGAGCGCGAAAATGCACTCCAGTGCAAGTACAACGGCGGGATCGTTCCGCTGGGCTTCACCATTGGCAAGGAGGACAGGCTGTACCATATCGACCCGGAGACAGCTCCCATTGTGCAGGAGAGCTTCACCCGGTACGCCAACGGCGAGCCTGCCGAGAAAATCGCAGCATCCCTGAATGAGCGAGGGCTGCGCACCCGCACCGGGAAGCCGTTCGTGAAGAACAGCTTCTTCCAGATTTTCCGGAACCGCCGTTACATAGGTGAATACCGATATAAGGACATCGTGACACCGGGCGGCATTCCCGCCATCGTGGATGAGGACTTGTTCAACCGGGTGCAGCAACGTTTCGAGCAGAACAAGATCGCCCACGGTCGCCCTGCGAAAGAGGATGTGAGCTATCTGCTGACCACTAAACTGTTCTGCGGCAAGTGCGGTACGCTCATGGGCGGCGAGAGCGGCACCAGCCACATGGGAAACACCTACTATTACTACAAGTGCGGCAAAGCCAAACGCCACGGCAAGGCGCACTGCGACCTGAAAGCCATCCGCAAGGAACCGCTGGAACGGTTCGTGGTGGAGACCGCCATCAAGGTAATTTTCAGTGATGAAATCATCGAACGGCTGATAGATTTGATTATGGATGCCCAGCAGCAGGAGAACACCCGGCTGCCTGTCCTGAAAGACCAGCTCCGGGATACGGAGAAGCGGCTGGCAAATCTTCTGGAAGCCATTGAACAGGGCATCCTGACCCCGACCACCAAGCAGCGGTTGGACGAACTGGAAGCCCGGAAAGAAGCCCTGAACACCAGCATTCTGGAAGAAGAACTAAAAAAGCCAGTCCTGACCCGCGAATGGATGCGGTTCTGGTTTGAGAAATTCCGCAAGGGTGACATGAGAGACATGGAACACCAGCGGCAGATCATTGATACCTTTGTCAACTCGGTCTACGTCTTTGATGACCGGGTCGTGCTCAATTTCAACTTCACGGACGATTCCAAAACCATCTCCCGTGAAGAGGTGTTGGGTTCGAGTGCTGTGGAGAATGCTCCACCATACAGTTCGTACCCGAGCCCGATTCTTTGTGAAAAAGGGTTCGGGTATTTTTATTTTGTGCAGCAATTTGCAGGAAGAGGAAATTCTCCATGATACAAAAACATGATCTTCCCATTCTTGAATACGATTTTGATTCGATTGAGGTCATCAGGCCCAATCATGGCGCAGAGCAGCTCGTCCTTCCGGAAAAATGTGTGTTTGGTTTTCTGGGTGATGTGATTGATGATTACGCATTTGAAATGGATGCAGTCATTGCCGAACACTTTGAAACCATTACAAAAAGCTATCCTGTTTATATCGTCCATCAAAATGGGCTGGAATTTTGCCTGTGTCAGGCACCGCTGGGAGCTGCCGCGGCTGCACAGCTTCTGGATTTTTTGATCTCCTGCGGATGCAAAAAAATTATTGCAGCCGGTTCCTGCGGAGTGCTGACCGATTTGGACGAAAACGAATTCTTGATTCCAATCAGGGCGATGCGCGATGAAGGCACTTCGTATCATTATCTTCCAGCCGCTCGGTTTGTTGATTTGGAGCCTTCCGCAATAAAAGCCATTGAGCAGACTTTTTGTGCGTTGAATATTCCGTTTCAAAAATGTATCACATGGACAACGGATGGTTTTTTCCGAGAAACACGAGATATGGTAGAATATCGCAAATCCGAGGGCTGTGCCACAGTTGAAATGGAGTGTGCTGCACTGGCCGCCTGTGCCCAGAAGCGTGGT
Organism: Faecalibacterium sp. Marseille-Q4164; assembly: GCF_017377545.1. NCBI lineage: Bacteria > Bacillati > Bacillota > Clostridia > Eubacteriales > Oscillospiraceae > Faecalibacterium > Faecalibacterium sp. Marseille-Q4164. The sequence goes on along the minus strand of NZ_JAFREJ010000012.1, from coordinate 71,634 downwards.
GCAGTCTTTGGCCAGATTCTCTACACTGCCGATTCCCTTGCGAATGTTTATGTCCATGATGAGAGAGATTGGGGAAAGGGCTCTTTGCGGAAAGCGCTGGAGCTTTGCATCAATGTTCTTATCACCATGTGACGATTCACCACCATACAGTTCGTACCCGAACCCGATTCTTTACGAAAAGGGTTCGGGTACTTTTTTGTTTATTGAAGTTTACCGCAGCAACCGAACGGTAAATGAGCAAAGGCAGGGTATCACCATGATGGTGGTATCCTGCCTTTGCTATTATAAGTTCAGCAGATCGAAAATTATAACGGAAGCCTCCGAGCGTTCAAGGTTCTTACGAACCATCAGTCCTTCTTCTCTGCGGTGCGGGCAAAGAAGTTGGCAAGGACAGCACCGGAAATATTATGCCACACAGAGAACACAGCACCGGGGATGGTTGCCAGCGGATACTGTGCAAAGTGGGCAGCGGCCAGAGAAGTGGCCAGACCGGAGTTCTGCATACCGACCTCGATGGAAATTGCACGGCACTTGGTGGAGTCCAGCTTCAGCAGCTTGCCCACGCCAAAGCCGGTGAGGTAGCCCAGCAGGTTGTGCAGGATGACCACGGCCAGGATCAGCAGGCCGCTGGTCATGATCTTAGCGGAGTTTGCGGACACAACGGCGCAGATGATGAGCACGATGGCAGTGGTGGAGATCAGCGGCAGCACACGGACGGCATTCTGGGTGAAGGCTTGGAAGAAGTGATTGACCACAAAGCCCAGTGCGATGGGAACCAGAACCACCTTGACGATGGACAGGAACATATTCACGGGGTTCACCTCCACGCGCTGACCGGCATACAGCAGGGTGAGCAGCGGGGTGAGGAACGGAGCCAGCACGGTGGAAACAGCAGTCATGCCAACGGACAGTGCAACGTCGCCCTTGGACAGATAAGTCATCACGTTAGAGGAGGTGCCGCCGGGGCAGGTGCCCACAAGGATGACACCGATGGCCAGCTCAGTGGGCAGATGGAACACCTGCGTCAGCGCCCATGCAAGGAAGGGCATCAGCGTGAACTGTGCGATGCAGCCGATGATCACGTCCTTCGGGCGGCTGAATACCACCTTGAAATCCTCCGGCTTCAGGGTAAGGCCCATGCCGAACATAACGATGCCCAGCAGGGTGTTGACCCACGCGGTCTTTACCACGCTGAATGTGCCGGGGAAGAACAGGGCCAGTGCCGCTACCACAATGACGATGGCAGCCATATACTTGCCTACAAAATCGCTTACTTTTTCCAGTGTTTTCATGTTAAACTCTCCTTTTCCAGGTCCTGATTTTTGCGGATGCAAAGGCAATGAAACATCCGGAAAATGGCTTTCCCGCAAACAAAAAACGCCTTTGTCCCTTACGGTTTGTAAGAGACAAAGGCGTAGATCCTCTGCGGTACCACTCTTATTGCCGGTGCAAAGCCCGGCCCCTCAGTGCGCATCCAACAATGCGCGGCCCGTGATAACAGGGGCCTGCCGTTCCCGCTTACTGGGGCGCAGATGCCGCCCATTCAGCCGGAAAGCTCGGAGAGGATCTTCCCACGGACACCCTGCACTGCCTTGCACCATCCGGCAGCTCTCTGCAGCATTCTTTCCGGGTACTCTTTCTCGTCATAGCCGAATATTTCACTGCCCCGGAGTATACTCCCCTGCAAGGGGAAAGTCAAGTGATATGGCCCGTCGGATTTTTCATCTGGTTTGCATCCGGAGTGAAAGTGGTTCAGGCAAGGGCAGTGCCGGGGTCTGCGGCAGACGATGCGGAGGCAAAGCAGAATAAGCAGCCTTATCCGCACAGCGAACAAGTGATATACCAGAAAGCTCGATCTTACGACCGATTTCGCAACTTTTTCTATCAAAAAGTGGTTAAGCTGCGGCAAAGATTTTTCTTTTATGCTTTCGGCTTTCTGTGGAACATTCTTTCATCTGTTGCTGCGTGAAGTTGATTTTCCAAAAATTTTCTACGATATTCCGTAAAAATATTCATTTCCATTTTCCGGTTCGTATTTTTACTGCACCACCGGTTTCACCGGACATGCAAAACACGCCGCCAAATTTTGAAATTTTGGCTGTTTATTTTGATGCCAAGAGATGGTATATAAATTTTGTCAGAACATTTTGTGGGCAGCGAACCTGCATTCACGCAGCCGTTTCAAAGCGGCGTGACAATTTTGATAGAGAGGTGATTGGTGTGTTTTGGTATCATTGTGTTATGGAACGACTTTATCATCCCGCGTGTGGTGCGTATACATCCTTTGGCATCGCCGCGTGTTCTACATCTCACGGACGACACCGAAAACTGCGGTTCATCTCAGATGTCTCCGTTGACCCGGTGCGGGTCCTTCGCCTGGCCGCGCGCTGTACCGCGTGCCAGCTCGATCCGTCCCAGCTGATGGTTGTGGTGGAGGATCTGCTGGCGGAATAAGGCCGCTTTTTGCGGGAGGAGTTTTTTCTGTCACAATTCTATGGTATACTGGTAGAAAAAACGCCGGAGGATACCACCATGGCAGAAATGAACCAGGCCCAGCGGGAGGAAGAGCTGGCCCGCCGTGAGGCACTGCTTGCCCAGCGGGAGGCCCAGCTGGAAAAGGAGCAGGCAGAACTTGCCGCCGCCAAAGCCCAGAGCGCTGAGAGAAAAAAGACTCTGCTGGACAACAACGACCCGAATTTCGTCAACCCCAAGGAAAAGCTCTACGACAAATTCCCCCTCACGGTCCACCAGATGGACATCATCATTGGGGTGCTGTTTGCCCTCATTCTTCTGTTTCTGGTGCTGGGCATGACGCACACCAGCTTTTTCGGGCTGTTCGGCGGCTGAACCCTGCCCGCCCCACCCGCACAGGAACCAATAAACGCACGAAAGCCCCGGCCGGAGCCGGGGCTTTCTGTTTGCTGCAAATGCCTGTTACAGCAGGACGTATTTCAGGATGAACAGAACGGTCAGCACATACATCAGGGGGCTGATCTTCTTCTCCTTGGCCTTGCCGGTGAGGACATTCAGCAGGGTCCAGGAGATGACACCGATGGCGATGCCCTCAGAGATGCTGTATGCAGTGGGCATTGCCAGGATGGTCAGGAATGCGGGGATGCCCTCAGCAGGATCGTCGAACTCGATCTTCAGGGCAGAACCCATCATGTAGAAGCCAACGATGATCAGGGCCGGAGCGGTCGCAAAGCTGGGGATGGTCAGGAACAGGGGGCTGAACACCACGGCCAGCAGGAACAGCACACCGGTGGTCATGGAGGTCAGGCCGGTGCGGCCGCCCTCGGTCACGCCGGAAGCGCTCTCGACGAAGGTGGTGGTGGTGGAGGTGCCCAGCACGGCACCGGCGCAGGTGGCGATGGAGTCGGCCATCAGCGCGCCCTTGATGTTGGGCAGCTTGCCCTCCTCATCCAGCATGTCGGCCTTGGAAGCAACACCGATCAGGGTGCCCAGGGTATCAAACAGGTCAACGAAGAGGAAGGAGAACATCACGGCGAAGAAGTTCAGGATGCCCACGCCGGAGAAATCGGTCTTGAACACCTGACCAAAGGTCTTGCCCAGAGCAGAGAAATCGAAGCTGATGAAGCTGGTAGGGATGACGCTGTACATGCCGGCATCGGGGTTGGGGATGTAGATGCCGGTCAGCTCGCAGAGGATGCCCAGCACCCAGGTGATGAGGATGCCGTACAGGATGCCGCCCTTGACCTTTTTGACCAGCAGGATGGCGGTGATGAGCACGCCCACCAGAGCGAGGATCGCACCCACGCCGATGCTGTGGAAGGTCTCGCCCTTGAAGTGCTGATAGGTGACAAGGGTGGAATCGCTGTTCACGATCAGCTTTGCGTTCTGCAGGCCGACGAAAGCAACGAACAGGCCGATGCCCACGCTGACAGCGCTCTTCAGGGTCATGGGGATGGCGTTGAAGATGGCCTCACGCACATTGGTCAGGCTCAGCACGATGAAGATGATGCCCTCCACAAAAACGGCCATCAGGGCCAGCTGCCAGCTGTAACCCATGGTCAGGACGACCGTGTAGGAGAAGTAGGCGTTCAGGCCCATGCCGGGAGCCAGAGCGAACGGATAGTTGGCCAGCAGAGCCATCAGGGCAGTGCCAACGAACGATGCCAGCGAGGTGGCGATCAGGACCGCATTGGCATCCATGCCAGAAGCGGAGAGGATGCTGGGGTTGACCGCAAGGATGTAGGCCATCGTCATAAAGGTGGTGACACCCGCCATGAGTTCGGTCTTGACATCGGTGTGGTTTTCTTTCAGGTGAAAGATCTTTTCTAACATGAAAGTTCCTCCTGTGTTATAGTAAAAACAAAAACCGCCGCGTGGGAACCGGCGGAAAGAACAGCTCCCATTGTAGCAGAACTGTTCCTACCTGTCCATGGTCGAAACACAGAAAATTCACGAAAAGTTCAAACTTTCTTGTATAGGTATGACTTATCCGAGGGCTTTTTGGCGTTTTATGGAAATTTTTCTTTCCGGTCATAGAGTTTGTGCATGTCGGAGAAAGATTTGAGTGTCATTTCATACTGCTCACTTTGTGTTCCATGAGATATTCCGCAGTCTTGTCGTCGGCATAATCAGGCTGCGCATTCAGGCGGGTAATATTCTCTTCTGTGATGTTGGCATAGAATGCACGCTCTGCCTTGAGATAGTCCTGATAATTTTCCTTCGTCAGCAGCCCTACCCCATCGTGCATCCACCGGAGCATGGCACTGTTGACCCATTCACCGTAGTGAATCGTATCCTTATAGTTGTTCAGGTCTGTGGTCAAGGCGGTATCATTGTTGAACGAATACAGATGAATGTTCGGATGCTCCAGAATCAGTTCAATGATATACTGTTCTGCTTCCAGCTGCCGGTAAAGAGTTCCTTCATTGGTGATGCTGTTCCACCACGCAATGCTGTATGGTGAGAAGAAATAGTAGAAGTCCACATCCGGGTACTGGTCGGCCAATGAAGTTACGTTCTGCGTGATCTGCTGTGTGATCGTCTGCCTTTCCTCTTCGGTCAGATGCTTTTCTTCGGCAGGAACAGTATAGACAAGACCGTTCGGTGCCACCGTGTCGATGCCAAACGTATAATACTGATTCCATCTCGCGTAATCATCGAACGAGGTGATGCCCGGGGTAAAGCCCGGTGCATCATTTTGCCTCATCATGGCATAAACACGGCCAAAGAGCACATCTTTGTTATACACATATTGGACATCATTGAACGGGTTTTCGTCATAAAGATAGGTCGGATATTTGCCCAGATCCTCCCGCATCCGGTTCGGGGAATCGAAGAAAAAGCCCATATCCAGGCAGCGGACAATGGTTTTCAGGTTCGGGTTATGCCGCAGGGCAATTTTCAGGTTGTCGTTCATCTCCTTGTAGGAACCGCCGGAATAGGAAACCTTGATAGAGTGGACATCGAAGATCTCATCAAGCTCCGAGGTCTTGAAATTTTCCGTCATAGAGGTTCCGGTGATCAAGGCGTTATAATCAAAGTGCTTGCTGATACCGTCATTCTGGCTGCGCTGGTTGTTCAGCACATAGTAATAGGCGCTGGTATCCGGCTTGTGATAATGAAAATAAGGATCGACTTTATAGACTTCATATCCGATCAGACCAAGGGCCGCTACCACAAGAACAGCCCATCCGGCCAGCCATGTTTTTGCTTTCATGCAAGATTCCCCTCTCCTCAGAAATTGAAATAAACGAATACAGATTCCGCACTCAGGCAGATAAAGCTCCAGACAAAGGCAACTGCCGCCAACAACATCGTAAAACCAGAGTTCTGCATCCGTTTCTTATAATTGTTTTCAGGAACAAGGCAGAGTAACAGGGAGCCAAAAACAAACAACAGCATCCAGAAGCCGTGCATTCCGTTGGTCAGTCTGCCGATATGGAGCACATCTGTCAGGAAGCCTGCCTCTGGTAGAACAAAGCTGTTGAGCAGACCCTCACTGATCGAGGTGCTGTTAAACTGTGCAATCGTTTTGATGATCTGCTTCCATTGTCCGATGGAATCTGAGCGGAACAGCAGCCAGAGGACATTGACGCAGAAAAAGGAAACTGCCCAGCGGACAGGCTCAAAAATCTTTTCCTCCAGCTTTCCGAATATCCGGTCAAATACCATCATCAGGCCATGCAGAATGCCCCAGAGCAGGAACGTCCAGTTCGCACCATGCCATATACCGCTGATAACAAAAATGATCATGGTGTTCAAATATGTAAAGAACAGGCCTTTCCGACTGCCGCCCAGTGGAATATAGACATATTTCGTAAAGAACTTCGTCAGCGAGATATGCCAGCGCTTCCAGAAATCACGGATAGACAGCGCTTTGTAGGGCGAATCGAAGTTGATAGGGAGATCGATGTTCAACATCATGGAAACACCAACAGCCATATCACTGTAACCGCTGAAATCAAAATAGATCTCAAACGTATAAAACAGCATCACCAAAAGCCAGTCCATTGCTGTGGCCACGCCAAGGTTACTGTACCCCCATGCGACAGCTGCAGCAAAGGTGTCAGCAAGCATGACCTTCTTGAACAGGCCGAAGCTGAAAATTTTTACACCGCAGGCCAGGTTGTCCCAGTTGATCTTTTTTCGGTCAAGATCATTGAGCTGCTCCACAAAGTCCACCGGTTCCATCAGCGGGCCCATCAGCAGCTTGGGAAAATATGTGATGTAGGCCAGATAATCGATCAAGTCTGCTTTGAGCAGTTCCTTACGGTACACCGAGACAAGATATGCGATTTGTTGGAACGTGAAAAAACTGATGCCCACTGGCAGAAGCAGAGTTTTCAGGGCATGTTCTGTATGGAACAGTGCATTGTAATTGGTGATTGCAAAGTTGAGGTACTTAAAATAGAGCAGCAGCGCAGCATTGATGCAGACCGGTACTGCCAGGAAAAAACGCCGCCAACGGAGCTTTTCGCTCTCAAGCAGTTTTGAAAAGATATAATTGACCAGCAGGCTCAGCCCAAGGGGCAGCAGTGTTCTCGGTTCAGCATACGCATAGAAAAACAGGCTGGCTCCGATAAGCACAAGTTTGTTCCATACAGGATGGACACGCCCCAGCGTAAAATAGCCCAGTAGGACAAGGGGCAGAAAGCACAGGATGAACAAAAACGAATTGAACTGCATAGATTCCTCCGGATTTCAAGAAAGTGTACTTTTTTAAAATCCACGGCACAGAGGATACTTCTGTGCAAGTGCTTGCAAAATCACTCAATATATGTAGATTTTAGAGGAAACTGTGCTATAATAATCATTGTTTGTCTGAAAATAACCACTTGCGGAAAAGTACACCTTTTTAGAGAGGCTTCTCTTTCTCCTGCTTTTTCGCCCGATAATAAAAGCTGCTCACAGGCATACTGCACGCTTCTGCGGCTTGCTTGCCGGAAAGTTCTCCTTTTTTCCAACGTTCGACCGCCAGAAAAAACGACTTCGGCAACGGCTTTGGCGGTCTGCCCAGACGAACCCCTCTGGCTTTTGCAGCAGCAATTCCCTCAGCCTGCCGCTGACGGATATTGGAGCGCTCGTTTTCTGCCACAAAGGAGAGCACTTGCAAAACGATATCACCCAGGAATGTTCCCATCAGATCTTTGCCGCGTCGGGTGTCCAGCAGCGGCATGTCCAGCACAACGATATCCACCTCCCTGTCTTTGGTCAGATACCTCCACTGCGCCAGAATCTCGTCGTAATTGCGGCCCAGCCGGTCAATGCTTTTGACATAGAGCACATCGTCTTTTTTGATGCGGCGCAAAAGTGCCTGATACTGTGGACGGTCAAAATCCTTGCCGGACTGCTTATCAAGGTAAATGTTCTGCTCCGGAATTCCGAAGGCGCGCAGCGCCAGTTTCTGGCGCGCTTCATTCTGTTCCCGCGTGCTAACCCTGATATATCCATAGTCTGTATTTGCTATAAAATCGACCTCCTATTCACAAGAAAGCGCCCCCGCTCACTGCGATCTTACAGTGAACGGGGGCGCTGTGCTTTTTCAGGGAACTCAGTCGTTGATCTCGGGGAAGCCTTCCAGCTTGGAGGTGCACTGGGGGCAGCGCACGGCCTTGATGGAGATCTCGCTCTGGCAGTAGGGGCAGACCTTGGTGGTCGGCTCCGCAGGAGCTTCCTCGGCCTCTTCCTTCTTCTTGTTGAACACGGCGTTGAAGGCCTTCAGCACCAGGAACAGCACAAAGGCAACGATCAGGAAATTGATGATCGCGCTGATGAACGAGCCGATCTTCAGATCAACATCGCCGATCTTGACAACAACTTCAGAGAAATCGTTGTTGAAGAACAGACCGATCAGCGGATTGATGACATCGCCCACCAGAGAATTCACGATTGCCGTGAATGCCGAGCCGACGACCACACCAACTGCCATATCCAGCACGTTGCCGCGCATGGCAAAGGCCTTGAACTCCTCAAAAAACTTTTTGACACCCTTGATCTTTTGTTCTGCCATATTGCAATACCGCTCCTTTTCACACCCCGCAATGGGATCTTGTTGGTTCTATAATAATAGAAAAGAGCGGGTTTGGCAAGAGGTAAACCCCACCGTCAATGCTTCGCATTGCCACCGCCCCTAATAGGGGCGGCCCTGGCGTTACGGAAAGCTCTGCGAGTTTTCCTATATGCCAAAGGCCCCACTACTAGGGGGGCTGGCGAGCGAATGCGAGCCTGGGGGGTTAAGCCTTACACCTGATGCTCTGCGATCCACTGGCCCATCTGCTGGGCGATGGCCTTGATCGAGCCATCCTCAAAGGGAACCTTCAGCCCGGCGGTCTGCATCAGCTCCGTGTAGCTGGCCAGACCGGCGCGGCGCACCAGCTTGAGGTAGCGCTCCCAGGCATCCTTGTGGTCCTTGAGGCTCAGCAGGAAGAACTGCAGTGCTGCCATGGTGGACAGGCAGTAATCAATATAGTAGAAGGGGCACTCATAGATGTGGAGCTGGCGCTGCCAGCCGGCACCGCGGCCATAGAAGGGCAGGTTGTCGAAATCGATCCAGGGGCGGTACTTGTGCTCCAGTTCCAGCCAGACGGCGTTGCGCTCGTCCGGGGTGAGGTCGGGGTTCTGGTACATCCTGTGCTGGAACTCGTCCACGATGCAGCCATAGGCCAGGAAGAGGAAGCTGTCCTCGGCGTGGAGCAGGGCGTATTTCTCAGTGTCCTTGCCAAAGAGCAGATGGTGCCAGGGAGCCGTCAGGAACTCCATGGCCATGGAATGGATCTCGGCGCTCTCCATGCCGGGGCACTCGAGGTCTGCGGGGACCTTGGGGTCACGCTCGGCCACATAGCCCTCAAAGGCGTGGCCGCACTCGTGGGTCAGCACGTCCACGTCAGCAGAGGTGTTGTTCCAGTTGGCAAAGATGAAGGGGGCCTTGTAGGTGGGCAGGCTGGTCATATAGCCGCCGGACATCTTGCCGGGGCGGCTCTCCACGTCGAACAGCTCGTTGTCCTGCATGAAGTCAATGAATTCTGCGGTCTCGGGGCTCAGCTCGTGGTACATGGTGCGGGCGGCGGCCATCCGGGCATCGTAGCCGGGGATGGGAGAGGGGTTGCCGTCCTGAAACGCCACAGGCAGGTCGGAGAAGGTCAGGTGGGAGATGCCGGTGCGCTTGCAGCGCAGCTCGATCACCTTTTTCAGCTCGGGCACCACATCGCTGGCCACCTGGTCGCGGAACTTCCGGATCTCGGCAGGGCCGTAGCCGATGCGGTTCATCCGTACATAGGAAAGCTCGCTGTAATCGTGGTAGCCCAGGATCTGCGCCTGTGCGTTCAGGTTCTTGACGATCTTGGTGTACAGGCCATCCAGCTCGTCACGGTGGGCATCAAAATACGCAGCCTCGGCCTCGTAGGCGGCGCGGCGGACGGCAGGGTCCAGATTCTCCTTATAGGGGCCCAGCTGGGGAATGGTCAGCTGCTTGCCGTCAAACTCGACCAGTGCGCCGCCGTACACCTGCTGGTACTGGCTGACAAGGGCGTTGTACTCCTTCTGCAGCTCCACGGTGCGGTCATCCATGCCCAGCACGGCGTTCTTCATACCGGCCACGCAGGTGGTGCCAAAGGCTTCGGTCAGCGCGTCCACATGGGCGTTGGCCAGAAATGCCCGGCTGATCTCCACCCGTGCGTTCTCCACGGCGGGACCGTTGGCATCAAAGAAGTCCTGCTCGGCCTTCCAATAAGCGTCACGGGTGTCGCAGGTGTAGTGGATGCTTGCCAGCTGTGCGGCGGTGCTGTAATCGGCAAAGGCGCGGCTCTGCTCGTAGTAAACATTCACCAGCTCCTCGCCGCTGGCAGCCCCGGCGGCCTTGGCGGCCAGCGCCTTGCACTGGCCCAGCAGGGCATCAATGTCCGGGCGGGTATAACTCATTTCGCTGAATTTCATGGGATCCATCCTTTCGTTCCTTCTTGTCTGAGTGCTGAACCCATATTAGCACGTTTGGGGAAAAAGGGCAATGGAAAAGAGGAACTGCCCCTGTGGAGGAAAGTGTGTCAGAATTGTAAAAGATAAAATATTTTAGCTATTATTCTTGACTTATCCGACGATTCAGATATAATGGTCGTGTTCGCAAGAAACCTCAAACTTTTTAGATAATAAAAATACAAACCAATCAAAGGAGAATATTACCATGACGTTTGAAGAAATGAAGAAGATCGTTGTTGACACCCTGAACTGCGAGGAGGACAAGGTGACCATGGAGGCCAGCCTGACCGAGGATCTGGAGGCCGACAGCCTGGATGCCGTGGAGCTGAACATGGCGCTGGAGGATGCCTGCGGTGTGTCCATCCCGGACGAGGAGCTGGCAAAGCTCAAGACCGTGGGTGACATCTACAACTACATCACCGCACATATCTGAGGAAACATGCGATGAATGATATCCGAGATCTGCTCCCCAACCGGATGCGGGAGCGCACTTTCCAGCTGAAGGCCAAGCGGGATGCCGGAGCTGTCTGGCACGAGCCGCAGTTTGTGGAGTGCAAGCAGTGCGGCCGCCGCGCTGCCCGCACCCTGTGGGGCAAAAGCCTGTATGTCTGCCCCAACTGCGGCTATCACATGCCCATTGGCGGGTATTACCGGCTCAGTCTGGTGCTGGATCACGGCAGCTTCCGGGAACTGGACGCTGACCTTGATCCGCAGGATGTGCTGAACTTCCCCGGATACGGGGAAAAACTTGCCGCTGCCCAGAACAAGACCGGCCTGCACGAGGCTGCTGTCACCGCCGTCGGCCGCATTGGCGGCGTAGCCTGTGTGACAGCCGTGTTGGACAGCCGGTTCTTTATGGGCAGCATGAGCACGGCTGTGGGCGAGAAAATCACCCGCGCCGTGGAGTACGCCACTGCCAAGCGCCTGCCTCTGGTCATCTTTTCGGCCAGCGGCGGCGCGCGGATGCAGGAGGGCATTTTCAGCCTGATGCAGATGGCCAAGACCAGCGCCGCCATCCAGCGCTTTTCGGCAAAGGGCGGGTTGTACGTCAGCGTGCTGACCCACCCCACCACCGGCGGCGTGACCGCCAGCTTTGCAAGCCTGGGCGATATCATGCTGGCCGAACCGGGGGCACTCATCGGCTTTGCCGGCCCCCGTGTCATTGAGCAGACCATCGGTGAAAAACTGCCCGCCGGGTTCCAGCGCAGCGAATTCCAGATGGAACACGGCTTTGTGGATCAGGTGGTGCCCCGCAGTCAGCTGCGGGATACGCTGATCCAGGTCCTGCAGCTTCATGCCGGAGGGAAACACGAATGATAAAAGATATTTTGGAGCAGCTGGCCCCGCTGGACGCACAGATCGCCGCGCTGAAGGGCAGTGGCAGTGACATGGAGGCCATCACCGCCCATGCGTCCGAACTGGCAGAGCTGGCGGTGGAAGAGGACGAGATCCTGCGCTCCTGCGGCCCGCTGACTGCCGAGGATCGGGTCTTTCTGGCCCGTCACCCGGAGCGTCCGCACATCGACGAGACGATCTCTGCCCTGTTCACGGATTTCTTTGAGCAGCGCGGCGACCGGCAGTGCAAGGAGGACGCGGCCATTCTGGGCGGCGTGGCCCGTTTCCACGGAATGCCGGTGACGGTCATCGGCCACCGCAAGGGCTCCACGCTGGAGGAAAATCTGGCCTGCAACTTTGGAATGCCGGGGCCGGAGGGTTACCGCAAGGCTCTGCGCCTGATGAAGCAGGCTGAAAAATTCGGCCGTCCCATCATCACCTTTATCGACACGCCGGGCGCTTACCCCGGCAAGGATGCCGAGGAGCGGGGGCAGGGCGAGGCCATTGCCCGGAACCTGATGGAGATGAGCGGCCTGACGGTGCCGGTCATCGCCGTGGTCACCGGCGAGGGCTCTTCCGGCGGCGCGCTGGCACTGGGTGTGGCCAACCACATCCTCATGCTGGAAAACGCGGTCTACTCAGTGCTGAGCCCCGAGGGCTTTGCAAGCATCCTGTGGAAGGACTCCTCCCGCAGCGGCGAGGCCTGTGAGATGATGAAGCTGACGGCGCAGGATCTGTACCGCGGCGGCATCGTGGAAGAAGTGATCCCGGAGCCGGTGGGCGGTGCCCAGCGCTGCCACGCGGCCCTGTTTGAGCGCATGGATGCCGCTCTGCGCGCCCACCTGAAAGAATTGTGCCGCATGAGTGACCGGCAGCTGGCCGATCAGCGCTATAAAAAGTACCGCCAGATCGGAGAAACGAGGAACGCATGAATGGTTTACAGCTGATCGCCACCGGCGGGGCACTTCCCGGACGGACGATCACCAATGACGCGCTGAGCCGCATGGTGGATACCAGTGACGCATGGATCACCAGCCGCACCGGCATCCGCACCCGGCACTGGTGCACCGAGGACGAATCTGCCGCCACACTGGCCATTGCGGCTGCGCGGCAGGCCCTTGACCGCAGCGGCCTTGCCCCGGCGGACATTGCCTGCTGTGTCTGCGCGACCCTTTCTGCCCCGGATGCCACCCCCAGCGTGGCCTGTCAGGTACAGGCAGCGCTGGGCCTGCCCGAAAACCGTCCCGCGCTGGACATCAACGCTGCCTGTTCCGGTTTTCTCTATGGCATGGCCGTGGCGCGGGGAATGCTGACAACTTTGGGCGGGCAGTATGCCCTCGTCATCGGGTGCGAAGCGCTTTCCCGCCTGATGGACCCCACCGACCGCTCCACCTGCGTGCTGTTCGGCGACGGGGCCGGAGCCGCCATTTTCCGGCTGGCAGATACCCCCTTTGCGTTGACGCTGGGGGCACGCGGCAGTGATGTCCTCCATGCGGGCGGGCCGAGCCGGGAAGGCTCTGCCCCCATCACCATGGACGGCAAGGCGGTATTCCGCTTTGCCGTGGATGCCCTGCCCAAGTGCCTGCACACGGTGCTGGACGAGACCCGGCTGACCCTCGAGGATCTGTCGTGGGTGGTCTGCCATCAGGCCAACAGCCGCATCATCGACCACTGCATCAAGGCCCTGCAGGCCGACCCGGCAAAATTTTATAAGAACATGGATCGCCACGGCAACACCAGCGCCGCCAGCATTCCGGTCGCCCTCAACGAGCTGGCCGAGAGCGGGCAGCTGACCCCGGGCAGACCGCTGGCCTGCATCGGCTTTGGCGGCGGCCTGACCTGGGGCGGCGCGATCCTGCAATACAAAGAGTGAATGCGTCAGCGTTCCGGCAGCTTTCTCAAAACGGGCTATTCCAACGGACAGCCCACAGAGAAACTCCGGCCCGCTGACTGGAAACATCATATGAAATTACTGAACGAGATCTTAGGAACGAAATACCCCATCATCCAGGGCGGCATGGCAAACATTGCCACCGGTGAGTTTGCCGCCGCCTGCTCCAATGCAGGTGCACTGGGCATCATCGGTGCAGGCGGCATGAATGCCGACACCCTGCGCGAAAATATCCGCCGGTGCAAACAGCTCACTGACAAGCCCTTTGGCGTGAACATCATGCTGATGCACCCGCAGGCAGATGAGTTTGCCCAGATCGTTGTGGAAGAAGGCGTGCAGGTGGTCACCACCGGCGCAGGCAACCCGGGCAAATATGTTCCCATGTGGAAAGCGGCGGGCATCAAGGTGATCCCCGTGGTGGCTGCCGCTGTGCTGGCAAAGCATCTGGAGAAGCTGGGCATCGATGCCGTGATCGCCGAAGGGACCGAGAGCGGCGGCCATGTGGGCGAGATGGCCACCATGGCGCTGGTGCCGCAGGTGGTGGACGCAGTGGATCTGCCCGTCATTGCGGCGGGCGGCATTGCCGATGGCCGTCAGCTGGCAGCAGCCCTTGCGCTGGGTGCCTGCGGCGTGCAGGTGGGCACCTGCCTGCTGGTGAGCGAGGAGTGCCCCATCCACGAAAACTACAAGGCTGCCCTGCTCAATGCCAAGGACAGCGACACCATCGTGACCGGACGCATCGGCGGTTCCCCGGTCCGGGTTCTGAAAAACCGGATGAGCCGTGAATATGTCCGGCAGGAAAAGGCCGGTGCCGATAAGATGGAGCTGGAAAAGTACACCCTGGGCAGTCTGCGCCGGGCCGTGTTTGAAGGCGACACCTCCACCGGCAGTCTGATGGCCGGTCAGGTGGCCGGAATGCTCCACGAGGTGCGCCCTGTGGCGGACATTCTGGATGACCTGTGGAACGGCGGGAGGCAGCGTATCCACGCGCTGAGCGAGGAATGCTGACGCTCGGAAAGAAAACCCTGTCTGTGCCCATCCTGCAGGGCGGCATGGGCGTGGGCGTTTCTCTGGGCGGGCTGGCCGGTGCCGTGGCGGCCTGCGGCGGCATGGGGTGTATCTCCACCGCCGATGCAGGCTACCGGGAGCCGGACTTTGCCCGTGACCCGGCCAGCGCCAACCACCGCGCCCTGACCGCTGAGATCCGGAAGGCAAAGCAGATCGCAAACGGTGCCGGTATGGTGGCCATCAATGCAATGGTGGCCACGCAGGACTATGCCGCCGCCATCCGCACCGCTGTGGAAGCGGGCGTGGACGCTGTGGTGTCCGGTGCTGGTCTGCCGCTGGAGCTGCCCGGCCTTGTGAACACGATGGAGGTCGCCATCGCACCCATCGTTTCCAGCGGGCGGGCGGCAAAGCTCATCCTGCGCCGCTGGGCCAAGGAGTTCGGCCGCACCGCTGATTTTGTGGTCATTGAAGGCTGCAAGGCAGGCGGTCATCTCGGCTTTGCGGAGCAGGACCTGTTCTCCGGAACCTGCCAGACACTGGACGAGATCCTGCCGGAGGTGCTGGCCGAGGTAAAGCCCTATGAGGCGCAGTTCGGCCACAGCATCCCCGTGTTTGTGGCGGGCGGCGTGTACACCGGGGCCGATCTGGCTCACTTTACCAGACTGGGTGCCGCAGGCGTTCAGCTTGCCACCCGCTTTATCACCACCTACGAGTGCGATGCATCCCAGGGGTACAAGGACGTTCTGCTGAACGCAGGTTCTGAGGATGTGCGCATCATCCACAGCCCGGTCGGAATGCCGGGCCGGGCGCTGAACACGCCGCTGGTGCAGGCCATGGCAGAGGGCAGACGCTTCCCGCCCCGGCACTGTGCCCGCTGCCTGAAGACCTGCGATCCTGCCAAGGTGCCCTACTGCATCACCCATGCACTGATCGAAGCGGTCAAGGGCAACCTGGAGGAAGGACTTTTCTTCTGCGGGGCCAATGTGGGCAGGCTGGACCGGATGTACACTGTCCGTGAGCTGATGGATGAACTTGTGACCGAATGGAGGCAAAACCGATGAAGCTTGCTGTTTTGTATGCCGGTCAGGGTGCCCAGCACCCCGGCATGGGCAAAGAATTTTACGAAGCATCTTCCGCTTTCCGTGCCGCGTTCGACGCTGCAGACCTTCCGTTTGATCTGCACCGCGTCTGCTTCGACGACCCGGACGGCGTTCTGAATCAGACCGAATACACCCAGCCCTGCATGGTGGCCTTTGCCTGCGGCGTATCCGCCGTTCTGGCCGAGCAGGGGGTCAAGCCCGCTTATGTGGCCGGTCTCTCTCTGGGCGAATATTCCGCGCTGGAAGCCGCCGGTGTATTCACCGCCAAGCAGGCCATTGAGCTGGCAGCCTACCGCGGCAAAGCCATGGCCGACGCGGCCAGCGGCATCGACTGCGGCATGACCGCAGTGCTGAACCTCGACCGGGTCCCCCTTGCAGAATGCTGTGAGCAGGCATCCGCACTGGGCTGTGTGCAGATCTGCAACTACAATTGCCCGGGCCAGCTGGTCATTGGCGGCGAAAAGGCCGCAGTGGACAAGGCTGCAGAGCTTGCAAAGCAGGCCGGTGCCCGCCGGTGCATCCCGCTCAAGGTGAGCGGCCCGTTCCACACCCGTCTGATGGCTCCCGCCGGAGATGCACTGGCAAAGCGCTTTGCCGCCGAACCCTTTGGCGAAATGAGCGTTCCGGTGCTGTTCAACTGCCTGGGCCGTGAAAAAGCCGAGAGCGACAGCATCCCGGCCCTGCTGGTCCGGCAGGTGCAGAGCAGTGTCTACATGGAGGACACCCTGCACCGTCTGGGTGAGCTGGGTGTGGATCACATTCTGGAGGTCGGCCCCGGCAATGCGCTCTCTGGCTTTGTGAAAAAGACTCTGCCCGGTGTGACTTGTGTGTCGGTGGAGACCCCGGCGCAGCTGGACACCGTTCTGAACGCATGGAAGGAAGAACAATGAACGAAGAAACCATCATCCGTACCGCCGTTGTGACCGGCGGAAGCCGGGGAATCGGCCGGGCCGTGTGCGTACAGCTTGCCCGGCAGGGCTGCCATGTGGTGGTCAACTACTGCCACGGCGAAGCGGCCGCTGCTGAGACCGTGTCTCTCTGCAGGGCCGAGGGCGCGCAGGCTGTGGCCGTGCAGGCCGATGTTTCCACCGCCGAGGGCTGCAAAAAGCTCTTTGAGGAGGCGGTGAACGCCTTTGGCCGGGTGGATATCCTTGTGAACAATGCAGGCATCACCCGGGACAACCTGATCCTGCGCATGTCCGAAGCAGACTTTGATGCTGTGCTGGACGCAAACCTCAAGGGTGCGTTCCTCTGCTGCAAAGAAGCGGCCCGCCGGATGGTGCGCCAGCGCTGGGGCCGGATTGTCAATCTGAGCAGCGTCGTTGCCCTGCGGGGCAATGCAGGCCAGACGAATTACGCCGCCAGCAAGGCCGGGCTCATCGGCCTGACCAAAAGCCTGGCCCGGGAGCTGGCCAGCCGCAATGTGACAGTAAACGCTGTTGCGCCCGGCTTTATTGAAACTGATATGACCGCCGCCCTGCCGGAGGCTGTCCGCACCGAAATGGCAAAGGGCATCCCGGCAGGCCGCGCAGGCCAGCCGGAGGACGTGGCAAACGCGGTGGCGTTTTTTGCCGCAGAACAAAGCAGCTATCTCACCGGGCAGGTGCTCTGTGTGGACGGCGGCATGGCAATGTAAAAGGAGAAATTCTCTATGGAAAAACGCAGAGTCGTGATCACCGGTCTGGGCACCGTGAATCCGCTGGGCAACACTGCTGCCGACAGCTGGGCTGCCGCAAAGGCAGGCCGGTGCGGCATTGGCCCCATCACCCAGTTTGACACCACCGATTTCAAGTGCAAGCTGGCCGGTGAAGTGAAAAACTTTGACCCCGAGACCGTTGTGGACAAAAAGGAAGCCCGCAAGATGGCCCGTTTCACCCTGTTGGCACTGGCTGCTGCAGCCGAAGCCATTGCCGACAGCGGCCTGAACACGGAAGCAGAGGCCAAAAACATCGGTGTGGTCCTTTCCAGCGGCATTGGCGGCCTGCCCACCATCGAGGAGCAGCACACCCGCGGGGAAGAAAAAGGCATGGAGAAGGTCAGCCCCTACTTTGTGCCTATGTCCATTGCCAACATGGCGGCGGCACAGGTGGCCATCCGCTTTGGCCTGAAGGGCATGTGCACCTGCCCGGTCACGGCCTGCGCCGGCGGCACCAATGCTGTGGGCGATGCCTTCCACCGCATCCGGGACGGTTACGAGACTGCCATGGTCTGCGGCGGTGCCGAAAGCTGCATCAGCCCGCTGGGCATCGGCGGTTTTACCAGCATGAAGGCGCTTTCCACCGCCACCGACCCGGATGCTGCCAGCCTGCCCTTTGATGCCCGCCGCGGCGGCTTTGTGATGGGCGAGGGCAGCGGTGTGCTGGTTCTGGAAGAGCTGGAGCACGCCCGGGCACGCGGTGCGCATATTTACGCCGAGGTGGTGGGCTATGGTGCCAATTGCGATGCTTACCACTTTACCGCACCGGCTCCCGGCGGCACAGGTGCCATCGACTGCATGAAGCTGACACTGGCCGATGCAGGCATTACCCCGGAGCAGGTGGATCACATCAACGCCCACGGCACCGGCACCCACATGAACGATGCCTGCGAGACGGCTGCCATCCATGCCGTGTTCGGTGAACACGCAAAGCAGCTGACCGTGGTCAGCACCAAGAGCATGACCGGCCACCTGCTAGGCGGTGCGGGCGGCATCGAGGCCGTGTTCACGGCACTGGCCCTGCGAGACCAGTTTGCCCCGCCCACCATCCACTACGAGCAGCCTGATCCGGAATGCGATCTGGACTATGTGCCCAATGCAGGCCGTGCACAGGCCATGACCTACGCACTGAGCAACAGCCTGGGCTTTGGCGGGCACAACGCCTGCATCGCCCTGCGCAGATGGGAGGGCTGAGCCATGGCAGAACCGCGCACCGTGCGGGAGAACGCAAACACCCTGAACAGTGAGCAGATCGCAGCCCTTCTGCCCCACCGCTACCCCTTTGCCCTCGTGGACCGTATCCTGGACTATGAGCCGGGGCAGTGGGCCATTGGCCGCAAGTGCGTATCCCGCAATGAAGAATTCTTCTGCGGTCACTTCCCGGGCCAACCGGTCATGCCGGGGGTGCTGATCCTGGAAGCACTGGCCCAGACCGGAGCCGTGGCGGCGTTGAGCGTTCCCGAAAACAAAGGCAAACTGGCCCTCTTCGGCGGCATCAAGAATGCCCGCTTCCGCAAACAGGTCACCCCAGGGGATGTTCTTACGCTCCATTGTGAGCTGGTGGAACAGCGCGGCCCTGTGGGCATCGGGAAAGCGTCTGCTTATGTGGATGGCAAGTGCGCTGCCACAGCGGAGCTGACCTTTGTGCTGACCGAAGCAAACACAGGGGCTTAAGGCGCTTTGTGCGCAGCGGTCGCCCCCAATACCATATCGTATATAAAAGGCAGGATACCATCGCCATGATGATATCCTGCCTTTGTTCGTTCCTGTTTACCGTTCTGCATACTCTCGGCATAGAGAACATCTTGTGAAACAAAAAAGTACCCGAACCCTTTTTCGTAAAGAATCGGGTTCGGGTACAAACTGTATGGTGGAGCATTGTCCACAGCACTCGAACCCAACACTTCCTCACGGGTGACCGTTTTGGCATCGTCCGTGAAGTTGAAGTTGAGCACGACCCGGTCATCAAAGACGTAGACCGAGTTGACAAAGGTATCAATGATCTGCCGCTGGTGTTCCGTGCTGCCCACGTCACCCTTGCGGAATTTTTCAAGCCAGAACCGAATCCACTCACGGGTCAAGACGGGCTTTTTCAGCTCTTCTTCCAGAATGCTGGTGTTCAGAGCTTCTTTCCGGGCTTCCAGCTCGTCCAAACGCTGCTTGGTGGTCGGGGTCAGGATGCCCTGTTCAATGGCTTCCAGAAGGTTTGCCAGCCGCTTCTCTGTGTCCCTGAGCTGGTCTTTCAGGACAGGCAGCCGGGTGTTCTCCTTCTGCTGGGCTTCCATGACCAAATCTATCAGCCGTTCGATGATTTCATCACTGAAAATCACCTTAATGGCAGTCTCCACCACAAACCGCTCTAGCGGCTCCTTGCGGATGGCTTTCAGGTCGCAGTGCGCCTTGCCGTGGCGTTTGGCGTTGCCGCACTTGTAGTAATAGTAGGTGTTTCCCATGTGGCTGGTGCCGCTTTCGCCACCCATCAGGGTGCCGCACTTGCCACAGAACAGCTTGGTGGTCAGCAGATAGCTCACATCCTCTTTTGCAGGCCGACCATGGGCGATCCTGTTCTGCTCAAAACGCTGCTGCACCCGGTCAAACAGGTCCTGGTCAACAATGGCCGGAATGCCGCCCGGCGTCACAATGTCCTTGTAGCGGTATTCGCCGATATAGCGGCGGTTGCGGAAGATCTGGAAGAAGCTGTTCTTCACGAACGGCTTCCCGGTGCGGGTACGCAGACCGCGCTCGTTCAGGGATGCTGCAATCTTCTCGGCCGGTTCGCCGTCGGCATACCGGGTGAAGATCTCCTGCACGATGGGAGCCGTCTCCGGGTCGATATGGTACAGCCTGTCCTCCTTGCCAATGGTGAAACCCAGCGGCACCACACCGCCGTTGTACTTGCACTGGAGGGCGTTTTCGCGCTCACCGCGCGCCACTTTCAGGGCAAGCTCGGCGGAATAGTATTCCGCCATGCCAATCAGCATACTCTCCACCATAATGCCTTCAGGCCCCTGCGAAATGGGTTCCATGGCAGACACCAGATGGACACCGTTCTTTTCCAGCTGGTACTTGTAGTTCACGGCATCGAATCGGTTCCGGGCAAAGCGGTCCAGCTTCCAGACCAGAACTACATCGAAGATTTTCTTCGCGCTGTCCTTAATCATCCGCTGAAAGTCTGGGCGGTCATCTGTCTTGGCAGAGTAGGCACGGTCAATGTAGGTGCCGACCACGGTGATGCCGTTCTTCTCGGCGTAGTCCTTGCAGTCGCGCAGCTGTCCCTCAATGGACGCTTCACGCTGGCTGTCGGATGAATAGCGGGCGTAGATTACGGCGGTCATGGTTGCACCTCCTTGGCGTGTATTCGACTTGCCTTTATAGTATCGGGTCAAGCGCAGCTTGTCAACAATCTGCGAGCAGATTGAAATGCGAAAATTGCGAAACGCAGCGAAAAAGGTGAGAGCAAGAATCGTCCCGTGGCCACAAATTTTCAATTCTTGAAAATTCTTGCCCCTTTGGGACAGCTTCTTGTTGGGGCGTGCCTGCCCCAAACCCTGCTGGAACGAGTACGGCAAACTGGAATTTGACTAATCCTACATGTGCATCATATTACACTCATGTAATTATCCTCTACATAAACAGCTTTTCCATCAGCAAGCTTAATCTCATCTTTGCCGTTCGGTAATACTGTTGTTTCAGAACCATTCCAATGGGGGATAATAGGATTGTCAATAATATGTAATCCATCTGTTAAATTTCCCGCCGCATACATACTTCCTGCACTGATTCCGACATATATAAGTCCGTTTTTAATTGCATTATTAAGTATTCTATCAAAACCAGTTCTAGACATTTCACGACAAAGCACAGATACATCACCACCACTGACAAAAACAGCATCAAATTGGTTTAATTCTTCAAAAGTTAATAGCCTTGTAAGCATAAACGGGGTTGTAACATACGAAGAATAGGTTCTTTGATAGTCTTTTGAAAGAATTAATTCCAGATTGTACACTAATATATTTTCGTACTGAATTCCCATTAGAAAGAGTTCATGAAAACATATTGCAAGCGACTCTCTTGCACCATCTGTTTCAATGCCAGCTGTTGGAATATAAAGCACTTTCACATCCTTCGGACACTTTCCAATAATATCAAAGAATTTCTCTTTCATCTTATCGGTCAACCCTGCAGATGTAAGAAATAGATGTTTTCCATTCATATTCTTTTACCTCGTCAAACTCCGATTTACTGGGCTAAGCCGAGTATACCACACTCCACCATGAAAGAACACCCCGATATAGTGAAATTTTGCCATTTTTCTGCGTACGTGCGTACACGCTCCGCAGGGATTCTAAGGGGCTTGACCCCTTGGCACACAGACTTTGGCACAAAGTCTAGTGTGTTACACCTTGTCAGAGGTGTACAGGCTCCCGGTACGCACGTACGCAGCGACTACTCCCAAACGCGCCATATAGGGGGACGACCAAGTTCGCACAAAGCGAACTTGATTCCGCAAAGCAAAAGGCAGGATACCACTATCATAGTGATACCCTGCCTTTGCTCGTTTACCGTTCCGAGTAGTCCTTCCGCAGAACTTCCGATAAACAAAAAACGTACCCAAACCCTTTTTCATAAAGAATCGGGTTCGAGTACGAACTGTATGGTGGAGAATTAGGGACTCGAACCCCAGACCCCCTGCGTGTGATGCAGGTGCTCTAACCAGCTGAGCTAATCCTCCGAATCGGAACAAGAGAATTATACCACAACCGAAGTGGATTGGCAAGCCCTAATTTTGATTTTTTCGCAATTTTTTCCCACTGCGAGGCAGTTGCTCTTTTGCGCAAAATGGTGTATACTGAAATTGCGCATTCCAGCGCAAAAAGAGAGGTTTTTTCAATGCTGACACTTCGTGGGATCATTACCATTCTGGTGCTGGCAGGGCTGTTTGCCCTGGCAGTGGTCTGGATCTCCAAGCAGGGCGGCTGGAAAGGCGAAGGCTGCGGCGGCAACTGTGCCTCCTGCCACCAGCACTGCGATACTCCGGAAAAGAAAACGCGCTGACTGCAATGCCCCCGGATGGCTGTCCGGGGGCATTTTGCGTCACAGGGCACCGTAGCGGGCGGCAAAAACGGCTACGGTGCTCAGCAGATCGAGCTGAGCTTTCTGGTAGGTGGTGCGTCCGATGCAGAGCCGCTCCAGCACGTCTTCCTCCTTGCGGCGCTCCAGGTAGCGCAGCTGGAGCAGGCCTGCACGGATGGGGTCAGCGGTGCGGTAATACTCCTGCGTCTGCTGGATGGCCCGGGCCCAGCCCCAATTGGCCGGGCTGCGGGCCCACTGGCGGGTACCGTAGTTCTGCAGGGCCTCCCGGGTCTTTCTGCGCTGTTCAGCGGTCATCACGCCGCCCCCTTTCTTTGGCACATTCGGGTGCCCGGGCCAAAGAAGCAGGCATCCCGCTGCTCCATGGTCAGCCCCAGCATGGCAGAAAGACGGTCGGCTTCGCTGACTTTGAAATCGCTCTCGTCGTTCAGCTTCTGATGCAGGGCGCTGCTGCTGATGCCCAGCACCCGTGCCACATGGCCCAGCTTGAGGCCCTGGCTTTCAATGTAGGCGCGGATCTGTGTGGTATTTGTCATCAAAGGTTCTCCTTTCATCTGGATCTCTGCGCGTCGTTTCACAATCTTTGGTTGTATTATAGTTCGATGTTGATTTTTTGTCAACTATTTTACCAAAATCGCGCGAAAATCGTTGATTTTTAAGAACTTTTCTGATATACTCACGGCAGAACATTCTTTTTCAGGAAAAGCGAGGTCTCTGCCATGTCAGAACTTTCCCGCCGTATCTTACAGCGTCGGCTCGAGCTGGGGCTCTCTCAGGAAGAGCTTGCCCAGCGGATGGGCTACCGTTCCAAATCCTCCATCACCAAGCTGGAAAAAGGGGTCAACGACATCCCGCAGTCCAAGGTGGAGGAGTTTGCCGCTGCATTGGAGACCACCCCCGCATGGCTGATGGGGCTGGAAAACACTGCGTTTGTCCCGCCGGGGTTTGAGCCCCTGCCCGAAATGGTGCGGGTACCGCTGGTGGGCAGCATTGCCTGCGGCTCCCCCATCACCGCCGAACAGAACATCGAATGCTACATCGGCGTTCCTGCCGCATGGCACGCCGACTTTGCCCTGACCTGCCACGGCAGCAGCATGGCCCCCACCATCTGCGATGGTGACATCGTCTGCATCCGCTGCCAGCCCGAGGTGGAGCAGGGCGAGATCGCCGCCGTGCGGATCGGCGACGAGGCCACCTTAAAGCATTTTCACCGGCAGGGCGACACCGTTATGCTTCTGGCCGACAACGCCGCCGTCTGCCCGCCCATGATCTATGCCGGGCCACAGTTGAACGAGATCCAGATTGAGGGCAGAGCCGTGGGCTTCTGCAGAGGTTTATAATATGAGCAACGAAACCATGACCCTGAAGGTCATCGCACACATCCACACCGCCTTCCCCACCAAGTTCGGCATCCCCCGACAGAGCGGGCTGGTGGACGGCCTGCGGGGCGAGATCATCTTCACCCCGGAATACCGCAACGCCGATGCCCTGCGCGGGCTGGAGGATTTCAGCCACATCTGGCTGGTGTGGCAGTTCTCCGGCGCGGTGCGGGAGAACTGGTCTCCCACCGTCCGGCCCCCGCGCCTGGGCGGCAACACCCGGATGGGCGTGTTTGCCACCCGCTCCCCCTTCCGGCCCAATCCGCTGGGCCTTTCCAGCGTCAGGCTGGAGGCCATCGAGCACCGCCCCGAGGTGGGCCCGGTGCTCATCGTGCGGGGCGCAGACCTGATGGACGGCACCCCCATCTACGACATCAAGCCCTACATCCCCTACGCCGACTGTCACCCGGATGCAGCGGCAGGCTTCACGGCACAGACCCAGACGCACAGGCTGCGGGTCGAATGCCCGCCGGAGCTGTGGGAAGCCGTACCCGCTGCCGAGCGGGACGGCCTGCGGGGCGTGCTGGAAAACGACCCCCGCCCCTCCTACCAGCACGACCCGGAGCGGGTATACGGAATGGAATTTTCGGGATTGGAAGTCCATTTTGTCGTAGATGGTGCTGTTCTGACCGTGACCGGCATCACCCGCCGCTGAGAGGTGCCGCCGTGGAACTGCGTACCATCAACACCTTTTTGCATATTGCGGAGCTGCACAGCTTTTCCCGTGCGGCACGGGAGCTGGGGTATTCCCAGTCGGCAGTCTCCGCGCAGGTGGCCCAGCTGGAAGCCGAATTGGAAACGCCGCTCTTCGACCGGGTGGGCAAAACGGTCCGCCTGACCGATGCCGGGCAGACCTTTCTGACCTATGCCCGCTCCCTGCTGGCCACAGCCGAGCAGGCCAAAGCGGCCCTGCAGCCTGCCCGGCAGGTCAGCGGCACCCTGCGGGTGGCACTGGCAGATTCGGTCTGCAGCACTTTTCTGCCCGACCTGCTGCAGCGGTATCACGCCCTCTGCCCACAGGTGGAGCTGGTGCTCCGCACCGCCACCGACGATGAGATGCTCCAGATGCTGGGCTCCAATCAGATCGATCTGGCTTACACGCTGGACAAGCCGCTGCTGCAGCCCAGCTTCGTGCTGGCCGTGGATGAGCCGGAGCCAATCTGCGTGGTGGCCCCCGCCGGGCACCCATTGGCCGGGCAGGCGGAAGTCACGCTTCAGGAACTGGCCGGGCAGGAGTTTCTGCTGACTGAGCGGGGCATGAGCTACCGCGATGCCCTCGACCAGTGCATGGCAGCGCAGGGGCTGGCCATCAAGCCCTTTCTCGAGCTGGGCAGTGCTTCCCTGCTCTGCCAGATGGTCGAGCACGGCATGGGGCTTTCCTTCCTGCCCGAGTACATCGTACAGAATGCCCTCGCCGCCGGAACGCTGGCCCGCCTGAATGTCCCCGCCTGCCGCGTGGAGATGCGGCGGCAGCTGTTCTACCACAGGGATAAATGGCTCACCCCCCAGATGAAAGCATTCATCACGCTGGTGCAGAAATAAAGATAACGATAAAAAAACAAGCCTTTCCGCTGGTGTCACACTGCGAGGTGCACCATACGGAAAGGCTTGTTATTTACATTATTTTTTCAACAGGTCGGAAAGGCACTGCACCGTCCGGCCATGGTAGCCGGTGACGGTCTCGGCGTGGAGCAGGCTGCTCAGGACGCTTTCCTCCACACACTCAGCCACCGCCCGGAACAGCGGGTTGATGGCATCATCGTGGAGCATCTCCATGGGCAGGAGGGCTTTGTCCGAGTAATGCGGCATCCGGTTGGCCGTGGTAAAGGCCAGAACGATCTCACCCGAACCGTTGCCGCAGGCACTGCCGGTGCGGGAAAGCCCCACCAGCGCCCGGTGGCAGAGCCGCCGCAGCTGGCGCTCGCTCAGGGGGATATCTGTTGCCAGCACCGTGATGATGGAGCCCTTGTCCTCATGGGGCGGGATGCGGGCCTCCAGCAGCTCGTGGATGGGTGTGCCCGCCACGATGAGGTCATCGAAGGTGGCGTGATTGGAGAGCACCATTGCCCCGATGGTGTAGGACTTACCGTCCAGCTCCACCAGCCGGGAGGCAGAACCGATGCCGCCTTTCAGCCCGTGGCAGCGCATTCCGCGTCCGGCACCCACTGCACCCTCAGCGAAATCGGCTTTGCAGTCTGCCAGAGCGGCAGCCACATGCGCCTCGGTGACATGCAGGCCCCGGATATCGTTCAGGCCGCTGTCGTTGCACTCGCAGACGACCGGGTTCACACTGCCGGTGGTCTCGCAGATATCGGGGTTGCGCTCCAGCATATATTTGACCAGCGCCGTCTCCACAGTGCCCACACTCAGGGTGTTGGTAAACAGGATGGGGGTCTCCAGCGTGCCCAGCTCATCGATCTGGACAAGGCCGGTGGTCTTGCCGAAGCCGTTGATGACATGGCAGGCCGCCAGCACTTTGTCATGGAACACATCCCCGGGGTGGGGCAGCAGCGCGGTCACACCGGTCTGGATGTCGCCATCCGCCAGTGTACAATGGCCCACTGTCACGCCCGGCACATCACTGATCTTATCGCGCTCCCCGTGGGGCAGATGTCCCACCCGGAAGCCCCATTCATTCTTATCGATTCCCATAAATACCTCTCCGTTATTGCTTTCCAATACTGCCCCTCCCCTGATAGGAGAGGCAGAAAAACAGTCGTGCGTAAACCTGGCTTCCCCATGGGGGAGCTGCCGCAGGCGGCTGAGCGGGTTCACCCCTCAGAGTGCTTCACGCGCTGCATCTCTCCCAGATCATAGGGGGTGTTCTGGTAGACATAATAGTTCAGCCAGTTTTCATACAGCAGATGGGCGTGCGCGCGCCAGCGGAAGAGCGGCGGCTGGCTGGGATCATCGTTGGGGTAGTAGTTTTTGGGCACTGCAATGGGCAGACCCTTGGCAACATCCCGCTTATACTCCGCATCCAGCGTGTATTTGTCGTACTCCGGGTGGCCGATGACAAAGATCTGCCGGCCGTTCTCGGTGCTCATCAGGAAAGGCCCTGCCTCATCGCTCTCGGCAAGGATGCGCAGCGCACTGCAGTGGTCGATATCCTCCCGGCTCATGGCGGTGTGGCGGCTGTGGGGGGCATAGAACACCTCATCAAAGCCGCGCACCAGCGGGTTGGAGGGCCGGATGACCCGGTGCTCAAACACGCCGAACATCTTGGCAGGCAGCAGCTCCTTGCGGATGCCGTAGTGGTAGTACAGGCCCGCCTGCGCACCCCAGCAGACATGCAGGGTGGAATAGACATTCGTCTCGCTGAAATCCATGATCTCGCACAGCTCCGGCCAGTAATCCACCTGCTCAAAGTCCATGGTCTCCACCGGAGCGCCGGTGATGATCATGCCGTCGTAGCGGTTATGCTTCACCTCGTCAAAGGTCTTATAAAAGGCCTCCAGATGGGCCGCGGAGACGTGCGTTGCCTCATGGCTCACCGTCTGCAGCAGGGTCATGTGCACCTGCAGCGGCGTGTTGGCCAGCAGCCGGGCGATCTGGGTCTCGGTGGCGATCTTGGTGGGCATCAGGTTCAGGATCAGGATCTCCAGCGGGCGGATATGCTGGGACGCTGCCCGCTCCCGGTGCATGACAAAGACGTTTTCCTCGTACAGGGCATCGTAGGCGGGGAGCGTTTTCGGGATGATGAGGGGCATAGATGTTTACTCCTTTGGTGCGGATATTGATAGCGGCCTCGCCCTCTCCGTCACGGCTTACGCCGTGCCACCTCCCCCAAAGTGGGAGGCCTTGGCAAAACCACAAAGTTTATTTTTCGCCAGAGGCTCCCCCTTTGGGGGAGCTGCTGAACGAAGTGAAGCTGAGAGGGCGAGCCCGTTTGCCTTTTAAATCTTATCCAAAGCCTGTGCGATATCTGCGATCAGATCCTCAGCGCTTTCCAGACCGCAGCTCATGCGCACCAGCTCTGCGGGCACACCGGCGGCTTTCAGCTGCTCATCGTTCATCTGGCGGTGGGTGCTGGAAGCCGGGTTCAGGCAGCAGGTGCGGGCATCGGCCACATGGGTCTCAATGGCGGCCAGCTTGAGCTCCTTCATAAAGGTGCTGGCAGCTTCACGGCCGCCGGCCAGACCAAAGCTGACCACGCCGCAGCTGCCATTGGGCAGATACTTTTCAGCCAGTGCGTGGTAGGGGCTGGACTCCAGGCCGCAGTAATTCACATAGGCCACCTTGGGATGGCTTTCGAGGAACTTTGCCACGGCCATGCCGTTGGCGCAGTGGCGCTGCATCCGGACATGCAGGCTTTCCAGGCCGAGGTTCAGCATATAGGCATTCATCGGGGACTGCATGGAGCCGAAGTCCCGCATCAGCTGAGCCGTTGCCTTGGTGATAAAGGCACCCTCTTTGCCGAAGCGCTCGGCGTAAGTGATGCCGTGGTAGCTGTCGTCCGGGGTGCACAGGCCGGGGAACTTCTCGGCGTGGGCCATCCAGTCGAACTTGCCGCCGTCCACAATGGCACCGCCCAGCACCGCACCGTGGCCATCCATGTACTTGGTGGTGGAGTGGGTCACGATATCCGCGCCCCACTCAAAGGGGCGGCAGTTGACCGGCGTGGGGAAGGTGTTGTCCACGATCAGGGGCACGCCGTGGGCGTGAGCAGCCTTGGCAAATTTCTCGATATCCAGCACGGTCAGGGCGGGGTTGGCAATGGTCTCGCCGAACACCATCTTGGTGTTGGGCTGGAAGGCGGCGTTCAGTTCCTCCTCGGTGCACAGCGGGTCCACAAAGGTGGCCTCAATGCCCATCTTCTTCATGGTGACGGAGATGAGGTTGAAGGTGCCGCCGTAGATGGTGCTGGATGCCACGATATGGTCACCGACCTCGCAGAGGTTGAACAGGGCAAAGAAGTTGGCTGCCTGACCGCTGGAGGTCAGCATGGCGGCGGTGCCGCCCTCCAGCTCGCAGATCTTCCTGGCCACAAGGTCACAGGTGGGGTTCTGCAGGCGGGAGTAGAAGTAGCCGTCGGCTTCCAGGTCGAACAGCTTGCCCATATCCTCGCTGGTGGCATATTTGAAGGTGGTGGACTGGATGATGGGGATCTGGCGGGGCTCGCCATTGCCGGGCGTATAACCGCCCTGCACACAGATGGTATCACGGTTCATTGCAACATACTCCTTTACTGGGTTTGTCCGAATAGCACAATTCCCCGCAGGAGCACATGCCTCCGGCGGGGAATTGAAACGTTGAATTTTACTTCCCGTCCGGGACGAAATGAGGAGAGAACTCCTTCCGTCAAAGCCTTTCGGCTTTGCCACCTCCCTCAAAGAGGGAGGCTTTAAGGCTCCCTCTCCGAGGGAGCTGGCGCACGAAGTGCGACTGAAGGAGTTACTTCCTCAGCCGCTTATCGCTTCTGGTGGCCCAGAAGGTGCCAACGGTCTGGAAGATCTGCACCAGCAGCACCAGCAGGATGACACAGACGATCATAATGTTGGTCTGGTAGCGGTAGTAGCCGTAGGAAAGGGCGATCTTGCCCAGGCCGCCGCCGCCGATGACACCGGACATGGCCGAGTAGCCCAGAATGGTGGTCAGGGCCGTGGTCATGCTGGAGATCAGGCCGGGCAGGCACTCGGGGATCATTACCTTGGTGATGATCTGGAACGGGGTCGCACCCATGCTCTGGGCGGCTTCCACCACACCCTCATCCAACTCGCGCAGGCTGGTCTCCACCAGACGCGCCACAAACGGGAAGGCCGCCACCACCAGCGGGACGATGGTGGCCTTGGTGCCTACGGTGGTGCCCACGATGATACGGGTCAGCGGAAAGACGCAGATCATCAAGATCAGGAAAGGCACGCTGCGCAGGATATTGATGATGATATTCAGCAGGTGCATCAGCCAGCCGGGCAGGGGCAGAATGCCGTCCTTATCACCGGCCACCAGCAGCACACCCAGCGGCAGGCCGATGACCAGAGAGAACGCGGTGGAGAGCAACGTCACATAGAAGGTCTCCCAGATGGCAAAGCCATAATCTGCAATGGTCATTCTCCGGTCACCTCCTCCACCGTAATGCCGGGCTGCGCCCGCATGTAGGCAGCAGCCTGTTTTGCTTCATCCAGGTCAGCGGGCAGCTTGAGCAGCATGGAGCCGTAGCACTGGCCGCTCAGGTCGCGGGTATCGGCGCTGAGCACCGACACCAGAATACCCTTTTCGGCGGCAAGGCTTGCCACCAGCGGTTTTGCGGCGGAAGAACCGTTGAAGGTCACACGCACCACATGATCGTCCGGCGCAAAGCTGGATAGGTCACGGGCTGCGCTGCCGCCGTTGGGAGCCACCAGACGCTTTGCCGCGGCGGTC
The DNA here is from genome assembly GCF_017377545.1 of Faecalibacterium sp. Marseille-Q4164. Lineage (NCBI taxonomy): Bacteria > Bacillati > Bacillota > Clostridia > Eubacteriales > Oscillospiraceae > Faecalibacterium > Faecalibacterium sp. Marseille-Q4164. The sequence continues at coordinate 41,325 of NZ_JAFREJ010000012.1, read as the reverse complement.
TTGGGGTTGGCGAAGATCTCCTTCACCTCGCCCTGTTCCACCACAACGCCGCCGTCCAGAATGGCAACGTGATCGCAGATCTCCTCCACAACGCTCATCTGATGGGTGATGACCACCACCGTGATGCCCAGCTTCCGGTTGATGTCCTTGATCAGGGTCAGGATGGAGTGGGTGGTGTTGGGGTCCAGCGCGCTGGTGGCCTCATCGCAGAGCAGGACCTTGGGGTCAGTTGCCAGTGCGCGGGCAATGGCAATGCGCTGCTTCTGGCCGCCGGAGAGCTGGGCCGGGTAGGCGTTGGCCTTATCGGGCAGGCCCACCATTTCCAGCAGTTCCTTGGCGCGCTTTTCGGCTTCCTCTTTCTTCACACCTGCCAGCTCCATGGGGAAGCAGATGTTCTTCAGGCAGCTGCGCTGCATCAGCAGGTTGAACTGCTGGAAGATCATCGTGATCTCCCGGCGGCGCTGGCGCAGCTGGGCGGGCGTGAGCTTTTCCATCTCCACGCCGTCAATGACCACGCTGCCCTCGGTGGGGCGCTCCAGTAGGTTGATGCAGCGCACCAGCGTGGATTTGCCCGCGCCGGACATGCCGATGATGCCGTAAATCGAGCCATCCGGGATGGTCAGGCTGATGTCCTTCAGCGCATTCACTGCGCTGTCCTTCATCTGGAAGGTCTTGGAAAGGTGTTTGATCTCGATCACAGAAATTGCTCCTTGCTGTTGAATAAACTCCTTCAGTCAAACCCTTGCGGGTTTGCCAGCTCCCTCATGGAGGGAGCCTGAAACAGAACGGTCAGGCAAAGGCCCCATCCCCGAGGGGGCTGTCACCGCAAGGTGACTGGGGGAGTTCGCTTAACCCTCGATCGGGCTCAGGTCGCTCTGCTTGCCGCCGTAGATGCCCATGGGCTCAACGTGGATGCCAGCAACGGAGACCAGGTGGGTGCCCTTCTCCTCATTGAAGTTGTCCAGGTAGGGCTGATGCTGGAAGTAGTTGGTGTCGCACTGGCCATCCTCAACGATGGTGTTGGGGATCACATAGTCATCGTACTCCTGGATGTCCAGCGTAATGCCCTTGTCGGCCAGGATCTGCTTGCAGACCTCCAGGATCTCGCAATGGGGAGCGGGGGTGGCAGCGCAGCTGACGGTCTCGCCGTTCAGTGCGTCATAATCGATGGAAGGATCATAGCCGTCGGTGGGGTCTTCCACAACGGAGACCACAGCGCCGCCGTAGCTCTCGGTCATAAAGTCCTTGACCTGCTGGCTCTGCAGGGCAGCGACCAGAGCCTTGATCTTGGGCTCCTCCTCATTGCCTTCCTTGCAGACCAGAACGTTGACGTAGGCAGAGGTGCCGTCCTCCATGGCCAGAGCGTCGGTCATGGGGTCCAGACCGGCGGAGATGGCGTAGTTGGAGTTGATGACAGCGTAGTCCTCATCCTGCAGGACGTTGGGCACCTGAGCAGCCTCGACCTCGTCCACATTGACGTTCAGGGGGTTCTCCTCGATATCGTTCTTGGTGGCGGTCAGGCCTGCATCTGCCTTCAGCTTGAAGAAGCCGTTCTTCTCCAGCAGGGTCAGAGCGCGGGCCTCGTTGGTGGTGTCGTTGGGAACAGCGACCTTGATCTTGTCCAGCTTGGCAGCGGTGGAGGCAGCCTCAGAGGATGCAGCGCCGGAAGCGGCGGAGCTTGCAGTGGAGGAAGAGCCGCCGCAGGCGGTCAGGGCAGCGGCAGCAGCGGCCACGCCGGAAACTTTCAGAAAATTACGACGAGTGATCTTAGACATTTTGTTTTCCCTCTCTACTTTTACAAAAATGTTTTTGTGCGGTGCGGCACAATCCGCACCCTTTGCACCGGAAGCAAAATAAAAAACGCTTCCGTCCTCAGCGGGCATACACCCACAAGGACGAAAGCGTAAAACTTCCGTGGTACCACCTTGGTTTACTGTCCCCTCACAGAGACAGCCTCACTGCTGCGGCGTTTTGCAACGCGACAACCGGACGCTGTAACGGGCGCTCCCGTCGCAGGCTTAGCACTCTTGCACTTCGCCCCCGCGGCTCCGAGACCATTTTCAGTTCCCTGTTTCCTGCCCTTTTCCACCGCCCGGGCTCTCTGGAAGGATCAATGCGAAAACCTACTCTTCTCTTCACAGCCATTTTTGTGATATTGCATACATAATACCCCACTCTTCCGGGTTTGTCAACCCTTTCAACGAAGTTTTTCAGTAGGGAATTGCCCGTTTACTGCCGGCCGGCATCCTGCTCCGTGCTGTACAGCACCATCAGGTGGTTGGCACTGGCCTCCAGCTGGGATTTTGCCTGACGGAGGTTCGCTTCCTCGGTCTCGTTCATCTTTTCGGGCTTATCTTTGCGCAGGCAGCGGCGCAGGCTGGCAAGGTCGTTCTTGACTCGGTTCTTCTCGTCCTTGTCCAGCTCCTTTTTGCACTTGGAGAGGGCCTCATCCACCTTGTAAGCCAGCATCTCGGCCTGATTGTGGAGTTCCAGCCGCTCCCTGCGGCGGGTATCCTCCTCCTCGTAGGCGGCGGCATCGGCCATGGCGCGCTGGATCTCGTTCTCAGAAAGATTGGTGCTGCCAGTGATGGTGATGTTCTGCTCCCGGCCGGTGCCCAGATCCTTTGCAGACACCTTGACCACGCCGTTCACATCAATGTCAAAGGTGACCTCGATCTGGGGCTTGGAGGAGAAGCCGGAGCGGATGCCGGTGAGCTTGAATTTGCCCAGGCTCTTGTTGTCGCGGGCAAAGTGGCGCTCGCCCTGCAGCACGTTGATCTCCACGCTGGTCTGCATGGGGCGGGCCGTGGTAAAGATCTGGCTCTTGCGGGTGGGGATCATACTGTTGCGGGTGATGAGGGGGGTGGCCACGCCGCCCAGCGTCTCAATGGACAGCGTCAGCGGGGTGACATCCATCAGCACAAGGCCCTGCGCGGCCGCGCCGGTGGCACCGGCCAGCTTTCCGCCGCCCTGCAGCAGGCCGCCCTGCACGGCGGCACCCATGGCCACGCATTCATCGGGGTTCAGGGTATGGCTGGGCTCACAGCCCAGCAGCTCCCGGACCTGCCGCTCCACAGCAGGCATCCGGGTGCTGCCGCCCACCAGCAGGACTTTGCCCAGCTGGCTGGCGGAAATCCCGGCATCCCGCAGGGCGTTCTGCACCGGCTGAACGGTGCGGGCCAGCAGGTCACCGGTCATCATCTCAAACTGGGGGCGGCCCAGGCTCAGATCCAGATGGTGGGGGCCATCCTTGCCCACCGCGATAAACGGCAGGTTCAGCTGGGCGGAAAGCGCACTGGAAAGCTCCTTCTTGGCCTTTTCCGCTTCCTCCTTCAGGCGGCCCATGGCGGCGGGGTCCTTGGTCAGATCGATGCGGTCAGATCTGCGGAACTCCGCCACAGCCCACTCAACGATGCGCTCGTCAAAGTCATCGCCGCCCAGATGGGTATCGCCGCCGGTGGCCAGCACCGTAAAGGTGCCGTCCTCGATCTCGATGATCGAAACATCAAAGGTGCCGCCGCCCAGATCGTAGACCAGGATCTTCTGGGGGGCTTCGTTGTCCAGGCCGTAGGCCACCGCGGCGGCGGTGGGCTCGTTGATGATGCGCAGAACATTCAGGCCCGCAATGCGGCCCGCGTCCTGAGTGGCCTTGCGCTGGCTGTCGTCAAAATAGGCAGGCACCGTGATGACGGCCTCGGTCACCGGCTCGCCCAGGTAGCTCTCGGCATCGCGGCGGATCTTGGTCAGGATCATGGCGCTGATCTCCTGCGGGGTCAGGTCTCTGCCATCGATATGCACCCGGTGATCAGAACCCATGTACCGCTTGATGCTGGACACCGTGCGGCCGGAGTTTGTGGCGATCTGGCGCTTTGCCGCACCGCCCACCAGACGCTCGCCATCCTTGGTAAAGGCCACCACGCTGGGGGTGGTGCGCTCGCCTTCGGCGTTGGTAATGACCACAGGCTTGCCGCCCTCCACCACCGCCACACAGGAGTTGGTGGTACCAAGGTCGATTCCGATCACTTTGCTCATAGTGCTTGTCCTCTTTTCTTCGGCGCAGAATATTTCCTTGAATATCTTACCGGTTTCCTATGACGATTTCTTAGAACAAATGTAAAGAAACTGTGTTTCAGGCGTTTTTATCGTCGGCCAGCAGCTGATCCGTCAGCAGTTCAGCCTCCCGCAGCCAGTCGGCAGCATCCGTTTCGCCCTCGGCCTGCAGGATCCGAAAGCCCTGCACGGCCTCCGCCACCTGCAGCAGCGCCTTTTTGCGGGAGAGGTACTGGGTCTCGTACTGGGCAAGACGCAGGCAGACCTGCGGGGTGTAGGCGATGTCCGGCACCTCCCGGGCAGCGCTCTGGGCGCGGCGGTAGTATTGCAGGGTCTCCGCCATCTCTCCGCCCGATGCAGCACAGTCATCCCCCAGGGCGATCATGGCCTGCACCTCCCCGGCCTGTGCGGCCTTTTTCCACATCCGCCGGGCCTGGGTCTTATTCTTCCGGGTACCCCGGCCATAATACAGGCAGTCCCCCAGGGCAGAAAGCGCCTCTGCGCTGCCCGCCTCGGCGGCGGCAGTGTAGCGGGCCGCCGCTTCCTGCCAATCCCCGGCCCGGGCGGCGGCGTGCCCGGCTTCCAGCTCCTGAGCGCCGGGGTTGTCGCTCCCCCGCTCCGATCTCAGCAGCCCGCTGAGCAGGGAGACATCCAGCGTGGCAGAGCTTGTCCACGGGTCCAGCACTACACCATCGATGCCGTCCGTTTCCAGCGCATACTCCATGGCGCTGCGCAGGCTGCGCTCCACCATGGGGCGGGTGGCGCTGGCCTTTTCCGCCTCGGCGTTCTTTACCGAGGTAAACAGCGGCAGATAGTTCCGCTCCTTCCGGGTGTGGAGCAGCCAGGGCTGCAGGCCCTCGGCCCGCTCCTCCGGGATGGGCAGGTGTGCCCAGGGGGCGGCCCCGCTCTGGGGGTCCACCGCCGCATCCAGCGGAACCAGCACCTTGGTCTGCAATTCCAGCGCATAGTTCAGGGCGTTCATCAGGCTCCAGAAATGTTCCTCGTTCTGCTCCCGGTACAGCCGCGCCACGGCCTCCTCCACAAACGGGCAGCCTGTGCCCACCGGCCCGTACTGCGGCGCAGTCCGCTTTTTTCCGCTGCCCACCGGCCGGAAGCGCCGACCGCCCATGTTGTATGCCATTTATCTCACCCTTCTTTTTCATCAATAGGATAAGTATAGCAGGAATCCGCAAATTTCACAATATTTTCCCGCAGGCAGCCGAACGCAAAAACAGCAGGCGGCTGCACATGGCCGTCTGCTGTTCGGTTCACTCCTCTGCCGGTTTCTCCGCATCGTCCAGATAGTCCTCGATGCTGCCGATGCTGTACCGGTTCTCGTTGGCTTTCACGCTCCGTGCACTGGCATCGTAGCAGGCTTCCAGAATGGGCATCACTGGCTGCTGGCCCTCCGGGTCGGTCAGATGTCCGATGGCCCGGGCCTCATAGTAGTTGTCGATGATCTGGTTCACGATCCGTTTGCGGTCACGGAGCGGAGTCTGCAGGTTGGCCAGCAGCTCCTGCCGGATGCCGCAGCTGTTGCTGCCGTGGTCGCCGAACAGGATGTAATACTCCTGCTCGATCTCCAGCGGTGCAGCCTGATGCAGATAATAATCCGCCAGTGTCCTCCGCTTCTTTTCGGTGCTGAAGCCCTTGATATCCTCCATGCCGCGAGGAAAGAGTTCCGGATGCAGGATCCACATTTCATAGGGCCCCACCGGCAGGTGCAGAGTATCGAATACATCCAGAAAATCCTCCAGCGCAATGCGGATCTCGCCCCGCTCCCATTTCTGAATGGTGCGCTTGTCCCGTCCCAGCATATCCGCAAGCTCCTGCTGAGATCTGCCCGCCACGTTCCGGGCAAAGGCAATGGCTTCCCCGATTCGGTTCCGGTAGTTGGTCATATTCTTTCCCTCCTGACACACACTTGTACACCAGGCATTCCAACGTCTGGCGACATAAAATACTTTCCTCTGATAAAAGGATAATGGTTTGTCCCGCCTTCTGTCAAGAGTTGCAAATTCAATCACTTCACGTCAAATTTTTGTTAAATGTGTCATTCAAGCCGGACAGCCGCCTTTTTTGCAGAGATTTTGCCGCTCCGTGGGGCATCCGCCCCCTGTCTTAAACAACGTTCGGGCCATTTTGTCCTTTTTCACCTGCCGGAGGCAGCCGGATGTGTCAGGTACACCACAACATGCAACGCAAAATATTTTTTGCAAAAAATTCCTCTTCGGCAAGTTTTTCCCAGCGCATCCGTTTCCATACACGCAAAAACCGCCCATAGCCGTCAAAAACAGCCATGGGCGGGTGCTTTTACTTTATGCCAGTTTGTTCAGCCTTACGGCAACGTAGGGGTCAGGGAGCTTGAGCTCGTCAGCAAGGTCGGCTTCAGATTCGTACTTTTCCGCTGCCATGCCCACCACAACGCTGCACACGTCAAAGCGTCCGGCAGGTGAAAGGGCCGTGACCTTGGCTTCTCCATCGGCAATGGCGGTCACCACGCCGTCCGCATCCACGGTAACGACACCGGGGTTGCTGCTGACCCATGTAATGGGCACACTGCCGCCGCCTTCCACCGCAACGGTGGCCGTCAGACGTTCCTGGGTGCCCACGGTGCGGAGCAGCAGGTCACTCTTGTTCAGGGTCACCTTGCCGATATCCGAAGTCACCGTGACGCTGCACCGCAAAGCCTGGCCGTTGGAGACCATTGCCGTGATGGTGGTGGTGCCCGCCGCCTGAGCCGTGACAAGGCCCTTGTCGCTGACTGTGGCAACCTCGGGGTTGCTGCTCATCCACTGGTAGACATAGAGGAAGGAGTGGTCGCTGTTGGTCAGCTGGAGCTGGTGGGCGGGGTGTAGGTCATTGTACTGCAGCACAAGGCTCAGGCTGGTGGTATCCAGCGTGGGCTTTTTTCTGGCTGCTTCCTCATTTTTGCGGGTCACGGTCACCTTGCAGGCGGCGCGTTCGCCGTGGTCGGAGATGGCAGTGATGATGGCAGTGCCTGCATTGCGGCCCGTCACCTTGCCGTCGCCATCCACCGTGGCAACATTGGAGTTGCTGCTCATCCAGACGATGAAGTAATAATCGCTCTGTCCGCTGGTGTACAGGTAGCCCTTGGGGCGGGGGTCATCATCGGTGATCTCCAGCTCCATCTCGGTCAGCTCCAGTTCCAGCTTGGAGCCGGTTCCGGTCAGGCTTGTCAGCACACCGGGCGCGGCCTGCGCGGGCAGAGGGGCAGCCAGCAGGGCCCCGCTCAGAGCCAGCAGGGCCAGAAGCCGCCCCGCGGTTTGGAATTTCCATTTCATTGGGTCGAACTTCCCTCCTTGTTTCATCCCATGGGATCAAAGGAATGCCGCACACATGGAAAAATTTCGCGTCCATGATTTTTCTCACTATTGATTTATTTTACACGTCCGGCCAATGTGGGTCAAGTTTTTCGCCCAAAGTGCTGTGCTTTCGCACCCGATTTCGTCGGGAATTCCAGTTTTTTCCGATTTTTTTGTGCAGAACATCAGGGCCAAAAAGCGCTCAGTCGCCTCCGGTGACAGCTCCCCTGATAGGGAGGCCAGGTTCACGCGCTTTCTTCGGTGTAATACTGTGCCTGGGCGTTCCACAGTTCGTAATACTTTCCATCCGGCTCCCCCAGCAGTTCCTCATGGGTGCCCTGCTGGACGACCTCGCCGTGGTCGAACACGGCGATCTCATCACAGAACTTGCAGGAGGACAGCCGGTGGCTGATATAAATTGCAGTCTTATCGCCCGCGATCTCGTTGAACTTTGCGTAGATCTCCGCTTCAGCCACCGGGTCCAGGGCGGCGGTAGGCTCATCCAGCACGATGAAAGGTGCATCCTTGTACAGGGCCCGGGCAATGGCGATCTTCTGGGCCTCGCCGCCCGAGATGGTCACGCCATCCTCGTCCAAATCTTTATAAAGGCAGGTGTCCAGCCCCTTGGGCATCCGGGCCAACCGGTCGGAAAAGCCCGCTTTTTGCAGGCAGTCGGCGGCACGGGCGGCATCATAATGCTGGGCCGTGGCAACATTCTGGCCCAGCGGCAGGGAGAACAGCTTGAAATCCTGGAACACCACCGAGAAGATATCCATGTACTCATCGTAGCGGTACTTACGGATGTCGATGCCGTTGAGCAGGATGACACCCTCGGTGGGGTCGTATAGGCGGCAGAGCAGCTTGATGAAGGTGGTCTTGCCGCTGCCGTTCATGCCCACCACGGCCAGCCGCTCCCCCACCTTGAAGGTCATGCTCAGGTGGCGCAGGGCATATTGCTCGCTGCCGGGGTACCGGAACGAGACATCCCGGAACTCCACGGTATACTGGCGGTCGCTCCGCTTTTCGGTGGTCAGGCTGCCCTTGTACATCTTGTTGGGCAGGTCAAGATAGTCATAGAGCGTTTTCAGGTAGGGGGCGTTGAATCTGCAGTCGCCCACGGCGGTGAACAGCCCGCCGATGCCCACAAAAAAGTTGGTGGCTGCGCCCACATACTGGGTCACAGCGCCCAGACCAAAGGCCCCGCCGTAGGCCTTCAGGCATACAAAGAGGTAGGCAAGACCCATGAGCAGAGCCGAAACGGCGTTGCCCGTGGCATTCAGGATGCCGAATTTCCCCTTGCGGGCCCGCTCAAAGGCAGGCATGGAGACGGCGGCGTGATCTTTCAAAAACTCGAACTGGTCGTACATCCGCACGTCCAGCGCCTTTTTGTCGTCCCGACATACCCCCATGAGGAAGGCCCAGAGCCGGTTGCCCCAGCGGCCCTCCTCCTCGATATCCGGGCTGCTGATGCCCGCGCTGGAAGCGCACACCGGCGAGAGCCACGCCACGGCCAGGATCAGCACCAGCACTGCCGGAACACAGAGCGGGCTGTTGAGGACTGTCAGCGGGCCGGCGGGCACTCTGGCCGTGAACAGCCCCACCGACAGCACCGCACCGCCCAGAATACGGAATACCGCCGCGGATACACTGTCCAGCAGCGCCACAGCGTTGGGATTGCCGCCGCCGCAGAAGCTTTCGCTCTGCTGGATGAAATTGTAGAGGTCGTAGACCTGCTGGCTGTCCTCGTCGGCATAATCCATGGACATCTGCTTTTCCATAAAGCAGTCATGGCCCAGCTGCCAGTTCAGCTGTTCCCGCTCCACGCTCTTCCAGTGGAGCAGGACCGACCGCACCAGCGTGAGCAGAGCGGTCACGCCCAGCACCCACGCCACATCCACGGCAAGGGCCTGCGGGTCCCGCGCGTCCGACAGCTCAGCCACCAGCCGGGCCGAGAACCAGACCACGGCATAGGGGCTGACGGCATCCGCCAGTGCCCACAGCACGGTGGACAGCACAAAGCGGGGCGTATTTTTCCAGTAAAAGCGCCAGGCCCGCAGGGTCAGCCGGACGCTTTCCTTCAGGGTCATTTTTTCTTCTTTCATACGGCCTTGCCCTCCTTGTAATATTTGCTCTGCACCGCAAACAGCTTGGCATAGCCGCCGTTTTGGGCCATCAGCTGGTCGTGGGTCCCCTCCTCGGCCACACGGCCGTTTTCAAGGAAGAGAATGCGGTCACAGAAACGGGTGGAGGCCAGCCGGTGGCTGATGAACAGGCTGGTGCGGCCCCGGGTCATCTCGTTGTACTTCTGGTAGATATCATCCTCGGCGATGGGGTCAAGGGCGGCAGTGGGCTCATCCAGCACAAGAATAGGCGCGTCTTTATACAAGGCCCGGGCCAGCATCAGGCGCTGGGTCTGGCCGCCGGAGAACTCCCCGTCCAGATAGACATCCCGGCCCACATGGGTCTTGATCCCCGCCGGGAGGGATGTGATTTTTTCCGTCAGCCCTGCCTGGTCAAGACAGTACCGCACCTTTTCCTCGTCGATGCCGTCCATGGCCTGGGCCACATTCTCGGCCACCGTGCAGGAGAGCACGCTGAAATCCTGAAAGACCGCTTCAAACAGCTTGTAGTAATCCCGGCGGTTATACTGCCGGATATCCTGCCCGTTCAGCAGAACACGCCCCCCGGTGGGGTCAAGGAAGCCGCAGATCAGCTTGACCAGTGTCGTCTTGCCAGCGCCATTCAAGCCCACGATGGCCAGGTTCTCGCCGGGGTGCAGTGTCAGGCTCATGTGGGCGATGGTGTTTTTCTCCGCACCGGGGTAGCGGTAGCTCACATCCTCCAGCTGCAGCTCATAGGGCATATCCAGCCGCTTTTCCAGCGGGATGCCCTCCTCAAACCGGAAGGGTTCCGGCAGCTCGAGGAACTCCCGGATGGTGGAGATGTCCAGGCTCTGCTTGCGCAGGAGGGCAAACTGCTCCATCAGGCCTGTGACCCACTGGGCAAAGCCGGAGGCCGCACCGAAGTAGAGCAGGAATTCCGACACCGGCAGGCCCCTGGTCACGGTGAGCCAGAGCAGATAAGCATAGGCCGCACCGTTGCGCACCAGCAGCAGGGCCAGGTCGATGAGGTTGGCGGTCAGGTAGGCGCGCTCCCGCTTTTCGAGAAAGGCATAGTTGAGCCGCAAAGCAGAATCGTACAGGTCAGTGAGCCACTGCCGCAGACCGAAGATGCGGATATCCTTGCCGAACTCGCGTCCCTCGGCGGTGTTGCGCAGGTAATGCAGGCTCCGGGTGATCTTTGCCCCCTCCTCCCGGTGGCGGTAGCCCCACTCGTTGATATTCCTGGTGGAAAAATAGCTCACCACAGCGGTCAGGGCCGTCAGGACACAGAGCCAGGGGTTCAGCCCGGACAGCAGAGCCAGATACACCCCGAAGCCGATGAGATTTGTCATGATATCCGTCCAACTTTTCCAAAAAGCCTCGCCGGAAGCACGGTTGTTCATACAGGCATCGTGGCCCTTCTGATACATCAGACGGAAGGCTTCATCCAGCAGGTTGGCATAGGCCGTGCGGGTGCGCTTGGTGTTGATGCGCTTCAGCAGCTCCAGCCGCACGCCGCACCGGCCAAACATGGTGAGGTGGTCGATGTAGTAGCACAGCGCGGTCAGGGCAAACAGCAGGATGGTGAACCCGCCGATGGCACCCAGCAGCTGACTCAGCGGCGCGCCGCTTTCCAGTTTGCCCAGCACCGCCGGGCTGATGAGCATTTCGGCAGTGGTCTTGCCTGCCGTGCAGACGGCCAGCAGCACCACCAGCAGCGGCACGCTCCGTCGGGTGTCCCAGGCCACCGAGAGCATGTAGGCAGTGTTCTGCCAGACATTGTATTTGGGCTTTGGCTTTTTGGTTTTCTCGTTCTTTCCCATTTTGGAATCCCCTTTCACTTGTCTGGCAATGATCCTAACACAAAAAATCGCCCCCGACACATTCCGGGGACGAAACGCCTGATTTGGGGGATGAATTGCAGGGACCTCTCCGTCAATGCTTCGCATTGCCACCTCTCCTAGTAGGAGAGGCAAGCCAGTAGCAGCGTGAACTTGGCTCCCCAATCAGGGGAGCTGGCGCGGAGCGCCTGAGAGGTTTACACCTGTGGAATCAATATCTCCGTCGTGAATGCCCCATCCTCGCTGTTGCGGCTGAGGTAGCCATCCAGCTTTTCCACGATGGCATCAATGCGCACCAGCCCGAAGCCGTGGCCCTCGCCCTTGGTGGTGACAAAACGGCCCGCAAGCTTTTTCTGCTTTTTAGTTGCCGTGAAATTGGTGAAGGAGATATAGAGCTGTGTGCCCTTCATATCCATATATACCCGGATGAGCCGCTCCTCCTCGGGCAGCTCCGCACTGGCATCCATGGCGTTATCAAAAAGGTTGCCCAGGATGCAGCAGAGGTCAAGCTCACTCATTTTCAGTTTGACCGGGATATGGGCATCGATCTGCACCGGGATATTTCGGCTCTTGGCAAGGGAGATCTTGCTGTTGATGATGGCATCAGCCATGGCGTTGCCGGTTTTTACAGCCAGATCAACAGTGTTCAGGTCGGTATCCAATGCATCCAGGTAGGCTTTGATGCCGTCCAGATCCCCCTGTGCCGCCAGCACCTTCATGGTCTGGATGTGTCCCCGGTAATCGTGCCGCCATCCCCGCATCTGGCGGTACATGTTGTCCACCTCTTTGTAGTGGGTCTCGATGAGCTCCCGCTGGTAAGCGGCGATGCGTTTATCGAGGAGCTTTGAAAAGAATTTAAGTTTCATCATTAAGTCCTCTCAATGATTGCCCGGTTCAGGGGCTCATAGGCACCCCGGGGCAATGGGAGGGCGGTACCATCGGCCAGCACGACTTCCTTTTTGGTCACACGGCGGATCTGTTTCAGGTTCAAGATCATCCCCCGCCCCACCCGGAGGAAGCCTTCGTCCAGCTGGGCCTCGAACTCACCAAGCGTCCGCTTGACGGTGTAATCCTGCCTGGCATGAACCGTGACGTAATTCTGGTGCACGTCCAGATACCGCACCTCATACAGCGGCAGGCGCACCAGCTCGTCGGAAAGCTCCAGGTTCAGGCACCGGGCGTTGCGGCGGTGCTTTTCCCAGGCACGGTCGAGAACAGCAAAGAGCTTTTCGCGGCTGACCGGCTTCACCAGGTAGTGGAGGGCAGCCACGTCATAGCCCTCGGCAATGTAATCGGAGTAGCCGGTGATGAACACGATCTGCACGGCTTCATTCTCCTGCCGCACCGTTTTGGCCAGCGTCACACCGTCCGTGCCCGGCATTTCCACGTCCAGAAGTAATAGGTCAAAGCTTTTGTCCTCTGCGTAGCGAAAAAGAAAGGCATCCGCCGAGGCAAAGCGCTCACTCTCCACCTCAATGCCACGCTCTGCGGCCCACTGGTGCAGAATGCTCCCCACAAATTCAGCATCGGTCGTGCTGTCATCACAGATCGCGGCACGGTATGACATAGCGGGCTCCCCTCTCTTTCCGTAAACTCTGGGTAGAAGTATGACACACTTTGTCCGCAATTGCAACAAAAAGAAGCGGCTGACACGACAGCCGCTTCTTTTTGTACGATTTCATTTTATGAATTATTTTCAGTTGTGCTGTTTCAGGGCGCAGACCGCAATGCTCAAAGCACTCCATGCCGCCTGATACATCAGGACAGCTGCCACCGACAGGGTGCCGATGCTGCCCGCGTAGGTCAGCAGAACACCGATGACCACCGAGAACCAGACCGAGACCATCTGCACCGTGGTGGCGCTCGTCTCGGCGTTCTGGGCCTTTTCCGCCGCGCGCAGGCCGCCGATCAGGCTGGCAAAGCCCTTATCATGCAACATACAGCAGCGGGCAGTCTCATCCGGCTGGGCAGGGGTCAGCGCGCTGCACTGCTCCTGATCCAGCAGGGTGATCATCCCCTCGGGCAGATGGTAAGCCTCGGTGATGTGGCGGGCCGTCAGGCTGGGGTCCTCACAGGTGACCAGCAGGCGGATGTTCTCCCGCTGCAGCACCTCCAGACCGCGGGCGGCGTTGCGGCCGCCCACATAATGGAGCACGAACATAGCGTGCAGGCTTCCGGAAACAGCCAGATACAGGATCTGCAGCGCGCCGTTTTGGGAGTGCTCATCCTCGTACTCCTGCTCAGGCAGGGGCACCCCCTCCCGCTCCATGTACAGCCGGTTGCCGATGAGCACCCGGTTGTTATCGCACCAGGCGGCAAAGCCAAGACCGTGGTGGACCTCCAGATCCTTCACAGGGTACAGGATCTCGGTGCGGTCCTCGATGATCTGACGGAACAGGCCCCGCAGGGTCTCACAGCTGTGGTTGAGGATGCTGGCCGCATAGAGGATGGCACGGTCGATGCGGCCGCCCTTGAAGATGCGGATGTCCTCCAGATTCACGCTGTCGGCGGTAAAGAGCTCGTCGGCATCCACCTGCACGGTGTCCACACCGCCCAGCTCCTCAATGGCAGCCCAGCCGGGCACCACGGCACCGGCGGCGGCGGCGGTCTTTTGCAGGCGCAGAGAAGCGATGCCCGCAACCAGGGTGGAGGACAGCGGTGCACCCATGCAGAGCATGGAGGTCAGGGCTGCGGCCATGCCGTTGGGCCCGCCGCCAAACAGCAGGAACACCAGCCCGCTGAGCACGGCGGCACCCAGCAGGATCAGGGCTGTCTTGCGGGCGCGGCGCTCACTGGCGCGCTCCCCGAAGCTCTGCTCCACCAGCGCCTCGTCCCACTGGACAGGGCGGCTGAGCAGCACCCAGGGGTCTTTCTGATCCAGGCTCCGGGCCAGCACCCGGATCAGGTCCTTATCCCGGACACGGAATGCGCCCTGCAGCCCTTCGGGGGATCGGGCGGCAAGGTCGTAGCCGTTTCTGACGGCAGTCAGCAGGACACGGCTGCCCAGCAGGGCCAGGAACAGGCCCAGTGCAGCCACACCGGAAAGCAGCGTCCAGCTGGAGTTCTGATAGCTCTGGGCGTTGAGCAGGGCGACCGCAGCCTGCACCAGCGCACCGCAGGCGGCCAGCGCCGGCATGGTGTCTGCACTGGGGCGGCCCTTGAGGCCCTGCAGGCCATCCCGCAGGACAGGCCAGCCCACAGCCAGCGCACCGGCCAGAAAGAGCAGGTTGGCGGCATAGAACGCCGCCGGGGCGATCACGGGGTCAAGGGAGGCCACAGGGGCCAGCAGCCCCTCGGCAACAAGGCCAAAGTGGAGCAGTACCACGGCAAGGATGCCCTCCAGCACACACCGCAGCGTCAGCTCCGCGCCCATCCGGCGGAGCTTCTCCCCCACCTGCTCGGGCGTTTCCGGCTCGGCTTCCTCTTCAGGCTTCTCCTCAGCCTCCGGCGCGGCAGGGGCCGCTTCCTCAGCAGGCTGGGCCGGGGCTCCCTCTGCCGGGGCGGCAGGCCGGGTGGGTGCCTCGTCCTCTTCTAGCCCCATCAGCGGCAGGCTCATGCTGTCGTCCTTGCTGGGGGCCTCGGTGCGGGTAGGGGCCTGCGGCTCGTTCTCGTCCGCGCCCTTGCCAAAGAACTGGAACGCCGTTTCCGGTTCCGGCTCAACCTCTGGCGCGGCTTCCGGGGCAGACTTCGCCTGCTTTACCGACTGATCCTCGGCAAACACCATGGGGATGGCCGGGCCCTCAGGCGCTGCAGGAGCTTCCGGCTCCACGGCCAGCACCTCTTCGGGGGCATCCTGTACCTCCTCCACCGGGGCGGGCTTGGGGGTGCCATAGAGCATGGCCTTGAGTTCGGCCATCTCTGCATCCTCCTGCTGCTCCTGCGGGGTCAGGGGTTCCTGGCGGCGGGGCGGCTCCGGCTTTTTCTCGGGCTGGGGTGCGGGCCGGGGTTCCGGCTTCGGCGCTGCGGGGGCTTCCGGCGCGGTGGGCAGAGCCACAGGCTCTGCTTCCTCCAGCTCTCCGGGCTCCAATGCCAGCTCCAGGCCGGCCTCGGCTTCTTCCTCATGGCCCAGCACGATCTCACCCGTGGGCGGCAGCTCATTCTGCACGGCCGGGGCGGCGGCAGGCTCCTCTTTGTCCTTTTCGCGGTGGAAGAGCTTGCCCAGCAGGCTGCCGGTGCTCTCCTTTTCCTCATCGCGGCGCTTCATCTCTTCGGGCACCTGTGCCACGCTGGTGCTGAAAAACGTGCGGAACTTCTCGTTCTGCGCATCGATTTCTTCCTGTGTCAGCTCTTTGCGCTTATCATCCTTTGGCATCCTAGTCCCTCCCTGTTCTGGTCACGGCGGTCTGGCCGCTGTTTCTTACTCTGCGGCGCGCTGGCTCTGGATCTCGTACAGGATGATGCCAGCCGCCACCGAGACATTGAAGCTGTCCACACCGGTGCCCTGAGCGGCCATATCCAGCCGCACCACACCATCGCAGAGCTTTTTCACCAGCTGGGATACACCGCTGCCCTCGCTGCCCAGCACCAGTGCGATGGGGCCGGTCAGGTTGTTCTTGCGCAGGGGCACGCCGTCCATATCGGCGCAGTAGACGAACACCCCCTGATCCTTCAGGCGGCGGATGGTCTCGCCGATGTTGGCCACGCGGGCCACAGGCAGGCGCTCGGCCGCACCGGCGCTGGACTTGATAACGGTGGGGGTCACGGACGCGCCGCCCCGCTTGGGGATGACGATGCCGTGAGCTCCGCACAGCAGAGCAGAGCGCATCACCGCGCCCAGATTATGGGGGTCCTCGATGCCGTCACTCAGCACCAGGAAAGGAGGCTCCCCCTTCTCTCTGGCAACGTTCAGCAGATCCTCCACGGTCACATATTCGATCTCGCTGGCAAAGGCAGCCACGCCCTGATGGCTCTCGGTGCCGGTCATCAGGCGCAGCTTGTTGGGATGCACCCGCTTGACCGTGGCCCCGGCCTCCTTGGCCATGGCGGTATAGTAAGCTGCCACGGCGGGGGCCATTCCCTCCGCGATCAGCACGGTATCCACGCCGGAACCGCTCTTGAGCAGCTCGGTCACGGGGTTTTTGCCGTAGACCAGGCTCTCATTCTTGGGCTGCTCCTCCGTGCTGCTGCGGCGGGGGCGGCGCGGCATTTTCTGTTCGTCCATTGATGTGTTCTCCTTCCATTCTATGGCAAGGCGGGCCGTTTGAGCCGCGCCATGGTTTCGTTCTGTTTCAGTTTTACTATATTTTGACACTGATACATTCTAAAGTATAGCATACCCCGGCATTCTTCGCAATGTTTGCCGAAGGCAAAAGTTTTCCACATTCAGCAGGCTATACAATCGGTAATTCGGCTCAATTTTTTCCACATGTTAAAAACCCGGTGGAAAATGTTCAAAAATCAAGTTTGTACGCCCACTTTCCGGGTGGAATTCCACAGTTTCCACCGAGTTTTCAACCTCCCGGGTTCGACACGCAAACTTTTCGCCGTACTTTTTGTAAAATTCAAGTCGGAATTATGACAATTTTTTGAAGGGAGATCCAGTGGTTTTTGCCAGAATCTCCAACATCAAAATGCCCAATGTGAATTTGTGTTGAAAACGCCGCGGGAACCGCCTTGATTTTATCCTGTAATTGGGGTATACTACCCTTAGGTTCGTTAAAGGATGCGCAATCTTGTATCCAAAACGGCTTTTTCACCCCAAAATGATTTTGCGGAGGTAATGAATAATGTTGGTAAATGCAACCGAAATGCTGATCAAGGCACGCGATGGCCACTACGGTGTGCCCCAGTTCAACATCAACAATCTGGAGTGGACCAAGGCAGTCCTGACCGCCTGCGAGGAAATGAAGAGCCCCGTTATCCTGGGTGTCTCTGAGGGCGCAGGCAAATACATGACCGGCTTCAAGACCGTTGCCGCCATGGTCAGCTCCATGGTGGAGACCATGGGCATCACCGTTCCCGTTGCCCTGCACCTGGACCACGGCACCTACGAGGGCTGCAAGGCCTGCGTTGAGGCCGGCTTCTCCTCCATCATGTTCGACGGCAGCCACTACTCCATCGAGGAGAATGTGGAAAAGACCAAGGAGCTGGTCGCTCTGGCACACTCCAAGGGCCTGAGCATTGAGGCCGAGGTCGGCTCCATCGGCGGCGTTGAGGACGGCGTTGTGGGCGCTGGCGAGATCGCAGACCCCGCTGAGTGCGCAAAGATCACCGATCTGGGCATCGACTTCCTGGCTGCCGGCATCGGCAACATCCACGGCGTTTACCCCGCCAACTGGAAGGGCCTGGACTTTGAGGCTCTGGACCGCATCCACAAGGCTACCAACAACATTCCTCTGGTCCTGCACGGCGGCACCGGCATCCCCGACGAGATGATCCAGAAGGCCATCAGCCTGGGCGTTTCCAAGATCAACATCAACACCGAGTGCCAGCTGGTCTTTGCTGAGGCCACCCGCAAGTACATCGAGGCTGGCAAGGATCAGCAGGGCAAGGGCTTCGACCCCCGCAAGCTGCTGGCTCCCGGCGCTCAGGCCATCGTTGACAAGTGCAAGGAGAAGATCGAGCTGTTCGGCTGCGCAGGCAAAGCCTGAGCCGAAGCGCATCTCCTGAGCACATTCCTGCCCCATAAATGATATTGCCCCGCTGTTCTGTGCATCACAAAACAGCGGGGCATTTTTTTGTAAGCCAGTCCGCAAAAAGGGGGCTGCTGCACCGGTTTTTCCCGTGTGCCGCAGCCCCTCTTCTTTACTGGTTCAATTTTGCAAACGCTTCCCGCACATCGCCGGAGAAGTAGAGCGTGCCCAGCGCGCACACGGGGCCGGTGCCCCCAAGGGCGACCGCCCGGGCCACACCGGCTTCAATGGTGGGAGCAGGCTCAGCCCTGCCGCCCCGGGCGCGGATCTGTTCGGCCAGCGTCTCAGCGGGCATGGCGCGGGGGGTATGGGCCGCTACGGTGACGAACTGCCCGGCCAGCGGCAGGAGTAGTGCCAGCATCTCGTCCACATCCTTGTCCGCCATGATGCTGAGCAGGAACACGAACTTCTGCCCCGGAAAGCGGTCCCGCAGGCTCTGCACGGTGGCCCGCATTCCGTGGGCGTTGTGGCTGCCATCCAGCAAAAAGGCGGGCGAATGCCGCAGCAGCTCGAACCGGCCCGGCCAGCGCACCTGTTCCAGACCGGCACGGATGGCACTGTCCGGGATGTTCCAGCCCCGGCTGCGCAGCACCCGCAGGGCCGTAATGGCCGTGGCGGCGTTCCGGGGCTGATAGCTGCCGATCAGGGGCAGGCGGATGCCGTTCAGGCCGTCAAAATCAAAGGTGACAGCATCCAGATCCCCGTCCTCGATGGTCAGCCTGCTGAGATCCACCACGGTCAGCGGCGCGTGCCGCTCTGCCGCCGTACGGGCGATGACGGCATCGGCCTCGGGCACACCGCCATAGCTCACCACCGGACTGCCCGGCTTGATGATGCCCGCCTTGGCCGATGCGATATCGGCCAGGGTGGGGCCCAGCTCCTTCACATGATCCATGCCCAGCGCCGTGATGACCGCACACTCCGGCGGGTCGATGACGTTGGTGGAATCCAGCGTGCCGCCCAGGCCCACCTCCAGCACCACGATGTCGCATTTCGTCTCAGCGAACCAGAGCATCCCCAATGCCGTGATGATCTCGAACTCGGTGGGGATATCGGTCATGGCATCGGCAGCGGGCTTCACACGCTCCACCAGCCGCACCAGCGCCTCGTCCGGGATCTGTTGGCCGTTTACCTGAATGCGCTCGTTGAACCGGTTGATAAAGGGCGAAGTATACAGGCCCACCCGGTAACCCGCCGCCTGCAGGCAGGAAGCCAGCATGGCCGCCGTGCTGCCCTTGCCATTGGTGCCCGCCACATGGATGAATCTCAGCTGCTTGTGCGGATCTCCCAGTGCGGTCAGCAGGGTCCGGGTGCGGGTCAGGCCCGGCTTGTGCCCCGCCCACTGGACGGCATGGATATAGTTCAGCGCTTCTTCATAGTTCATTGTGCAATGCCTCGGATCGTTTTGTTTTCCAGCAGCAGGCGCACCAGCACGGTGTTCACCGCCGCCAGGACCAGCGCGTTTGGAATGCGGGTCACCAGCACGCTCCACGGATAGTTATAGAAGAGGTGGAGTGCCAGCGAGTTGATGACAATGGAGCCCACCGCATGGCCGGCAAACACGCTGATCTGGGTGCGCAGGCCCAGCCGCAGGTTGGGCAGGGCGCGCCAGAGAAGGCCCGCCGTCAGGCCGATGGAGCCAGCCCCCAGCGTGATCAGCGGGTTGATGGCGTAGCCGGAAAGGGTGCCGCCGATCATATCGGCCACTGCACCCACGGCAAAGCCCTCCACCGGCCCGAACAGCACAGCGGCCAGCAGGGTGGGCAGGCTGCCCAGGTTGAACCGGACAAAGCCGGTGGAAATGCTCAGCACCCGGGCAAACACGATGCTCATGGCAGTGAGCAGGGCCAGCATGGTGAGCTTGCGGACGGAATTTCTGGAATGGTTCATATCAATTGTCCTCCCCTGTTTCGGGAACCGCGGGGCAGGCAATGCAAAACGCCCTCCCCTGTGACAAACCGCACAAAGGAGGGCGTGATTCAACGGTTCACATCCAGACGGGGCCGCAGACGGCCCCATCTGCACCCAAGTCCATGCAGCAGCGGGATGCAGGCCATGCACCGCGGGTCTTACCTTCGTCCGCAGCACAACTCCCCGTTGATGCGGCACTTAACGCGCATGGCCTTACTCTGTTGATGGTCTTATTATATGCCTTTTTCCGGCCCATTGCAACCACAACTCCCATCATCTTTCCCAATTCGCGGGGCAGATTTTTGGCGGGGTGCACAATTCCGGCCTACACAAAAAGCCCTCCGGTGCGTCTCGTCCCGGAGGGCTTTGGGGTACAAAAGGTCTGGTCAATTACTGCACATCGGTCAGCTCAGCCAGCTTGTGGAAGATCTCGGTGTTGTCATACACGCCGCGGAACTTGTCTGCCCCCTGACCACGGGCGTAGAGGTTCACCATGGCACCGGTGTGGGCGTAGGTGGTGTGGTCCACACCGGACTTGTGGTTGATGGTGTGGCAGATGGCCATGCTGAAGGGGATGTAGGTGCCATACAGCTCGTAATCCTGCTGGCTCATCTTGCTCTGGCTGGAAGAGCCGACCTTGAGGGTGCGCTCGTAAGCGGTGCGCAGGTTCTCCACCTCGTAGTCGGTCAGCAGCAGCTTGCCTGCGCTGGCGGCATCGGGGTCGGTGGGCAGGGTCAGGCCGAAGTTTGCCTTCACGTCCTGCATAGCGGTCTCAAAAGGAGTCTGATTCTTCACGTAGTTGTTCACATAGGTGGAATCGAACTTTGCGTAGGACATCTTCTGGTGGGCCAGGTTGGTCAGGAAGGTATCGTAGTTGGTGGTCTTGTAGCCAATGCCCAGACCACCGGTCTCGTGGTCAGCGGTCACCAGGATCAGGGTGTCGTCGGGGTGCTGGGCATAAAACTCCACAGCGGCCTGCACTGCGTTGTGCATCTCGATCACATCATGGATGGAGGCAGCGGCATCGTTGGCGTGGCAGGCCCAGTCGATCTTGCCGGACTCCACCATCATAAAGAAGCCGTTGCTGTTGTCCAGCAGCTCAATGCCCTTGCGGACATAGTCGGTCAGCTGCCACTCTCCCGGAGCAGCATCCATGGCGTAGTTCATGGACTTGCCGTCGGCCAGGTTCTCGGCAATGATCAGGGTCTTGCCGGCCCCGGCCTTCAGGGCAGCAGCACCGGCCTGGGTGGTGACAACATTGTAACCAGCCTGTGCAGCCACCTCGTGGTTGTTGGGGTCGGTGCCATCGCCGTTCACCTTCTGGAACTCGCCGCCTGCGAAATACTCAAAGCCGGAGTTTGCCAGCTCCACGCCGATCTGATAGTAGTTCTTGCGGGTCTTCTGGTGTGCATAGAAGGCAGCAGGGGTAGCGTGGTCAATATTCACCGTGGAAACAATGCCAACCTTGTAGCCCTTCTGCTTATGGAGCTTCTCCGCAATGGTCTCATAGGGCACATCACGGGTCCAGGGGCACATATTGATGACACCGCTCTCGGTCTTTTTGCCGGAAGCGATGGAGGTGGCGGTGGAAGCGGAGTCCGGGCAGAAGGAGGTGCTGTCGTAGGTGGTCACGCTGCCCACCTCCGGGAACTGGGTAAAGCTCAGCTCTGCCTCGGTGATGGCACCGTTGTTGGTGACAGTGCCCTGATAGAACCGGGCAGACTGGATCTGGGCAGTGCCCATGCCATCGCCGATGAACAGGAAGATGTACTTGGGCTTCTTCTGGAACAGGCCAAAGCAGTTCTCCTCGTCAGCTGCGGTGGAAGCGGCCGGAGCGGCAGCGTTTGCAGCCACAGGGGCAGCAGTCATCAGACCGGCGGCAGATGCCACAGCACCCACTTTCAGGAAGTTGCGGCGGGACATTTTATGTTCTTTCATACGATAATTCCTCTCTTATCCTGAGCCCTCCCGGGCCCTGTTGCAATGTATCTTGGGAACGGTTCTATTGTACCCGTTCGGAGAAAGAGGGGAAACCATGGTAAGGCAAATCTTAGGTAAACCTTGGGCAATGAAAAACAGGAATTGGTAAAAAACAGGTGGTCTTTGTAAAATCGGATTGTTCCTGCCCGCAGGCACTTTTATTCCGTCAGGATTCGCCCCGGATCGGTTGCATCCGGTGGGCAAATCGTGTATACTGTAACCCGATTTTTATTTGCGGAGGGAGGGGTGCACATGTCCGTTTTGTGTCTGGGCGAAGTCTGGCTGGAGCTGAACGCCGCCACGGCTCCGGAACTGACGGAGACATTCCGGGCGCAGACCGGCGGCTGGGGTGCAGGCTTCTGCCGCCAGTACGCCGCATTGGGCGGGCAGGCGGCTCTGCTGGCCCAGCTGGGAGCCGACCCCTTTGGCCGCAAGCTGGCGGCCCAGCTTGCCCGGGATGGTGTGGATTGCTCCCTGCTCTGCTTCACGGATGCCTTCCCCACACCGGTGGTGTTCACCGGAGAGGACACCGCTCTGCCCTACCGTGCCCACACCGCCGGGCTGGCCCTTGGGCCGGAACAGCTGGAGGCCGCCCCGTTCCGGGGAGCCTCTGCCTTCTGCTTTTCCTCCGCCGGGCTGGTGGACAGCCCCCTGCGGCTGGCCCACCTCGAAGCCCTTGCCGCCGCCCGGGATGCCGGGGCGCTCTGCTGCTATCTTCCCCGGCTGGCGCAGGCCGCGCCCTACTGGCCGCAGCGGGAGGCCCTGTGCCAGACCGCCCTGCAGTTTCTTGACCGGGCAGACGTTCTCTTTTTAGAGGAGAGCGACCTGCTCCTCCTCTTCGGCTCCCGGGAACTGCGCACAGCCCTGTTTGCCCTGTTCACCGGCCATGTGCAGCTGATCTTTTTCTACAAAAAGGACAGGATTCTCGCCTTTACACGCAGTGTTATGGCTTCTGCCGCAAAAAAAGACCAGAGCCCCGCTCTGGTCTTGTATCGGATGGAGAAAATGATGCTCCCTGTCTCCTCTCTGCCCAGATTAAAGGAATCTGAGCTGAACGCGCTGATCGGATAGCCACCTGCCGCTGAGATGGCGGCGGAAGCCAAACAAAAACAGCCAGCGCCGTGGAAAGGAGGAGAAAGCGGCGCTGGCTGTGTATGAGAACTCCCAAACATTTGCGGCTGTCAGGAGATGGTTGGTAGTCTGTCCGCTGCCTTGGCTATTGCCTCGCATCAGCAGGGGACAGTGTTTTTTAAAGGGGCCGCGCCGCCCGGTTTCTGCCGGAGATGCGCGGTTTTCATTGCCTGCATGGCATCTTGGGAGGATGTTTTTCTGTTCCTCCCTGACTGCACCCTTATTGTACAGGATAAAAATGGAGTTTCTTTGTGAGGAATTTGAACAAATTGAAAATAAACGGAGCCGCTGCACATCATTTTGTACAGCGGCTCCGTTTTTTACGACTTTTCTTTAATTTTCGGCCAGATTACCGGTGTAGAGCTGGTAGTACTTGCCCTTCTTGGCGATCAGCTCGTCGTGGCTACCGCGCTCGATGATGCGGCCCTGCTCCAGAACCACGATGCAGTCTGCATTGCGGACGGTAGACAGGCGGTGGGCAATGACAAAGCTGGTGCGGCCATACATCAGGCCGTCCATGCCCCGCTGGACCAGCGCCTCGGTGCGGGTATCAATGGAGGAGGTCGCCTCGTCCAGGATCAGCACCGGGGGATCGGCAACTGCGGCGCGGGCAATGGCCAACAGCTGGCGCTGGCCCTGCGACAGGTTTGCGCCGTCGTTGGTCAGCATGGTGTTGTAGCCATCGGGCAGACGCTTGACAAAGCCATCGGCATTGGCCAGCTTTGCGGCGGCAATGCACTCCTCATCGGTGGCATCCAGACGGCCATAGCGGATGTTCTCCATGACCGTGCCGGTGAACAGGTGGGTATCCTGCAGAACGATGCCCAGAGAGCGGCGCAGATCGTCCTTTTTGATCTTGCGGATGTTGATGCCATCATACCGGATCTTACCGTCTGCGATATCGTAGAAGCGGTTGATCAGGTTGGTGATGGTCGTTTTACCGGCACCGGTGGAGCCGACAAAGGCGATCTTCTGGCCCGGGCGGCCATAGAGGTTGATCCCATGCAGAACGGTCTTTTCCGGCACATAGCCAAAATCGACATCGGTAAAGGTGATGTCACCCGCCAGCTTGTGGTAGGTGGTGGTGCCGTCGTGGTGGGGATGCTTCCAGGCCCAGATGCCGGTGCGCTCGGTGGTCTCCACCAGCTCGTCATCCTTGCCATACTTGACGTTGACCAGGGTGACATAGCCCTCGTCGGCCTCGCTGGTCTCGTCCATCATCTTGAAGATACGCTCCGCACCGGCCAGTGCCATGATCACGCTGTTGGCCTGCATGGATACCTGGCTGATGGGCATATTGAAGCCCTTGTTCAGGCTCAGGAAGGCCATCACGGTGCCCAGGGTCATGCCGCCGACATTGCCAACGGCCATGGCCGCGCCCGCCAGAGCACAGACTGCATAGCTGATATTGCCCAGCTGTGCGGTAACGGGCATGATGATGTTGGCGTAGTTGTTGGCCTGCTTGGCGCTTTCCTTCAGCTTATCGTTCAGCTGCCGGAAGCCATCCAGAGCCTTCTGCTCGTGGGTGAACACCTTGACGACCTTCTGGCCCTCCATCATCTCTTCGATGTAGCCGTTCACCTTGCCCAGATCCTTCTGCTGGGCCACAAAGTACTTACCGCTCATGGAAGTGATCTTCTTGGAGCAGAACAGCATCAGGGTCACCATCAGCATGGTGACAACGGTGAGCTGCCAGCTCATCAGGCACATGCTGGTGAACACGGACACGATGGTGATGGCGCTGGACACCAGCTGGGGAATGCTCTGGCTGATCATCTGGCGCAGGGTGTCCACATCGTTGGTGTACACCGACATGATGTCGCCGTGGGGGTGGGAGTCAAAATACCGGATGGGCAGGCTTTCCATGTGGGTGAAAAGCTGGACGCGCAGGTTGCGCAGGGTGCCCTGGGTCACGTTGACCATGATACGGGCGTTGAGCCATGCGGCCAGCACGCCGATGGCGTAGATGCAGCCAATGCGCACCAGTGCGCCTGCCAGCGGGCCGAAGTCCGGTGTGGCCTGCTTGGTCATGGGGACGATGTAATCATCGATCAGGGTCTTGAGGAAGAGGCTTGCCTGCACGTTTGCCAGCGCGCTGACGATGATGCAGACCAGCACAAGGATGCAGTGGGGCAGATAGTGCTTGAACACCTCATCCATGATTCGCTTGAGCAGCTTGCCCGGGTTCTCGACCTTCGGCTTGGGGCCGCCCATCCTACGGGGGCCGGGGCCCTTTACTTCTTTCACCTGTGCCATTACTGCTCACCTCCCTGCTTATCAAAATCGCCGCCGCCCTGGGTCTGGCTGTTGTAAACTTCCTGATAGATCTTGTTTGTCTTGAGCAGCTCCTCGTGGGTGCCCAGGCCGTTGATCTGGCCGTTGTCCAGCACCAGGATGCGGTCTGCATCCTGCACGGAGGAGATGCGCTGTGCAATGATGATCTTGGTGGTACCGGGGATCTCCTCCCGGAAGGCCTTGCGGATCTTGGCATCGGTGGCGGTATCCACGGCGCTGGTGCTGTCGTCCAGGATCAGCACCTTGGGCTTGCGCAGCAGCGCGCGGGCAATGGTCAGGCGCTGCTTCTGGCCGCCGGACACGTTGGAGCCGCCCTGCTCGATCCAAGTATTGTACTTGTCGGGGAAGCGCTCGATGAACTCATCGGCGCAGGCCAGCTTGGCCACCCGGATGCACTCTTCCTCGCTGGCGTTCTCATCGCCCCAGCGCAGGTTGTCGAGGATGGTGCCGCTGAACAGAACGTTCTTCTGCAGCACCATGGAGACCTCCCGGCGGAGGACATCCAGGCTGTAATCCTTAACGTCCACGCCGCCCACCTTGACAGAACCGGTCTCGGCATCATACAGGCGGGGGATCAGCTGCACCAGGCTGGATTTTGCACTGCCGGTGCCGCCGATGATGCCCAGCGTCTCGCCCGGCCGGATGCTGAAGGTGACATCGTTCAGAACAGGCTGGCCGGAGCCGTGCTTATACTTAAAGGTAACGTGGTCAAACTCAATGCTGCCGTCTGCCACCTGCTGCACCGGCTGCTTTGCCGGGGGCAGGTCAGTGGTCTCGTCCAGCACTTCCACGATACGGCGGGCAGAAGCGGCGGACATAGCGATCATCACAAAGGCCATGCTCAGCATCATCAGGGCCATCAGGATGTTCATAATGTAACCGAACAGGGCGTTCAGCTGGCCGGTGGTGATCGCACCGTTCAGGACGTAATGTGCGCCGAACCAGCTCAGGGCGATGTTGCAGCCGTACACAGAGACCAGCATGGCGGGATTGTTGAAGCTCAGGCGGCTCTCGGCGTGGACGAACTGCTTGTACAGGCTCTCGCAGGCCTTGGTGTACTTCTCGTTCTCAAAGTGCTCCCGGACAAAGCTCTTGACCACGCGGATGGCCGAGACATTCTCCTGCACGGAGGCGTTCAGGTTATCGTAGTTCTTGAACACCTTATCAAAGATGCCGAAGGTGGGAACCATAATGCCTGCCAGCACTGCCACCAGGAACACGATCGCCACCAGGAACACCATGGTCAGCGAGCGGCTGATCATGGAGGCCATGATCAGCGCGAAAACCAGATGGACGGGGGCACGCACGCACATGCGCTCGATCATCTGGAACGCGTTCTGCAGGTTGGTCACGTCGGTGGTCATACGGGTGACCAGACCAGCCGTGGAGTACTTGTCGATGTTGGAGAACGAGAAATGCTGGATGTTCTCATACATCGCATCGCGCAGGTTGCCTGCAAAGCCGGTGGATGCCGTGGCAGCAAACCTGCCGGCCAGCACGCCCAGCAGCAGGGCAATGGCCGCCACCAGGAAGGTGAGCAGGCCGTACTTGACAACGGCGTTCATATCGCCCTTTTCAATGCCCTGGTCAATGATAAAGGCCATGATGGTGGGCAGCAGCACATCCATGATGGCTTCCAGAGCAGAGAAGATCGGTGTCAGGATCGCGGCGCGCTTGTACTCGCCCAGATGTGACACAAGTTTTTTGATCATCTGTTGTAATCCTCCTGAAGTTTATTTGCAGGGGTCATTCCAGCCCCTTGCGCAGCTTGTTCAGTAACCGCAGAAGCTCTGCGTTTTCCTCTTCCGTCAGCAATCCGGCCACAAACTCATCGGTCTGGTGCAGGGAGAGCATCGTCTTTTCGTGGACGCGGCCTCCCTCTTCCGTCAGGATCAGCCGCTTCAGCCGGGCATCCTGCGGCACGCTCTGGCGCTCGATGTAGCCCTTGCGCTCCATCAGCTGCAGGATGTTCGTCACGGTCGAGCGTGTGATGGAGAACTCCCGTTCGATATCGCGCTGGTACACGGGGTCGTTCTTGTGCCAGTAGAGGTAGCTCATGATCCAGTCGTGCATGGGGGTCACGTTGTCCACGTTGTTCTCCCGGTGGAACTGGTTGATCTTGCGGAAGATCAGGTTGTTCACCCGGCGCACCTGTGCCGGGATGACCTGCGGCGGCTCCCATGGGGGGTTGCAGCAGGGCTGTTTGTTGCTTTCATCGTGCATAATGGTTTCCCTTTTGAATTGTTTGTGACAGGATTGTTTCCTTTAGAACTGTTTGATGCCGTACAATATCATAACGCACGATTTGATCATTGTCAATAGGAGACGCAAAATAAAATCCAGAAGCGCCCCACCAAACGGCGGGGCGCTTCCACTGGGCGCTGATTTTGCTTCTGCTGGCTCAACAGTCCTTGCTTTCTGACCAGAATATGCTTTAATAAAAGCAACTACGGGCACTGCGCCCCCGAATACTGCAAGGAGAATCCCATGGAACAACGGAATACCCGCCTGCGGAACGCGGGCTTCGTCACCTTCTTTTTCAGCGGCATCTGCACCATTTCCAGCGGTGTGGTGGTCAGCCTGCTGCAGGAGGAATACGGCTTTGCCTACGGCATGACCGGCACCCTGCTCAGCCTGCTGAGCATCGGCAACCTGCTGGCGGGCCTGCTGGCCGGTGCGCTGGTGGGAAAAATGGGCATGAAGCCAAGCGTCCTGCTTCTGACCATCGGCTATGCGGTGGGCTACGGCCTGATGGGCCTGACCGGCCTGCCCATTCTGCTGGCGCTGGCCTTCTTCATTGTGGGCATTGCCAAGGGCAGTGTCCTGAACACCTGTACCATTCTTGTCAGCGGCAACTCTGCAGACCGCACCCGGGGCATGAACACCATGCACGCCTGCTACGCCTGCGGTGCCCTGCTCTGCCCCTTTCTGATCTCTGCCGCGGCCAGGGTCAGCACCACGCTGGCCGTGCTGGCGCTGGCGGCGCTGGGTCTGGTGCTCTGGCTGGTATACCTGTTCACCCCCATGGCAGGCCGCGCCAAGGCCAAAGAAGCTGTCACCGATTGGAGCTTTTTGCGCTCCTCCCGCTTCTGGCTGCTCACCGGCCTGCTGTTCTGCCAGAACGCCGCCGAGCAGAGCGTTGTGGGCTGGATGGTCACCTACTTCAAGGACAGCGGCATCATTGCAGGCACGCTGGCGGCCTATACCGTCACCGTGATGTGGGGTGCCACCCTGATCGGCCGCCTGCTCATCGCCTTTGTGTTCCCACTCAAACAGCCCCGCAAGGCCATGGTATTTATGGCGGTTTTCTGCACTGCCTTCTACTTTGCCATGATGCAGACCCACAGCCAGCTGCCTGCCATCCTGCTGCTGTTCGCCTTTGCCTTCTCCATGGCCGGTATGAACCCCACCGCCGTGGCCAGCGCCGGTAAAATGACCACCGTGACCAGCATGGGCATCATGCTGCCGGTGGCATCCAGCGGCGCGATCCTGATGCCCTGGGTCATCGGCAAGGTAGCTGAAAGCGCCGGTCTTGCTGTTGGTATGGCAACCAACATCGTGCCCTGCGTGGGACTGATCGTCTTTGCAATTCTGGTGTCCAGAATGCGGGAGGAGTAAACCTCTCCGTCATTGCTTCGCAATGCCACCTCTCCTGGCAGGAGAGGCAAGCAGCAGGCGACTGAGCGGTTCACCCCCTCGCCTTTGCGCTGAACTCACACCCACAGTAATCCTGACGGTAAAGCCCGTACTCCTCCGAAAGCTGGAGGGAGCGCAGGTAGCCGTTCTGCTTTTTGAAATCCGAGGGCAGGTGCCTGATGCCGAATTCGGCTTCAAGCTCCTGCCCGATTTGATTGATGCGGGCAGCATCCTTGTGGGGGCTGATGGAGAGCGTGGTGGTGAACCAATCAAAGCCGTGCTCCTTTGCGTACTGTGCCGCCCGGCGCATCCGCAAACGGTAGCAGACGGTGCACCGCCCGCCCCGCTCCTGCTCGTTTTCCAGCCCCTGCACAGCCGTATAGAACTCCTGCGGGTCGTAGTAATCCTCGATGACCGTGACCCCCAGCGGGTGCGCCTGCGCCACGAACTTTTTCAGCTCCTCGCCCCGGCGGTAGTATTCTTCGGCAGGCCAGGTGTTGGGGTTATAGTAAAGCACCGTGATCTCAAAATACCGGCACAGCTTTTCCAGCACGGCGCTGGAACAGGGCCCGCAGCAGGCATGGAGCAGCAGCTTTGGCCGCTGCGGCCCCAGCGTTTTCAACACTTCGTCCATCTGCTGTGCAAAATTCAACTGTTTTGACATCGGTTTCATCCTTTGTTATACTTGCTTTGATTCAAATAGCTCCCTCCTGCTGCCTCGCCAAAAGAGCCGCAGCTGCCGGAAGGGGCATCCCGGTCATATTATATCACATTTTATCTAATAGGAGAACTGCGATGACAAACGAGAAGATCGCCCGTATCAACGAGCTGGCAAAAAAGAGCAAGACCACCGGCCTGACCGATGCCGAAAAGGCAGAGCAGCAGGCCCTGCGGCAGGAGTATGTTGCGGACGTAAAGGCCAGCCTGCGCGCCCAGCTGAACAACACCTCGATCAAAGAGCCGGATGGCACGATCCATAAGCTGGGGAAGAAGAACTAAAGCAGCATCACGAAGAGGAGCGCCTGGCGGATAATTGAGAGAAAAGTATTTCTTCCCTCTTTTTTTGTTCCGCGTTTCGTGCTATACTATAGTTGTATTGTTGCGGACATTTCCGCGGGCGGTACAGATTCCCAAGGTGGCGTATCCCGGGCAAGGTGCACGGAAAAGGCTGTCTTTTGAAAAAATGATAAAGAGGTCATTTATTATGCTTACTGCAATTACGGGTATCAACTGGGGCGATGAGGGCAAGGGCCGCATGGTCGATCTGATCAGCCAGGATTATGACATCGTTGCACGGTATCAGGGCGGCAACAACGCAGGCCACACCGTGAAGAACGAGCGCGGCAAGTTCGTGCTGAACCTGCTGCCCTCCGGCATCCTGCGCCCCAACGTTGTCTGCGTGATGGGCAACGGTATGGTCATCGACCCGCACCATCTGGACGGCGAGATCAACAATCTGCGAGAGCAGGGCATTTCCATCACCCCCGATAACCTGAAGATCTCCGACCGGGCCACCATCACCATGCCCTACCATGTCGATCAGGACGGCCTGGAAGAGGCCCGCCTGGCCAAGACCGGCGCACAGTTCGGCTCCACCAAGCGCGGCATCGCCTACACTTACGGTGACAAGTACATGAAGAAGACCCTGCGCATGGGCGACCTGCTCCACCTGGACGACAGCGTGAAGAAGCGCCTGGTGACCATGGTGGATTCCAAGAACCTGGTGATGGAGGGCAGCTACCACTCCGCTCCCATCAGCGTGGACGAGATGTGGGCATGGCTGGAGAAGTATGCCGCCATCTTCAAGGATTACATCTGCGACGTGGGCCAGTATCTGGCTGACGCAGATGCCGCCGGCAAGAAGGTGCTGTTCGAGGCCCAGCTGGGCGCTCTGCGCGACATCGACTTCGGCATCTACCCCTACACCACCTCCTCCAACGTCATCGGCGCTTACGCCCCCATCGGCGCAGGCATCCCGGGCCACAAGCTGACCAACAGCATCGGCGTGATGAAGGCTTACTCCTCCTGCGTGGGCGACGGCCCCTTTGTCACTGAGCTGGCCATGACCGAGGAAGAGAAGCACGCCCTGCGTGAGGCTGGCCACGAGTACGGTGCAGCCACCGGCCGTCCCCGCCGCGTTGGCCCCATCGACCTGGTGGCAAGCCACTACGGCGTGTTCTGCCAGGGCTGCGATGAGGTTGCCCTGACCCTGCTGGACGTGCTGGACTACATGGAGAAGATCCCCATGGTCACCGGCTATAAGCTGACCGACGGCACCATCACCAAGCGCTTCCCCATGGGCATGGCTCTGGACACCGCACAGCCCGTGGTGGAGTATCTGCCCGGCTGGCACTGCGATATCACTGCCGCCCGCAAGTGGGAGGATCTGCCCCAGGAAGCCCGCGATTACGTTGAGTATCTGGAAAAGGCTATTGGCTGCAAGATCACCTACATCTCCGTGGGTGCCGAGCGTGAGGCCTACATCCACCACAACGTCTGATCCGCGCCACAGAACCCGCCGCATTGAAAAGGAAACGTGACTATGTTTGATATCATCACGGACAGCGCCTGCGACCTGACCCCTGAGACGGCCGCAACACTGAATATTGAGATCATCCCCTTCTATGTCTCGCTGGACGGTGAGCACTACCGCAAGGAAGGCAAGGAGATCGCCGTGCGCGATTTCTACCAGTTCATGGTAGATAACCCCGCGGCCTACCCCAAGACCAGCCTGCCTTCTCTGGAGGATTTTGAGACCGCCTTCCGGGCCCATGCCGAGGCGGGCCGCCCGGTGCTCTGCATCTGCTTTACCAGCAAGATGAGCGGCTGCGTGGGCAGTGCCCGCAACGCCCGGGAGCTGGTGCTGGAGGATTTTCCCGATGCTAAGATCGAGGTCATTGACAGCACCGCCGCCACCGTGACCGAATCCATCGTGGTGGAAAACGCGGTGGCCATGCGGGATGCAGGCTGTACGCTGGACGAAGCCGTGACCTGGCTGGAAGCGGAAAAGATCACCAACCAGATCTTCTTTACGGTGGGTAACCTGGACTACCTCATCAAGGGCGGGCGCATCGGCAAAGTCACGGGCCGTGCCGCCAACATTCTGGGCATCAAACCCATGATCCTGTTCAAGGAGGGCGAGATCTTCTCCGCTGGTGTGGCCCGTGGCCGCCAGAAGAGCTTTGAGAAGGCCCTCGACCTGCTGATGGCCTATCTGGCCGAACACAACGGCACACCCGACGACTACTGCATCACGGTGGGTTACGGCTACGATGCCGACGAGGGCAAGCGGCTCTGGATGCAGACCCGCGCCGCCCTGCGCGCCAAGTACCCCACCTGCGAGTGCAATGTGGTCCTGCTGCAGATCGGCTGCACCATTGCCGTGCACACCGGCCCCTATGCGTTGGGCATGGGCGTGATGCGGCGGTGGAAAAAACAGTAACTCCCTCAGTCGCCTCCGGCGACAGCTCCCTCTAGGAGGGAGCCTTACGGCAGCGAAAAGCCTCTCTCTGAGAGGGAGGTGGCATTGCGTCAGCAATGACGGAGGGAGTTCCCACATAGTAAAAAAGAAGCCCCGACGAATGTCGGGGCTTCTTTTTGTTTTTCAGCCTTGATTTTTACGATGCACGATCACAGAAGACGGTGACACGGGTCTTGCCGCCGTAGGTGCAGGTGTACAGCACCAGGGCGTAGCCGCTGTGTTCCACTTCCTCCACACTGTGGGGGTCAAGCACTTCGACCTTGTTCACGACGTACTCATTCACGATGCCGTCCATATCGGTGAAGGTAACGCTGTCCCCCGCTGTGAGGGAGGTCAGCTTGCCGAAATGGCTCTCGTAGTTGTGCGCCGCAATGACCAGATCATCGGTGCGGGAAGAGCCGAACTGGCGGCAGGGGGCGATCTTCAGGCGGGGGTAGCTCCACTCGCTCATCACCGGCAGGTCAATGCCGATGGCGGGGATGGAGATCTCACCCACATATTCGTTGCCGTCGACCTCCACCACCGGGAGCTCGGGGTCCAGGGGGCCGCTCTCTGTCTCCGGTTCCGGGGTCTCCACCTTCTGCTGAAGGTCGGCCACCACGGTCTGGGCCTCGGCACCGGCGTGGGCATCCTCGTAGCGGTTGTAGGCGTACAGGCCGCCCGCCGCCAGCAGGAGCACCACACCCAGCACGATGCAGACAAGCCCGGGGGATACTTTACGCATTCTTTTCACGTTTCTTGCTGCGCTCCATCAGGTAGGCACCCACGGCCACCAGCACCAGACCGCTTGCCGTCAGAACAGGTATGGGCCAGTTCAGCTGGCCGGTCTGGATCAGTTTGGGGCCTTCGGCCGGGCGGGCATCCGCCACCACGCTGGCCGGGGCGGTGGGCTCCGGTGCACTAGGGGTGGTGGTTTCAGTCACGGTCGGGCGGGCATCTGCCGGGGCCGGGTTCTCCGGCGTGGAAGGGGTGGGCGGGGTGACGGGATCAGGGTCATACGGGTCCGGGTAGTACGGGGTCTCGATGGCCTTGTAGCTGTTGTTGAAGGTGATGCTGCTCACCTTTTCGTCCATCAGGTCGGCCTGTGTGTGCACGGCCATCCGGGCCACCAGCTTGTCGTTGTCCCACACCACGGAAACGCGCAGATAGTACACGGTTTCATCGTAGGTGCCGCGGGTGTTGACACCGGCGCGCTGGCGCACGGTGTAAACGTAATAGCCGGGCTTGGTGTAACTGATGGGGCCAAAGCTGCCGGTCTCGCCGTCGGTGATCTCCAGAGTGGTCACCTCGGGCAGGGGCGCATTGTCCACAGCCTCAAGTTCCACAGTCAGTGTTTCCTTTGGGAGAGGTGTTTCCCCCGTGGACTGAATGGAAACCGGAAGCTCCTGCAGCTGTGTATGCTGGTCAGCCGCGGTGGCCGCAAATGCCGCCGGCTGACACAGGCAGAACCCCAACGCAAGCGTCAGGAGTGCTGCCGCGATTTTACGGAACCTCATTTCATCCTCTCCTTTATGAATCCGACGCGGACGGGATCATCCACGCCAGAAGAATGGTGCGTGCATCGGTAAACTCCGTTGAACAGGTGGACAGCGCCAGCACCTGAGCGTCATCGCCTGCCGCTTTCATGGCGGCCAGCGTTTCGGTGTTCAGGTTCAGGGCGTTCTCCTGCGCAAAGGTGTACAACCCCTGCAGGTCGCTGTCCCAGCGCTGGGGCTGGAAGATCGCGCTCTCAGACGAAGGGACCAGCAGACATGCAAAGGTTTTAAGATCATAGGTGCGGTCGGGCAGGATCAGCTCACCGGTGGTGTTCTCTGCAAAGAACTCTGCGTCCTTGTAGAGATCCAGATCACCGAACATCTTGCTCTCTTCCATGTGGTGACCATACAGCAGAGAGTAGGGGTCGGTGAAGTTCTTGTCGCAGTTCACATCCAGAAAGATGCTGCCTGCCAGCGAGAAATCACCGTAGACATCGGTGTTCACATAGGTAAAGTTGTCCTCGCCCTGTACCACAGGGTAGTCGATGGCGGTGTTGTCCAGTGTGACCCACGCGCAGACATCCGGGTTGATGCCCAGCAGCTCCTCAAAGCTTGCGCCGTTATCCGCGCCCGCCTTGGGCTTGAACTGCAAAAGCTCTGCCTGAACATTGTCTGCGGCGGCGTACACCTGCGAGTTGTCCCACAGGGCATAGGCTGAATACGCCCCGGCGACCACCAGAAACAGCACGACCACCGCGCTCACCAGAAAGTCGGCTGCCCTCAACGCTTTTCTCTGCCAGTTGATACAGCCCACCTCCCAGCTGGCTTTCTTGGCTCCCCTGTTAGGGGGAGCTGGCGCGTTAGCGCCTGAGAGGTTTCTGCCGGAAGCTAAACCTCTCCGTCAAAGCCTTGCGGCTTTGCCACCTCCCCTAGTAGGGGAGGCAAGTCAGGCATTACGTTCCAATTCAACAACACGTTTGTGTATTGTATCATGGATACGTTCGCAAACAGAATCGAAGCAACGGTCGATCTCAAGATTAGAAAACCTTAAAATCACAACACCATACTTTTCAATGATCGTATCACGTTCTTTGTCGTAAGCCTCACCTTGATCTGTATAGTGCTGTGAACCGTCCAGTTCAATCACCAACCGAGCTGCCGGACAGTAAAAATCTGCAATAAACGAGTTAATTACACGCTGTTTGTAAATTTTTACCGGATATTTTCGGAGAAATAAATACCACAATTTCCGCTCATGCTGTGTCATTTCACGCCTGAGCTCTTTTGCCCGGAAATTCATTTCTCCATTGTAGGGCAGATTGGTGATAGACATAGGCCAAACCTCTCCGTCAAAGCCTTGCGGCTTTGCCACCTCTCCTAGTAGGAGAGGCAAGAAGGGTGCTGCTTCACGGTCAGCTTTCGTGAACGGTCAACGCTGAGGCGTGTACTTGGCTCCCCTACTAGGGGAGCTGGCGCGCTAGCGCCTGAGAGGTTCTTCTTCCGTGAGCCAACCTCTCCGTCAAAGCCTTGCGGCTTTGCCACCTCTCCTAGTAGGAGAGGCAAGT
>NZ_JAFREJ010000012.1:0-5802 GCF_017377545.1 Faecalibacterium sp. Marseille-Q4164 | reverse complement strand
GAAGGGTGCTGCTTCACGGTCAGCTTTCGTGAACGGTCAACGCTGAGGCGTATACTTGGCTCCCCTACTAGGGGAGCTGGCGCGCTAGCGCCTGAGAGGTTCTTACTCCTCGTCGCGGCGGCGCTTGTTCAGCATCAGGGCCACACCACCAATGGCAACGATGGCCAGCATTGCAATGTAAGGTGCATTGTCCAGCACAACACCCATGTCGGGGGTACCTTCCTTGGTGTTGACAAAGCCAATTTTACCGTCTGTTCCGGTAATAGTAGCGGTAATGGTGCTGTTCTCCAGCGTACCAGTTGTATCATCACTCTTGGTCACAATATACTCGCCGCCGTCAGTTTCCACAACGGTCACGGTAACGCCTTCAGGCAGGTTCGTAAGCGTGATGCTCTGATTACGGCCCAGAGAAATAGTATGCTCAGTAGTGTTATCGATAGCCCAGACGTGATCCTTAACATTCTGAGTTTCGCCATCATACTCAGTAACCTTAGCGCCAACATACTGACCTGCAGTCTTGCCATTAGCGTAACTCAGCTTAACCGTGAAGTTAAACTTAGCAGCCAGATCGCTCAGACTACCCTTGATATCCTTGCTGATCACAACGTTGTTAGCAGTGTAAGTGTTGGTAAATGCATTGTCACCAGGGACCTTAGTACCGGTAGCTTTATCCTTGATGCTAGCTGCAGGAGAGTAACTGCTATCGTACAGCTGTGCATAGTACACATAGCCAGTAAGGTCATTGTTGTTTGCAACAGTAATCACAAGGTAACGAGTGGTTTCATCATAAGTGACACCCGGGGTCTTATTAGCCGGGACATCTTCTTTGATTTCAAAGCAATACTTACCGGGGCCAGCGGGCAGTTCAAAATCAGAAATCTTAATGCCCAGAGATGCCTGATAAGCATCTGCCTTGGCATCTATATTGCTATCGAAAGAAGCAGTCTTGGACTTGCTTGCTTCAGGCTGAGTGTAAGTACCATAAGGCTTACTCTTGTCAGCCTTATTTCGGTGCAGTGCCCTTTTCTACCTTATAGTTCTTCTTAATGCCCAGATCTACGTTATCTGGAGTTGTGGTGTATTCCGGTGTCGTCGCAAACGCTGCGGTTGCGCCGACGGTGAGCATCATGGCGGCAGCCAGAACGCCCGCGAAGAATTTCTTCAGTTTCATTGTTATTCCTCCCTAGTAAGAAATAGTTCGTACTCCTGTGCCGCGGCCCAAACTCCGCGGTTCACAGGCAGGATGCCGGCAGCTTCTTCCGGCCTCCGTGGTATTACAAACTGCGTCGCCGCAGTAGTGTAATTACTTTTGCTTGCACATCCTCCAGCGGAACCGGGCCAAAGTCCCGGCTATCCTCGGATTGTGTGCGGTAATCGCCCAGCACAAAAACGCAGCCTTCCGGCACCGTGTAGGGGTACTCCAGCGCGTCTTTTGCGTAGGTGGGGTAGAGGATCTCGCCGCTCTGCACCGCGCCGTTCACCACAAGGGTGCCGCTGTCGTCCAGAGCCACAAGGTCGCCCTCGCGCCCAAGGATGCGGCCCACCCGGAGCTTGCCGCCCTGGGTGTAGACCACAACATCGTTTTTTGCGTAGGTTTTTTGCAGGCGGTAGCAGATGAGCAGGTCGCCATCCTTTACCGCGGGGAACATGCTGCTGCCCTTGGCCTGCGTGAGCAGGAACACCTGCGTGAACAGCACCCAGGCGCACAGCAGGATCACCACAATGCGGCCCAGCAGGCTGATAAAATCCTGCCGGTTCTCAGCGTCCAGCCTGCGGCGGCGCACCGCCTTTGCCCCCAGCTTCAGGGCTTCATTGTCCAGCGGGTGCATCGGAATGCGCCTCCTTTTGGGGGTCAGAGCTGTCAGATTCCGGGTTAAACCTCTCAGTCACGGCTGTCGCCGTGCCAGCTCCCCTAGTAGGGGAGCCCTTGGCAAAACTGTCAACTTTGGCGGTATCTAAGGGCAGGCTTCCGGTCTGCTGCTCCAAGAGCACATTATAGCGGGTGCGCTCGGCGCGGATGGCGGCTTCGTACAGGGCGTAAAGCTCTTCCAGCTTCTTCCACATTGCCGCTTCGTCCACGCCGCCCAGCAGGTTCTTGCGGAATTTCACCGTTCGGAACCACTGGATGATTGCTTCCTGCTCCGGGCTGATATAGCTTTCCTCTGCACCGGCCAGCCGCTGGGGCGCTTTTTTCTTCGCCATGCGGTCAGCCCCCTTTAGTCATCTTCCTTACGGTGCTTGCGCAGCATCAGCAGGGCCACGCCGCCAGCCACCACAGCAAGGATGACGATGTAAGGCAGGGTGTCGAGGAGAACACCAAGGTCAGGCTCGAGGGTTCGATGGTTGGTGAAGTGAACCGTCTGCTCAGTTGTACCGATTGTTACAGTTGCAGTACTATTCTTTTCGTATACTTCACCGTCTGTACCAATCTGCCAGCTGGTATCGTACTTCTCACCAGAATAATCTTCCTCTATAACTTTGTACTCACCACTTGGCAGATTCTTGAAGATAATCGAAGCTCCGTCTTTCAGAGTAAACTTGCCATTTCTCAGCCATTCAACCTTTGCACTATCTGCTTCGCTAATCTCAACATTGGCATCAGTAATATTTGCCGATGTCCCATCAGCTTTGGTAATCGTAAAGGTAAAGGCTTTGTTGGTATCGCCAAGTTTACCAGTAACAGTTTTGGTAACGGTCAGGTTGGCGGAAGCAGGCACATACTTTGCGTAGAAAGTTGTATCCGCAGAAATGGTGCCATTTACAAAATCCGCTTTTTGGGTGCAATTTTCATCCGTATACCAACCTTTAAAGGTGTAAACTGTACCATCTGCTGTTGTTTTAGTTTCCGGGCACACCGCTTCAGTCTGATCATCGCGTTTGACATCCGGGCGGGCAATTGTATTCAACTGAATTGAATCGCCCTGCTTTTGGACTGTATATGCTCCGCCATAATCATTCACTAGATCAAAAGTATTTTTACCCGCATCCTGAACCATAAATTGGACGTTGATGTGCGTTGCATCATGGATCAATAGCAAACCATCCAGATGGTACGTCATTATTTTATCGCCGACATACGTAATCGGAGATTCATACACGCCACTCGTGTATTTTTTGCGCAGGCTCTCTTCTCCTGTCCAATCTCCCTGCGTGCCATTTTTACCAGTGTTAGCTCCGCCTACTCCAACCACCTCGTACCATTTAATTGTGTATGTACCGCCATAATTCTTCTTTACGGCATTTGACTCCCAACTACTCGGGGGCTCCTTATAATAGTAATCCTTGTAAGAACCATCCGCCTGTTTAATCGGAATCACAGGAAACTGTCCGGAATCAACCAAAATTTCTGTTCCAAGCTTATTTTCGGTACTGTTTGTGTCATAAAGCTGATTGTATGGACGTTCTTTCCATTTATAGGTTTCCGGGTCAGGCACATTCAGAATTGTGCCAACAGCCATGCCGTTCCAAGCTTTATTTTTCACATGTGGCTTGTAATAATCACCCTGAGATTGCGAATAATCCCGAATCTGTGTGTAAACATAAAGATTGTAAGAAGATGTCGGATTATCGCTTTCCACAACTGTAATCTTCAGCTCATCGCCGTTACTAAACTTATGTTCATCATCTGCTTTGGGGTCACCGTGGCGGTGATTAATCGTCAACTCACCTGTTTTCGTAACCTTTAACCGTACTGTTTTGAAAGTATCTCCCACGCCATAAATTTCGTCAACCAAATTTCCATTGCTGTCAACAAACTTCGCTTCACCGGGGTTTTGCTTATTCGGTGTAATTATCCATTTATGTTCGTAGTACGATTTTCCGTTTTTGGATCGCAGTGTAATCGTTGCGCCAACCGGAACTTTTGCATCACCCTGAATGCTGCTGATCGTAGCAATACCATCATTCACATTCGGGTACTCAACGCCATCGATCTCAATGCTGACAATCTCAATGCCGTCATCATCGAAGCCTTCACTTCCCTGATCCGGATATTCCAGTGCAATCACAAAGGGGCTAAAGCTACTGGTCTCAAAGGTCAGGGTGCCATTCTCATAGCTGACAACATCCAGTTTTTCCACGGTGCCGTCGTCTTTCTGGTGGAGCACCTTCAGTGCATCGGCAGTGAGCGCTCCCACTTCTTCCATTGCCGCAATTTCCGGCAGGGCATCCAGACCGGAAACGGTAACGGTAGCCTTCTGGCCATTGGCAGGCTGCACCGTTTCGCCCTTGGCGTTCTTGGGGGAGATCTTCAGACCCAGAATGGGAGCCATACTACCAAAATCATTCGAGTGGCTCTCATAGAAGCTCTCCATATCGTCATCGCCCATGTGGATGACGCTGAGGCTATGGGCGGCAGAGGGCAGGTTTTTCACTTCCACCGGCAGATTGACGCTCTTCGTGTTGCCGTCCTCGTCCTCGTAGGAAGCAGAGGCCTTGGCAGTCAGATCCACAGGCACGGGGTTCTTGTCCACCAGATCCTCGTGATCCACGTCCTCTTCCTCATCGGAGCCCACGGTACCGTCCTTCCATGCGGCGTAGACGTTCACGGTGGTGGTCTTGTCGTCCAGAATGTTGCTGGTGGGGTCAGTGAGGTTCAGGCGCACCCGGTTGCCAAGCTCGTCCAGCGTGTACCAGTAGTCAAACTGCCGCAGTTCGCCCTTGGGGTCCCGGTTGGAGGAGGGGTTCTCGATGTAGCTGCTGTAGTCCGCAATGGTCTCTGCCCGGGGCACAGCCTGAATGAAGTACAGGTTCCACAGAACCTCACCGTTCCGGGCCAGATACTCGCTCTCCGTCATATTGTTGATCTGTGCCTGGGCGGTAATATCCTGCAGGTCGTTGGCGTTCAGCTCCTTCAGCCAGAAGCGGTAGACCACCATATCCTGCAGCTTTTTGATCTCGTCGCCGGAAACGACCACTTTGTCATCAGGCTTTTCCACCACGTCGTCCTCGCCGGACCACTGGGTCTCGGTGCTGGAGCTGGAGTCGGTGCTGGTGCTGGTACTGGTGCTGTAGTCAATAACGGTACCCCACTCTGAATCCGTAACGGTGGGGCCGCCGTCGAGGTTGTCCTCGCCGCCCTCTACGGGCCGGGAGGCTTCCTCCTCGCCGAAACCGGCAGCTTCGCTGTCATCGTACACTTCGCGCGGCTCACCGTCGTCCACGGCAGGGAAATCGTCGCCGAAACCGGCAGCTTCCTCCTCGCTGGTTCCGGGGAGTTCTTTCTCAACCTGAAGATCGCTCAGACCCTCCGTTGCAAACACCGGCACAAGGCAGGTGCAGATGACCGCAAGCGCCAGACAAAGCGCAAAAACGCGCTTCACCAGCCTATCTTTTTTTCCGTGATGATTTTTCCGCACAGTGGAGCCCTCCCTGCATCATAGTATTTTTGGCAAAACCGGAGGAAAAGATATTCAACTTTTGTCGTTTTTCTTTCCCTTGGCAGGTTATTTTTACCAGACACATCATTATCGTAATTATAGCATGTATATCCAGTATTTTCAATAGTGAAATTTTATTTTCCCTTCCCCTTTTCAGACAAAATATTCTGCGATATACAGCACGTTATGAACCGTCGCAATATCATTGCGGGGAGTAGAACAGTCCGACTTATCCGCACGCCCGCCGCATTGTTATATCACGCAGTTTTGTGTTGTATCTTCGCAGTTTCACTCTCTATAATACATGAAACGCAGATTCCTTTCACTTTTTTTCGAGATTTTTTGAAAAAAGTTTTCGGGGGAGATGGAAAACCCCACCGTCATCCCTTCGGGATGCCACCGCCCCTAATAGGGGCGGCCTTGG
>NZ_JAFREJ010000011.1:0-76154 GCF_017377545.1 Faecalibacterium sp. Marseille-Q4164 | reverse complement strand
TCACCATCAGCGAGCGCTCCATCCAGAACCTTGAAGCAGCCATGGCGGACAGCGACAACCTGACCCAGTTCATGCAGGCCAGTGCGTATGTCCGCTTCAAGCCCGACACCGAGGAACGCTCCACCTATCTCTACCGCGCCTACACCAAGTGGTGCGAGGATAATCTGGAATCACCTGTTCCGCAAAAGAAGTTCAGCCAGTTCCTGCTGAAAAATGCAGGGAAGTATGGCCTGACCTTCTCCAAGCACATCGAGGGAAAGTACCGCGGCTTCCGGGGCGTATGCGTCCACCCCGCTTTTGCTGCGGCATAAAACACACGAAAAGTGAAAATCTCCCGCCCTACGCGCCCCAAAGCAGTGGTTTTGACTTGTTATCGCTGTTTTCTCCGGGCGCGTATCTACCCTTTTCGGGCGGATGTGGGGCGGCAACACGCCCTTCGGGGCGGGAGAGAAGGCAAGATGCGCCCCAAAAGGGCGCATACAATTCAGCCATGCGCCCTACAAAATCAACACAGGAAGGTACTTTTGTGCGGTTTGGGGCGCGTGGGGCGCGTAAATTCAAGTTCTCGCACTTTTTTGGGCTGCTGCTTCGGGTCAGGAGCGGCAGGCCCTTACATATTTACCGGCCCACAGGGTGCAGCTCAACCGGAACTGCGCCGGGTCTGGAGAAGTGCAAAGGAGACATGCCTATGACGAATGTCCGCAAAAATTCCGCTAAACTGACCCGTGAGGACTTGAAAATCGCGCCCGAATCCCCTACAATGAAATTGTCCGAAACCCCTGCCGTAGAACCTTCTGACCAGACCAGCAAAACCGTCCGACACGCCCCGCTTGTTTACCGGGTGGAGGAGATTGCCCAACTGTTGGCAATCTCCAACCGTGCTGCGTACAATCTGTGCAACACCACGAAAGACTTCAAGGTGATCCGCCTCGGTACCAGCATCCGGGTAAGCAAGCAGAGCTTCGACGATTGGTTTGCTGCGGTCTGAGGGAGGGAACATCTATGGCATCTATTCTCAGGCGCGGAGATTCCTACTCCGTTCGTTTCAAATACAAAGACCATGCTGGCCGGATCTGTGAAGGCTGGGAGAGCTTCAAAACCAAGAAGGAAGCGCAAGACCGCAAGATCTCGGTAGAGAAAGAACTCTTGGACGGTACGTTCCTCATACCCGATGCAATGACGGTAGCGGAAATGCTGTACAAGTGGCTCCCCATCCAGTCCAGCAAGCACAAGTGGGCACCCAAAACCTACACCCACACGGTAGCCATGATCCAGAATCTTGTCGTGCCCTATCTCGGCAAGAAGCAGATTCAGAAGGTTCAGACGTATGACCTCGAACAGTTTTACGCCACGCTGAGCCGGACACCGCGCGGACTGTATAAGCAGGGTGTCAAGCAAACGCTCACCGACAAACAGAAGCGGCAGTTTCTGACGGGTGCTTCCATCCGGGAAGTCCACGCCATGCTCAAGACTGCTTTTTCCTATGCTGTTGAGTGGGGTCTGCTCCTCAAGTCACCGATTCCGAGAGAAGCCCCGAAATCGACCTCGGAAGAACGTGCCATCTGGGACGAAAAGACCATGCTTGCTGCGTTGCAGACCATGACCGACCCTACGCTCCACCTTGCTGTTCATCTGAGCATGATTCTCTCGCTGCGTGTCGGAGAGATCCTTGGCTTGCAGCCGGGAGACATCGACTTCGATGCAGCGGATGGACGTGGGACCATCACGGTCGGCAGGAGCTTACAGCGCACCGAAAAGGCTGCACTGGAAAAGACTGACCCGAATCAGATCTACCACATCTTCCCCGACCAGCGTGAGGGCAGCAGCTCCGCACTGGTGCTGAAGAAGCCGAAAACCAAGAAATCCAGCCGCACCCTTTATCTGACGAGACCCTTGAAAGAGGAACTGCTGGCTTGGCTGGAAAAGCTCCGTCAGGACGAGCTTGCCATGGATGGCAGATATCGCAACTGTGGCCAGCTCTTCCGCCTGCCCAACGGTATGCCTGTTGCCCCGGAAGCCCTTTCTAAATGGTACCGCACTTGGCGTGCAGAGCACCCGGAGTTTGAGAAGATCGTGTTCCACGGTCTGCGCCACTCCAGTGCCACTTACCAGTTGATCGAATCCGGCGGGAACATCAAGGCCGTGCAGGGCAACACCGGTCACGCCACCACCGGCATCCTGATGGACACCTACGCCCACACGCAGGACAAGCCCCGGTTGGAGCTGGCTGAGAAGCTGGAAGCAGACTTCTACTCGCAGGACATCGGTTCCCCAAAATCCGGCTCTGTGCCGGTAAAAGAAAATCTGCCGGACAGCATCCAGATCACCCCAGAAGGGATGCTGAAAGTTGTCCGGCAGATGAACCCCGAGCAGCGGCGTGAGTTCACTCGCCTGCTGTTCGCCTGAAAAAAGTATGGAAAAAACGCTCACGATACACAGAATGCAGACAATGCAAGGAAAAACACGGCTTTCCCGCCGGTGTGCAAAAAGTGTGCAAAAGTGTGCAGAGCCCCAGAAAATGGAAAATCCCACGAGGAATCTTACGATTCTTCGTGGGATTTTGGTGCGCTCGAGGGAACTCGAATCCCTGGCCCTCTGATTAAAAGAATGAGCCAATTGGGAAACGACCGTTTGCGTTTGTTCCGTTTTATATAGAATCATCGTCATTTTTATTCGCGTTCGTGCGTATTCATTTCCAATTGTTTGCGACAGATAAGGCACAAATAAGGCACATTCCGGTGCGCCTTGCATCCGATAAACAGGACAACACACAGCCCATCATAGAGAAAGCAGCCCACAGGCCCGGCGGAATCATCCCCGCCCCCTGTGGGCTGCTCTGTTTTTATGCGTGGTTTTCGTCCCGAATCCGGGTAAACACATCTGTCAGGGCATCCGATGCAGCAGCGTCCGCCGACCGGATGAACCCGGCATAGATATCTGTTGTGGTGCTGGTCTTGGCGTGACCCAGACGGCCCGACACCGCCGTAACAGGAACATGGGCGGCTATCAGCAAGCTTGCGTTGGTGTGCCGCAGGCTGTGGAAGTGTACCGGCGGGAGATCATGGGCAGCGAGGAAGCCCGGGAACCACGTTGTTACCGTCTTGGGGTCAATGGGTGCACCGTTCCATTTGGTGAATAGCAAATCATTCTCCACCATTTTCCCGGCGATCTCCACACGCCGAACCCATGCCGTGCCCATCCTGAGCCGTTCCGCCCGTTGGTGCTGGCGGTATTCCCGCAG
The DNA here is from genome assembly GCF_017377545.1 of Faecalibacterium sp. Marseille-Q4164. Taxonomy (NCBI): domain Bacteria; kingdom Bacillati; phylum Bacillota; class Clostridia; order Eubacteriales; family Oscillospiraceae; genus Faecalibacterium; species Faecalibacterium sp. Marseille-Q4164. The sequence continues at coordinate 72,913 of NZ_JAFREJ010000011.1, read as the reverse complement.
CAGCTGCACACACTCCGGGCCTATCTTGATGCACCGCCGGGAGCGTTTTGTTTTGGGCGTGGTGAATACAGTGCCCTTGCCCGGGATGTACTGCACGTTCCGCTCAATGGACAGTGTACCCGCGTCCAAATCCACATCACACCAGCGCAGCCCGCAAATCTCACTCCGCCGGGCACCGGTGAACAAGGCAAGCTGTGTGATAACACTGAACTGCGCCGGTGCATCCTGTAAGGCTTCCAGCAGCCGGGCAACGTCCTTTTCTTCCAGCGCCTGCACGTCTATCTCTTCGGCCTTGGGTGCTTCTGCCCGCTTGCAAGGGTTTTCCGGTACAAGACCCCACTGCACAGCCTTTGTGAATACGCTGGACAGCATCCGGTGATAGTGCTGCACCGTATTCCCGTTGAGCCTTCCGCCGTCCTTGACGTGCTCTGTGAACGCCTTGGAGAGGGGAAGCCCCACCACCCGGACAACCTTTTCGGCTGTGCTCTGGCTTACGTTTGCGCCCCGATACACGTTCCGCATGGTATCGTCCCCAATGCCTGCTGCCTTGGCGATCTGGCCCCGCTTGCCATGGGGCAGACGTTCCAGCAGGGCAGGCGTTGCGGTATAGGTACTATCTTCCCGCACACCCTGTTCCTCTAGGTTCGAGTAAAAAGCCATCAGGTGCGCCGGTTTCACTTGGCACACTTTCAGTTGCCCCAGCCCGGCGGAAATACGCGGCACCAAACGCCGGTAGTTGTAAACCGTCTTGGGCTTGAGCTTCTTTTCTGCGTACTCGGTGAACCATCGTTCTATCAGGTCGTCCACCTTCATGGACGCATCCAGCAGCACACCGGCATGCACTTCCTGTTCAAAGGCATCCGCCTGCCGCTGCAATTCCTTTTCCAGCTTCTTCCCGGTCATGCCCGGCGGCGGGGTAAACGTCCGGTTCACCATCACTTGACGGCCCCGCCGGTCGTAGCCATTGGAGACCCGGATGCAGTAGGAGCAAGTGCCGTCTTTCTTCATCCGCTTTGTTATCTTTGCCATCCGTCCACCCCGCTTTCTGCTATCCCGCCGGGCTTCATTCGTCCTTCATGTAGGCGGTCACGCTGTCGAACAGGGGCAGATACTGGCCCTCTATCCGTGCAAAGATAGCCGCCGCTGTGGCTTCATCGTAAACGTGGGAAGTCAAATTGCGGTCGTTCAGCAGCTCCACCCATGCCTTTTGATCGTCTATCATGCCAAAGGCAAACGCCTGTTTGATAACCTCTTTCGGGCTGTTGATGTTGGTATAGCCTTGGTCAAGCAGGTATTCCCGCATGGTTTTCCATGCCAGTTCCGTGCAGAACTCAAACCGCTGAATGGTTCCATCCCGTACAGAATCCAATGGGAACTTCTTGTAATCGTCCAGCGCTTCCCGCAGCCGGGCCACCGCAGCGGTAAAGCGGTCGTATTTTTCATGCAGCTTGTCCATCAGTTCAACACCATCCCTTTCGATGTTCGCAAGAAATACCGGCTCCATGCCGTCCTGAATGTGCACAATATCAAATTTCAGCAGCGTGGGCAGTTCCTCGCAGTGCATCCAGAACTCCGCCCGGTTATCCTCTGGCATCCCGTACACAGCCAAATCAATGTCACTGTTGGGCCGGTTGTCGCCCCGGGCACGGGAGCCAAACAGCACAAGCCGCTTTGCGCCATACCGCCGGGCCAGTGTCGCAAGCTGATTATAAAGTTCTTCCATGTTCTCACCTGTCACAATCGTTGTGTGCGCTCTATGGGGCTATATCCGCACTCACAGCGGCACATAAGCCCCGATGGACGGCTTTAGTCGTTCTTGGGAGGTGTATCTTTGGGAGTGTCCCCGGCGGCATCCTGCGAGTTTTCCGAATCATATGGCGGTATTTTATAGTATCGTGGATTGGTTTCTAAATCTGCAATGCGTTTTACTGCTTCAATTTTTCCAACCCGATTTAGTGCATTAAAGCTCCCGGCTATTACATTCAGCAAATCAAAATCCGTCCAGCCTTTTAGACTACTAAGATATAATTCATCTGTCATATTCGCCAGCTTTCCGAGATCACCGTATTTTGCATCTGCAAATCTATTCGGGTCGATATTACCTTGATTATCAACAGATTCATCCAAAAACTTTTCCAATGCTTCTTGTTGATCTGCTGTTTCCTTTGCAGGAAGTCCGTATAATACTGTCACACTTACCCCTAGAGCACTTGCAATTCGCTTTATGGTTTCGTGTTTTGGGTTTCTTAAGCCGTTTTCCCATTGTGCAACACCAACCGGGGAAATTCCTAATCGCCTTGCAAGTTCTTTTTGTGTCAGCCCTTGAAGTTTTCTCACAGTCCGGATGTTATCGCCTATTGACACCAGCCGCACCACCTTTCTTTTTTAGTATAACACAGTTCTCACAAGAAAAAAAGCAAAAGAATAATCTTTCGGCTTGATTTATTCAAACGCTTATGTTAAAATGAAGCAAATGAATATGAAAGGAAGCTTGATTGTATGAGAATCGACCGTGTAAAACTGATCGCTGAAATGGCCCGGCAGGATGTGGGCGTTGCAGACCTGTCCCAAAGGGCCACTGTTTCCCGCGCCACTATAACGGCATTGCGTGGCGGAAAAAGTTGTAACGCAAACTCCGTTCGCCGTGTTGCTTCCGCTTTGGGCGTGACTGTGGAAAGCCTGTTGGAAGATGGAAAGGAGCATTGACCATGGGCGAGTGCATTAGCTATCCCCGTTTGCCCAACATGGCCCCGGTCAAACAAGCCGCCCAGCTTTACGGCCTATCGCCCTATTACATCCGCCGCCTGTGCAAAGCCGGTAAGATTCGGTTCGTAAATGCCGGGCGCGGCTGGCTTGTAAATCTGGACAGCCTTGCCCGGTACTTCGAGCAGGGCGACCCTGCCCCGGTGGAGCTGACCCCCGCAGCTCCCAGCGTCCGCCGGGTGTGCCCCTGATGAATTGAGGGGGAACACATGGAAGAACGTAAAAGTTTTTTGTTCTATCGGTCGTTTTGGAGTGGAGGAAGTAAGCTAAAACCTCGTGAAAGGCTTGCATTTTATGACGCACTTGCGCAGTATGCGTTCACCGGTCAAGAAACTTCCTTGCCCCATAATGCCGCAATATGTTGGGAGTTTGCAAAGCCTTTGATTGATTCCAATAACAAAAAGTACGCAGATGGGTCAAAAGGCGGCAGACCACAAAAAACCACTGGTTTTGATGATGATATAACCACTGGTTCCGATTCCCTCAAGAATATATCTGAGGATAAAGAAAAGGAGAAAGATAAAAGAGAAGGTAAAGGAGAAAGGAGAACGCGCCAAGCGCGGAATGAGAAAAAGCCGCAAACGGCAGTCTTTTCAAGCCTGCCTAGCGGCACAAATAGAATCGGCTACGCTGGAACGGAAGAGTTGAAAAAGCGGCAGATACCAAAGATTGAAAAGGCAGCAGAGCAAATAGCCGCCCAGCCGCAGACACAACAAGAGGACACAGAGACCGCCGAATTGAAAAAGGCGTTTCGACAGGACAGAGCAACGGAAGAACAGCCCACCCCGGCGGAATATGCCCAGCCCCCGCCGGGCTGATTCTCCGCCGATAGAGCAAGCGGCCAGACCTCACAGCCAAAAGAAAGGAGTATGCCCCATGTTTATTTACACCCTCTATACACTCACCGGCGAGACTTTAGGCCAAACGCCCTTGCTTGAGCAGGCCATGCGCACCGCCCGAGCCTATGCCGCTGTCCGCCGGGTGTCCTGTGTGGTAGAGTGCCGCCGCCTTGATACCGATGAAGCCCGCCGGGTGTTGCTGAACGCAGACGGCAGCATGGTCAAACTCTGGCAGGCCGCATAAAAGTGCATTTTGCCCCGGCCTGCTGGATGCACATAAATCACCTGATGAAAATATCATTCTGTGTGTCTATGCACAAACAAAACCAAAGGAAAGAACCATTATGACAAAAGAAACACTTTTACACGCAACTGACCTTTACACCACAATCCAGAAGATCGAGCAGCTTTTGACCATCTTCGAGAAGAACAGCATTGAGGAAGTAAAGGTGCGTGGGTTTGACTGGAAGCCCAGCACAGAGCAGGAAACCCGAATCCGCACCGCCATTCTTGCAGATCAGCGGGAAGAATTGGAACGCCTGAAAGCCGAACTTGCCGCGCTGTAACCACAAAGAGCAACTTACCATCAATCATTTTTGAAAAGGAGTGGTGAAGAATCATGCCACGCTGTACAGTTGACGCGGACTTTTTGAAGTCTGTTCTCGAGGAAGCGAAAGCCGCCGAGCGTTGGGCGGAAGCAACTTACCAGCTTTTCATGAAAAAGGGCGAAATAACGGAATACGCTATGCGCCGGATTCAGTATACCGAATCTATCTTGAATATCCCTTTCCACAGAAAGACCCTTGCCGAACTTGAGTCCGGCGAATGGCTGAATGAAAATTGCGTTACACTGGAAATGCAGTTGAAGTCCTGTCAGCATCTTTGCGAAAGCATCACCAACCGTTTGTCTGTCGTTCTGGAAGAATGCGACTATTACGATCAGGAACGCCGGAACACCATTCATCTTGCCCCGGCACGGACACAGAAAGGCCGACAGGTCACAATCCCGCCGGAAGTTGACGCAATACTTGCAAAGATGATGGAGAACGCCGAAAAGGAGAAGAAAGCATGACAACGGGAGCCGGAACCGGCACAGCATCAAGCCGCAGAGAAAAAGAGGACACGCGGCACTCTGTAGCAGAATACTACGATATGATTGAAAAGGAATATGCAAGCGCTGGACACATCATTTTCTTCCGGCGTTTGGTCATTACCCGCGCCGCCAACAACTGGCGAATGAATCACCCGCAAAAATAAAAAGGGCTTTCGTTTCGCATGGTACAAGCTGCCCCGCTTCTCTCATGCTACTTTGAAAGTCCCATCCGTAGGAACAAAGGAAAATAACTTGCGTGTCTATCTTCCCCCAATAGTATACCACAATCGGGGAGAGAGGGCAAAGCATAGGTTTTCACAACATCCAGAAAGGAATCCTATGAAAAAGAAAAAAGGCCACCAGCGTTCCCGCTTGCGTGTTGACCCGTTCAACCTGTTGCAGCAGCTTTGTGAGCAGGATTGTACACTATCCGAACTGCAACAGCGTACAGGCTTTGACCCAGCGGAAATTAAGCCATTACGCGCCGCCGGGAAAATCCATCTTGATACCCTGAATCGCATTGCCGCCGGGCTGGATGTTTCGCCCAACTCCCTGTTAATTACAGCAACTAGCCCTTGGAAGGCATACCATGGGGACTATGCAAATCAGACTTGTGGATTTTCTGATGCTTTCAACGTTCTTGCTGATTATAGCCCTTATGACCTTGGGCCGCTGTTCAAGTAATTGACATCTAAAGCCGCCGCCCCTCTGAGCTATAGAGGGCAGGCGGCTTTTTTGACCCCCGGCAGATTTTTCACGGCCATTTTTTGCGGAAGTGAAAAAAATCCCTGCCGTCTAAAATTATTTCGCGCTTCTGGACCCGCATAGTTTTCAAAAGAGCGCCCCAGTACCTTAACGCCTTGGGGAAGATCATCCCATAGTGCAACCGCCATGCTGAGCAGAAAATCAACAAAATGATATCAAATAGCACAATACGCTCACATCGTTACACTATAGCTACGCTCAAACGTCCGGTTCTGCATGGTTTTGTTATCATTCTTGCGCGATAGGCCCCGCCTGTTTTCTCGCTTCCCGCCTTGCTTTTTTGCTTGTACTGCGTCCTTGCTCTGCTGTATTCGCAAGTTTGTTTTTCTGGCGGGGTTTCAACACTTGCGGAAATGGTTTTCATGCGCACATTGTAGCCGTTGACCCCTAGCCGCTGGATATGATCGGGCAGGCTGTGGCAATCATCCGCCGCCGCTGTGCATATCGCCCCAATTGGAATGTGCTGCCCCTGTTTATCTGTTCCGCCGGGTGGTGTGTATAGTCCGCTGAATAGAGCCGCCTATACTCTGCATTGTCACTATGTAATGACGCTTTGTCCCTTGCTTGCCGCCGGGTGTTTTGTAATCATGTCGGGTACAGTATGCGCCGTCCTGTTTTCTGGCTGTGTGCCTTGTCCTTTTGCCTGTGACATTCTTTTGCCCTGATCTATTCGCAAGTTGTTTTTCCATGGAACTTTTCGGGCTTGCGGAAGCTGTTTCATTTGCGCGCGCATAGCCCGCCCCCTGCCTGCTGAATGCACCTATGCAAAGAAAAATATTTCCGCGTACTTTTATTTGACATATTGAACAATTGCAAGCTGAAACTTTCCACATTTTACACACAAGAATCTTTCATTACAAAAACGATTTAATTTCATCAAACATTCGGCCCGACTGAACGCCGCCCCATCTGTCCATAGCCCGCCGGGAAAACCTGATGCAAGCCACGGCACCCCACGACACAGGACGGCACCCCATGGCATCAGATGCAAAGAGATTCCACGTTGTTCCCAATAGGCGTAAGGATTCCCGTTCATCAATGCTACATTCCGCTGCACCGCCGCCCGCGTTCGGCCCTCTTGCAAAATGGCCCGCCCCATGGTTTAATGCAGGCACACAGAGAACGACACAAACCGACCAGCAGAAAAAGAGGTGCATTGCTTGAACAATACGATCCGCTACCCGAACATGGGAACCGTAAAGCAGGCCGCTGAAATTTACGGACTGTCACCCCACTATATCCGGCGGCTTTGCAGGACCGGCAAAGTCCGGTATGTGAATGCCGGGCGCGGCTGGCTTGTGAATCTGGACAGCCTAGCCCGGTACTTTGAGCAGGGCGACCCGGCCCCGGCAGAGCAAAGCCAGACCGCCCACGGCATCCGACAAATTGGATGATGGACACACCCGGGAGCACACCGAGAACGTACACCCCGCCCGGCGGCGAGGTGTAACACACTAGACTTTCACGGAAAGTCGTGTGCTCTTGCAGAGGGCCTAGTGCTTGCAAGCAGGGCAGACGTATATACAATACGCTGCTCTTGCAAGCAATGGCCCTGTACATACACGGCCCCTTGCGTTGCAAGAACTTGTTGGGAAGAATCCCAAACCCACATAGCCGCCCCGCTCTGGCAGCGCCGCAGCACGCACCCGGCCCGCACTCTGATGCACGCAGCCAACGTACCCCGCCGGGGGAAATCATGCACAGATCAGCAGCACCACACCCCGCCGCAGCACCGGCAACAGAACGCCCAGCACCACCCGCACACCTACGATCAGACCGCCCGGCGGCATCCCGGACACACGCAGCACACACCCACACAGCCCAGATCAGACACCCAGCCGCCCACGCTGGAAGCTGTGCAGCACCCGCAGCCCCACACGATTAGGCCCCCAGACAGCACGAAAGCCCGCCCGACTATCAAGCAGGACAGGCTTTTTCTTTTGCATGATGGAGCCGGACGCCGCCCGGCGGAAACAATTGGGAAGAACCACACAGCCAGACCGCCGCCCGCATTGCCCGCTGCATCCATATTCCGCCGGGGAGATCAGCCACAGATCAGGCAAGGAGAGAACCACCAGCACGACCACAGCCCCGCACCCAACAAGAGCGGGCCCGCACTGGAAGCCGACCGCAGACCCCGCCGGGAGTAGCAGCAACCACGCACACGATCAGACCGCCCCACACCAGCAGGCAGACCGGCCCACGTTGCCCCCGTCCCTGCTATGGCCCCCGGTGGACACCGCCCGGCACGTGTAGCGGCCACCCCCAGACCGCCCGCAAATCTCGTAGCCTGAACCGCCCCGCCCACACCGCCGGGCATCAGAAGCAAGGCACAGCGTAAGGCACACGGCAAGGCATTTTTTCAAGAGTAAGGCACAAATAAGGCACATTCTGGCTGTTTCGCACCCCTTGTAAAACAGAAAAACCCACGATTTGCACCGCGTTTTCAACGGTTAATCGTGGGTTTTTCTTTGGTGCGCTCGAGGGAACTCGAATCCCTGGCCCTCTGATTAAAAGTCAGATGCTCTACCGGCTGAGCTACGAGCGCATACATTATAAAGCGCAGTATAACACGATACTGCCGAATAATATTACCATACTCCCGGGCAAAAAGCAAGCTTTCTGCACAAAAAACTTTCCCAAAGCTGTCATCGGGCAGATTTTGCCACGAACTGCCCCTTTACAAACCGGGCAAGAACCAGTACAATCAAAGCAGTTCATTACAAAACTGCAACCGACCTGCCGGGCGCACTTCCGCGCCGGGCAAGCCGATCCGATAGGAGGGCTTTTTCCATGAAAATTTCTCGACGGTCCGTACTTCGCTATTCCGGGCTGACGGCGGCGCTGCTGGCGCTCACCGGCTGCTCTGCAAGCCCCGGCAGTGCCATTCTGGGCGGTGACCTGCCCGACTGGATGAAGAGCCTGTTCTGCGGCTCGGCGGCATCCTCTTCTGCTTCTTCTGAGGCCGCTGCATCCTCTGTGGTCGCAGCCGGTGAGGCCGCAGCTGGTGAGGCAGCCGCCTCCTCGGCAGCGTCCAGCGAAGCCGCAAGCTCTGCGTTCAGCCTTCTGCCTGCCTACGACGCTGACCCTCTGACCGGCGAAGCCCGCAAGAGCACCGGCCGGATGGTGGGTGTGATGGTCAACAACATCGCCAACTCCGAAAGGCAGAACGCACGCCCCCAGCGCGGCATCGGCTCGGCAGACCTGCTCATCGAGAGCAAGGTGGAGGGCGGCATCACCCGCCTGTGTGCCGTGTTCCGGGATGCGGACACCATCCCGGAGGTCGGGCCGCTGCGCTCCGGCCGCGACCAGTTCCTGCAGCTGCTCATGCCCCATCAGGCCCTCTATTACCACGATGGCGAGAGCATTTTCTGCACCCAGTTCATCAATGTATACGATTACTCCGGCCTGAACATCGGCGGCAAGAGTTACTTCAACACGCCGGTCCACCCCCACGTTGCCCACCGTGACAACCGCGGCCGCAATGTAGCCTACGAACACACCGAGTTCACCTCCGGCAAGGAGATCAAACAGGCAGCCGGTAATGCCGGCATCGGCCTGACCTACGCCAACGAAACGCCTTTCTTCCACTTTGCCGACTACCGCACCGCAGCCTCCAATGACCTTCCCGGTGCCCCTGCGGCCAAAACCATCAGCATCACCCACTCCGAGAGCTACAGGACCCGCCTGACCTACAACAGCTGGGGCCGCAGCTACAAGCTGGAAATGTACAACCGCTCCAAAAAAGCCTATGAGAACACGGTGGACGAGCTGACCGGAAAGCAGCTGACCTTTGACAACGTGGTGGTCTGCTTTGCCGATATCGCCGCCTATGCGGGCGATTCTCACGATGTCCAGTCGGTCAACTATGTGGCCGGTGGGCAGGCGTACCTCTTCACACGGGGCGGCGTGCAGGTGGGCCGCTGGGAGAAGCCGCATCCCACCCATCCGCTCAAGCTCTACACCGAAACCGGCGAGGAGATGACCCTGAACCGGGGCAAGACCTATCTGGCACTGGTGGACAATGATGAGTGGAGCAATTTCAGCTACTAAATCACCCGCCCTCCGGGGCAGAAGAGGGAAACCGATGAAACGCTTTTGGATGCGCGCTTTGCTCTGTTTTGCGCTCAGCGCCGCACTGCTGACAGGCTGTGCGCTCAGCCCCAGCTCCCAGCCCGCCGAAAGTCCCACTGACCCGCTCACCGGGCAGGAGCTTGTCTGGCCGGGCCAGCGGCCGGTCGCCATCACCATTGACAACGCGGCCGCCAGCACCACTCAGTGGGGGCTTTCCACAGCCTCGCTGGTGCTGGAAGCCCTGACCGCACAGCAGCAGGCCACCCGGCTCTGCCTGGTCTACCCTGCCGTGGGGGCCGTGCCGCAGGTCGGGCCTGTCTCTGCCGGGCAGGACCTCTACTGGCGGCTGCTGGTGGGCCAGCAGGTACTGCCGGTGCAGCGGGGCGGCGGACAGTTTGACCAGAACTACCTTGATTACTACTCTCTGCGCGCGGTAGACGCACTGGAGGTGGGTACCAATGCCTTTTCCTGTGAGACCAATTGGCAGAATGTCCCGCTGTGGCATACCAGCGGTGCAGCACTTTCGGGTGTGCTGGGCAGCCTGAACATCTCCCCGGCCCTGACAGAATCCCGCGTCACGGACACCTCTTCCAGCAGCTCCGACAGCGAGAGCGGAACCCTCCTCTCCGTGCCCAATCTGCTGCCCATGCAGGAAAACGGCAAGCTGCCCGATGCAGATGCTTCGGACGCAATGAGTGTCCGGGTCCAGTTTGACGCACAGAACGCCACCGGCTTCTCCTACGATGCCGACAGCAAGACCTACCGGATGCTCCACGCAGACGGCACACCGCAGCTGGATGCCAACAACGGCCAGCAGGCAGATTTCGACAACCTGCTCATTCTGTTCAGTGCATCCACCCTGCGTGACGATGGTGTGACGCTGGATTACGATCTGACCATGGGCGGCGGGGTCTGGCTCAACGAAGGCCACCTGTGGAACATCACCTGGACGCAGGGCAGCGAGACCACCTTCTTCCTGTATGATTCCAACGGCCGCCCCCTGACCCTGACGGCAGGCCGCAGCTATCTGGCGCTGGTGTCCAGCCTGACCGGGCAGGAGCTTACCGTGCAGAATTCCACCGGGGAAAACCTGTTATAAGCAAAAGAGACGGTCCTGCAATCCAATGCAGAACCGTCTCTTTTTATGCTTTCTTACAGATCGACCACGCTGCCCACCTCGGCAAGGGTGGCAGGCACCGCGCCCAGATGGACTTCATCGGCATCCCGGCGCACCACAAAATGGACGGTCTGGCCTGCGGCAAAGTCAGGCTGATAGATCAGCTCCAGCGTCTGCCAGTCCGCCGGGGTCTCGCAGAAGCAGTGGAGCATCGCCCCGCGCCCTGCGGAAAGATTCAGGGTAAAGGCAGAGGCATCTGCCGCATTCTCCCCGTAGAGGGGAGCTGCAAAGCTGCCCACCCGCACCTGTCTGCCGTCACACAGGGCAGTCAGGCCGGTGCCCAGGCTGTACAGGGCATTCCTGCTGTCCAGCCCGCGGCTCTGCAGGTAGCTGGCACCCACAGCCAGCGGCCGGGCCGAGAGGTTCTCCACCGACAGATAGACCAGCGTGCTGTCCAGCTCCGGGGCCGGTGCATAGCCCAGCAGCTCCACTGCCGCCTTGCCGTCCAGCAGAGCAGGTTCGCCCTCATAGCAGGGGGCCAGAGCCGCGCCCGAAACACCGGTGAGCAGGGCAGCAGCCAGACTGACTGCGCCGGAACCGGCATATTTCAGGAACGAGCGGCGGGACAGGGATTGTGACATCGGGGATTCCTCCTAACGGGAAAATAAGTTCTCTTTATACAATAGTAAATTCCGGGCTTTCTGTCAAGAGATTTGCCCGGAATTTTACCTGTTCTTCCGCGGTTTTACGTGTTTTGGATATTTTCAGGGCGGCGCGGCAAAGATTCTTACTCAAATGCCTCGTTTTCCTCGGCTTCTGCCTGCCCGCGCAGGGTGTCGGCGTAGCCAAAGGGCACGATGTCAATGGCCTCCACCAGGCGGTCGCGCATCCAGAGCTGCACGTCGGTCTGGACGGTATAGCCGCAGCCGGGGTCGGCCATCCACTGTTCCGGGTGGCGGGAGGGCAGCGCGCGCTGGCTCAGCATACTCATGATCACGCCGCCATGGGTCACGCAGGCAGCCTCGGTCACATCCATCCGGATCATATACTCAAACAGCTTGAGCAGGGTCTCGGCGCAGCGGGCGTGGAACTGCTCGGTGGGCTCTGCTCCCTCGGGCACAAAGCCGGAGCCGGGGGTGATCCACTTTTTGAAATCCTCTTCCTTGACCAGATCCTTCACGGGGCGGTTCTCAAACACGCCAAAGCCCGCTTCCCGTAGGTCGTGCACTGTAAACTGGTGGCCTGCATTGGGGAACAGAATGTTCGCTGTCTCCACAGCGCGCACCAGCGGGGAGGAGAACACCGTGTCCACCTGCGGATACTCGAACCGCTCCTTCAGCTCCTTCAGCTGGGCGCGTCCCTCATCACACAGGGGGATGTCCGTACCGCTGCCGATGTACAGGCCCTGCAGATTACCGGCCGTCATGCCGTGGCGGATGAGATGAAGTTTGAACGTTTTCATGGAAAAACACCTCTATCTGGCAAAGAGTTCCTCTTTGCTGTAAAATTTCGCACCGGCAGTGGGCATCCTGCCCGGGCCGTGCGCCACAAAATATGCGTTGATTATCTTTAGTTTAGCATAGATATGGTATCCGGGGCAAGCCTTTTGACAAAAATGACGAAAAACGACGAGAATTTCCGTCACTTTTCTTGCTTTACTTTTTGTTTTCCACTGTGTATAATCAACATGTTGTAAACCAAAATTCAAAGAAGTTCAATTTCCACTACTGAGGAGTCCAAAATCATGGAATTCAACCGTATCATCAAACTGCTGCGCAAGGAGCGCGGCATCACCCAGAAGCAGGCCGCGGAGGACCTTGGGGTGTCCCAGGCACTGCTCTCCCACTACGAAAAGGGCATCCGCGAGTGCGGTCTGGACTTTGTTGTCCGGGTAGCGGATTACTATAATGTGTCCTGCGATTACCTGCTGGGCCGCTCGGCTGAGCGCAACGGCATGATGCTGAACGCCGATGACCTGCCCAACCCCGATAAGATGAAGGACAACGTCTACCATGGCAGCGTTCTGCCCACCATGAACAAAAAGCTGATCTCCAACAGCCTGAACGTGCTGTACGCCAAGATCGCCGAGTGCCACAGCAAGGCCCTGACCACCGAGGTCAGCACCTACCTGATGATGGCGGTGGCCAAGATGTTCCGCCTGCTCTACTCCGCCGAGCCCCACAACGCCCAGAGCCTGTTCAGCGTGGAGGCCCGCCGCTGGCCCGGCTACTCCGATGCCGTGATGCGGATGAGCGAGAGCAACGTGGAGGACCTGCTGGCCGGTGAGGACCTGAACGGTGCCGAGGGCGTGAAAGACCCCTCCTGCCTTGCCATGACCACCGAGAGCCTGACCCGGGAATACCCGCTGTACACCCCCAGCCTGCTGAATCTGGTCAAGACCAGCGAGACCCATGTGCGCGGCCTGGACCCCAACCAGTGAGCTTCTGTGTGAAACTCCTGTTAATTCTGTGCCCAGAGCCTTGCAATTTCCGGTAAAAAATGCTATAAACGAATCAGCGAAGAAAAAAATTTCTGCCATTGATTAAGGAGGCAAGCTTTATGTCGAACAAGATTTCCCGCCGCACCTTCCTCAAGGTCACCGGTGCTTCTGCCGCTGCTCTGGGCGCTGCTGCTGTGCTGGGCGGCTGCCAGGCCGGCGATAACTCTTCCATCGAGGTCAAGGTCGGCGATAAGATCAGCAACTGGAACAATCTGGCGGTCCAGCTGACCAGCGTCTTTACTCTGGCAAGTGCCCCCGATGCCGAGGGCTATGAGTACATTGCCATGCTGATCACCTCTGCAAACCGTTCCAGCCGCGACACCTTTGCCATCGGCGCACAGAACATTCTGGAGATCGGCGAGGCCTATCCTCTGGATACCCCGGAGCAGGTCGCAGCCAACACTGCCGGTTACTTCCACGCTCTGTCCGCTTCCACCACCGACTTCTCCTTCACCTGCGACGGTCAGGCAGCCGAGGGCGGCGCTTATGTCCAGCTGTACGACAGCACCACCGAGAGCTTTACCACGGCCTCTGCCATTCCCCCGCAGGGTGCAGGCTACATTGAGCTGGTCTGCATGGTGCCCACCACCTGGCAGCAGATCGGTGTGACCTACACCCCGACCTTTGTTTCCGGCAAGACCCTGAACTTTACCATCAACGCCTCTGATCTGACCAAAGCCTGATCAAGCAGGACGAAATTTCGTATGATTTGCACGGCGGCGGTGGGAAAATTTCACAAAATATTTGTGAAAACCATTGACATTCGCCCCCGTTTCGCCTATTGTATAGGCAGAGCCTTTTGGCATTTTCGTGCGCTTTGCACATTATAAGGAGGAACGATTATGTCGTTAGCATTTTCTCGCCGCTCTTTCCTGAAATACTCCGCTGTTGCAGCTGTGGCCGTTGCGGGTGCCAGCCTCTTCTCCGGCTGTGATCAGACCGATACCAAGAACCTGTACTGCGATGGTGCCGGTTCCATCACTGTTCTGCAGGTCAAGGCTGTTATGGGTACCAATGACGAAAACTCTAATAAGTATGTTGCACCTGAGCTTTCCGTTGGTGATACTTCTATTGAGCTTCCTTTTGCAATCACTGTTGGCCGTACTAACAATCTGCCCATCAATGTCAACAATTTTATGATTACTGTCACTGATAAGGACGGTAAGAACGCTAAGACTTATAACGTCACTCTGGATGGCCTGTTCAGAACCAATCTGAAGAATAACGATACTGCCACCGGTAAGGTCAAGGCCACTGTTGATGCTTTGAAGGCAGGAGATAAGGTTATTCTTACTTATTGCCCCGATCTGCAGTACGCAGAATACTCCATGAACTGGCGCTTGGCTGTTCCTGCTGAAGAGACCGGCTCCAGTTCCACTACCACCAAGTAATCTCCCCAACGTACATCCCAAGCCGTCCGGGAAAGCCGGGCGGCTTTTTTGCGCCGTCGCATTGGCAAAGTATCTCAATTTTTCTTTAAATTTTCAGCAATTCTGTATCTTGTGCACACCTGCATTTTCTGATACCATAGGTTCATGGAAAAGAATGGGAGCGCAGCGGCAGGGGCCGCCGCGCTGTTTGTGTTTCCGCCTGAAAAAGGCCAATGGGCCTTATAGTTTGACAGAACAGGAGTGTTGCAGTTATGATCAACATGGTAAAGCTTCCCACCAACAAGAGCAATCTGTTCCTGCGTGTGGCAAAGGGCCATTTCGCAACCAGCCACAGCCACATCAATTACTATATCGATGTCACCACCCAGAAGTCCCGCCTTTCCGAGGCAAAGGCCGTGGCAAAAGAGCTGGTGGCTGCCTACCAGCACAACACCATCGTGGATACCGTTCTCTGCCTGGACGGCACACAGGTCATCGGCACCTGCCTTGCCAACGAGCTGACCAAGGACGGCTTTGCCAACATGAATGCCCACCAGACCATCTATGTCATCACCCCGGAGTACACCACCGGCAGCCAGATCATCCTGCGCGACAATCTGGCCCCCATGGTCAAGGGCAAGCATGTGCTGATCCTGGCTGCTTCCATCACCACTGGCTACACCGTGCAGGCTGCGATCGAGGCGATCAACTACTACGGCGGCACTGTGGCAGGCCTGAGCGCCATCTTCGCCACCGCCACCGAGTGCCTGGGCATCCCGGTCACCTCTATTTTTGACCCCTCCAACCTGCCCGATTACGCCAGCTTCGATTCCCGCGAGTGCCCCATGTGCAAGGCGGGCCAGCATATCGATGCACTGGTCAACAGCTTCGGCTATTCGGCACTGTAAGCCCCATTGCCCCATCCGTTTCATCCACTTCCTGCAGACACAAAGACCCGGCTGTCATCGGCAGCCGGGTCTTTTCCTTATTCTGTTTTTTTCGGGAACACAAACGGGTCGTGCAGGTAGACCAGCACGAGGTACGCCGCCATAAAGCACCAGATGATGGGCTCACAGAGGATGACGGCGTTATAGGCAAACTTCGGGATGAAGAAGAGCACGAATACCACCTTGCCCACCAGCTCGATGACACTGGAGAAGAGGGGCAGGACCTTCTGCCCCAGGCTCTGCAGGGCGTAGCGGGTGGCCAGCAGAACACCCAGCACCGAGTAGAAGGGCGCGTTCCAGAGCAGATACCGTGCGCCGTTTTCCAGCACCACAGACTCGCTGGAGCCGGAGATGAGCCGCACCATCCACTCTGCGCCCAGCTGCATCAGAAAGATCGCCAGCACGGCCACCACCACGCTGTACAGGGCGATCTCCTTCATGCCCTTGCGGACACGCTCCGGCTGGTTTGCGCCGCAGTTCTGGGAAACAAACGTGGAGCATGCCGATGCCATGGCCATGACTGGCATGGTGGTAAAGGAGAACAGCTTCCGGGCGGCGGTGTGACCGGCGATGACCAGCGTGCCCAGACCGTTGATGCCATATTGCAGCACCACCGAGCCAGCCGAGACGATGCTGCTCATCAGGCCCATGGAGATGCTCTGGCTGAACAGCTCCCAGTAAAGGTGGCTGCCCACCCTGAAATGCTGTTTTTCCGGAAGCAGGATCTTCACTCTGAGGAAGATGTACAGGATGCAGAGCACCACCGAAACGCCCTGCGAGATGACCGTTGCCACAGCCGCTCCCTGCACCCCCATGCCCATCCTTGCAATGAACAGGAGATCCAGCACCACATTCAGGCCCGAGGAGATGAGCAGGAACACCAGCGGCATCACGCTGTTGCCAATGGCGCGCAGCAGGCCCGCGCAGAGGTTATAGGCAAACATGACCAGCACGCCCAGATCGATGGTCAAAATGTAGCGGTACGCATCGTCCAGGATCTCCGCCGGGGTGTCCAGCATGAGGAGCAGCGGGTGCAGGCCCAGCACACCTGCCAGCGTAATGCAGAGGGAAGCCACCAGACCGATGACCAGTGAGCCTGCCACGGTCTTTTTGAGCAGATCGTGATCCTGCGCCCCGTAGGAGCGCGCTGCAACGATTGCAAGGCCGTTGCCGATGCCGAGGCCAAAACCGACCAGAAGCTCGTAGATCGAGCCGCAGGAGCCAATGGCGGCAAGGGCGGTATCGCCCAGCACATTGCCCACGATCATGGTGTCCACGGTGTTATAGAGCTGCTGGAACAGGCTGGAGATGAAGATGGGCAGCATGAACAGCAGCAGGTTTTTGAAAATGGGCCCGTGCATCAGGTCCACATTCATGCTGAAGGGGGATTTTTTCGCAGTTTGGGTCATAAGGTTCCTCACAGTTTACGGAAAACAACCCTCCCCGGCATTGCGCAGCAAAAACGGAGAGGGTTGTGCTTTATTTTTCTTTTACAGCTCCTGGGTCTCAAAGCCGTGGCCGGTCAGCACCTCCACGCTGGTGAAGCCGGCTGCCTTGATGGCGGCGGCAGCTTCCTCAAAGCCGAAGGTCAGGCTGGAAACATCGTGGGAGTCGGAGGTGATGATGACCTTGCCGCCCATCTTGTTCCACTCCTCCAGCATCCATGCACTGGGGTAGAAGTCCTTGCGGTAGCCGCGGTAAACGCCGCCGGTGTTCACTTCCAGCAGGCAGTTGTGCTCTTTGGCTGCGCTCAGGGCTTTGAGGGCAGCGGCCCGGTAGCGGGGAGCCTCTTCATCAAAGAACTCACCCTCGCCGTTCAGCTTCTTGATGAGGTCGATGTGGGCCAGAATGTCCGGTCCCTTGGCGGCAACCTTCTCCACCTCTGCAAAGTAGGCCTCCACCGCGGCCAGCGGGTCACCGTCGAAATCATCAAAAATGCAGTCGTGCAGATCCTGCGGGCGGAAGTCGATCTCGTAGTACTTGCCTGTGTTCTTGCCGTACAGGTGATGGGCTGCACCGATCCAGTAATCGTAGTTCTCGGGCTTGTCCTCGCTCAGGCTGTCCCACTCGATGCCGCAGAGGATGTCCACCTTGCCCTTGTACTCTGCCTTGAGCTTTGCAATGGTGGCCTTGTACTGGGCGGTGCGGCTGGGGCTCATGCAGTACTCGCGGTCCCGCTGCGTATAGCTATGGCCGGAGAAGCCCAGGGTCGTCAGGCCCTGTGCACAGGCGGCACTGGCCATTTCCTGCAAGGTATTTTTGCCATCGCACATCGTCGAGTGGCAATGAACACTGGACTTCTTATAATCTGCCATAACTAAATCACTGCATCCTTTCCTGTTTGACCTTGTGGTCAATGACGTGTCGTTTTTCCAGCTCACGGGTGATCTCTTCCACCGTGATGCCTGCCTGCACCATCAGCACCAGCACATGGTATGCCAGGTCGCTGATCTCATAGATGGTCTCGGCCTTGTCCTCTTTTTCTCCCGCAATGATGACCTCGGTGCACTCCTCGCCCACCTTTTTCAGGATCTTCTCCTTGCCCTTCTCGAACAGGTAGGTAGTGTAGCTGCCTTCCTGGGGATGATCCCTGCGGCCCTGGATGAGTTCGTAAAGCCCCTGCCAGCTGAACTGTTTGAGCTCCGGCGAGACATACACTTCGTTGAAGAAGCAGCTCTCGGCACCGGTATGGCAGGCAGGGCCGTCCTTGACCACCTCCACCACCAGTGCGTCCTTGTCGCAGTCTGCAGTGATGGACACCACATGCTGGACATTGCCGCTGGTATCGCCCTTGCGCCAGATCTCCTGACGGCTCCGGCTCCAGAACACCGTACGCCCCTCGGCAATGGTCAGTGCCAGCGTCTCGGCGTTCATGTAGGCAAGGGTGAGCACCTCTTTGGTGTAGTGATCCTGCACGATGGCAGGAATGAGGCCCTTTTCATCAAATTTCAGTTCCATGGTCCATACTCCCTCCCCAAAGGGGATACTTACAGTTTATCCTAAAGTTGCCCGAAACGCAAGAGCTTACAGCCGCATTTCGACACCATTTTCATTCAGATAGGTTTTCAGATCGTGGATGGTCAGCAGTTTCTGGTGGAAAATGCCCGCCGCAAGGCCCGCGTCGATGCCCTTGTGGTGGAACAGCTCAAGGAAATCTTCCTTTTTGCCCGCGCCGCCGCTGGCGATGATGGGCACATTCACCCGGGCAGCGACCGCGTCCAGCATCTCGAGATCGAAGCCGGTGCGGACACCATCGGTGTCAATGCTGTTCAGGCAGATCTCCCCCGCGCCATGCGCCACGCACCAGCTGATCCAGTCCAGCGCGTCCCGGCCGGTATCCTCGCGCCCGCCCTTGGCGAACACCCGGAACTGGCCGTTCACCCGCTTCACGTCCGCCGAGAGCACCACGCACTGATCGCCGTATTTCTGAGCCGCCGCCGGGATGAGGCCGGGGTCCCGCAGAGCGCCCGAGTTGACGCTGACCTTATCGGCACCGCATTTCAGCACCCGGTCAAAATCCTCCAGCGTGTTGATGCCGCCGCCTACGGTCAGCGGGATGAAGATCTCGCTTGCCACCCGGGTCAGGATATCGGTGAACAGAGCACGGCCCTCAAAGCTGGCGGTGATATCGTAGAACACCAGCTCGTCGGCACCGGCGGCGTTGTACATCCGGGCCATCTCCACCGGGTCGGCCACATCCCGGATGCCCTCAAAGTTCGTACCCTTGACCACCCGGCCATTCCGGACATCCAGACAGGGAATGATGCGTTTTGTGATCATTTTCGTTCCCCTCCGTTTCATTCTGCACCAGTTCTACACAACGTTTCAGATTCAGCGCCCCGGCATACAGGCTTTTGCCCAGGATCGCGGCAGCGGTGCCCATCTTTTTCAGTTCCAACAGCTCGGCTTCCGACGAGATGCCGCCGCTGGCCGTGAAGGCCACGCCCGGCACCTCTGCCGCCAGCTGGCGGTACAGCGCCAGATTCGTGCCCTGCATGGCACCATCACAGGCAATGTCGGTGTAGATGATGGCCGTGCATCCGGCATCTGCCAGCCGCCTGCAGAAGTCCACGCCCTTTTCGGCGCTGACCTCCTTCCACCCATGGATGGCAACAAATCCATCTTTGGCATCCACCCCCACGGCGATCCGTTCGCCGTAGCGCTTCAGCATTCGGGCCGTGAAATCAAAATCCGTCACGGCCACGCTGCCTAGGATGCAGCGATCCACGCCCAAAGAAAGGTATTTTTCAATGCGCTCCTCCGTGCGGATGCCGCCGCCCACCTCGATGTACAAGCCCCCCTGCTCTGCCAGCGCGGCAATGGATCCGTAGTTGGAAAGGGTGCCGTCCTTTGCGCCGTCCAGATCCACAACGTGGAGATACCTGGCCCCGGCCTCCACAAACTGCCAGGCCTGTGCACAGGGGTCCTCCCCGTAAACGGTCATACGGTCGTAATCTCCCTGCGTCAGGCGGACAACTTTGCCGTCCCTTAAATCAATTGCGGGAAACAATTGCATATTAGATTCCCTCCTAATTTTAGCTTTTCCTTCGTACAACCTCTCAGTCTCACTTCGTTCGACAGCTCCCCTAGTATGGGAGCCCTTGGCAAAACGGGAAACTTTCCCTGACTGCCAAGGCCTCTCCTACTAGGAGAGGTGGCAATGCGTTAGCATTGACGGAGAGGTTGTACGGAGCAGGGCCTTTCCACTACAGCTCACTGAACGCCTTCAAGATCCGCAGCCCCGTCTCCCCGCTCTTTTCGGGGTGGAACTGGGTGCCGTACACCCTGCCCGCCCTGACCACGCCGGTCACGGGGATGGAGTAATCGCTGACAGCAAGTGTACTCTCGGTACAATTTTTGCCGTAGTAGCTGTGGACGTAATAGACATACTCACCCTCACGGATGTATCGGAAAAGCGGGTCATCCCGTACGATGTGCAGGGCGTTCCAGCCGATCTGCGGCACCTTGAGGGTTTTGTCTTTCAGGTCAGGCTCCAGCGGGCAGACCTCGCCTTTGACAAAGCCCAGGCCCCCATGCTCACCGTACTCATAGCTTTTTTCAAAGAGCAGCTGCATTCCCAGGCAGATGCCCAGCAGGGGCTTTTGCGCCGCCTGCTCCCGGATGACCGGCACCAGACCGGTAGCCGAGAGCTTGTCCATGGCATCGCCAAAGGCCCCCACCCCCGGCAGGATGAGCCGGTCAGCCTTGCGGATGGTCTGTGCATCGGCGGTCACAACGGCCTCCAGCCCCAGATGCGTCAGGCTGGAGCGCAGGCTGAACAGGTTGCCCACGCCGTAATCGATGATCGCGATCATACCAGCAGTCCTTTCGTGGAGGGGATCTCGTCCCGGTGGGCGGCATCAATGGCGACTGCCGCAGCCAGCGCGTGGCCTGCCCCCTTGAAGCAGGCTTCGAGAATGTGGTGGGTATTTTCCCCTGCAAATTGTACAAAGTGGAGCGTAGCGGGCACATTGCGGGCAAAGCCCAGCCAGAACTCCGAGGCGCATTCCACATCGAAATCGCCCACCTTTTCGGTCTTGCAGTGGACATCCCAGTTCAGGGTGCACCGGCCCGAAAGGTCTACCGCGCAGAGCACCAGCGCCTCATCCATGGGCAGGTAGAAGCTGCCATACCGCTGGATGCCCCGCATCTCGCCCAGCGCCCGGGCAAAGGCCTGCCCCAGTGCAATGCCGATATCCTCAGCCGTGTGGTGGTAATCCACCTCCACATCCCCGTGGCAGGTGAGCACCAGGTCAAACCGGCCATGGCGGGCAAACAGTTCCAGCATGTGGTTCAGGAACCCACAGCCGGTGTCCACCTCATAGCGGCCTGCACCGTCCAGATTCAGGGTCAGCTCGATCTGGGTCTCGTTGGTGTTGCGTTCCAGTGTCACTTCCCGCATGGGTCATTCCTCCATTATTTTGTCAAGGGTGTTCAGGAAGATCTGCATCTGCTCCGGCGTGCCGATCGTGATGCGCAGCCAGTTTTCAATGCGTGGGGCATCAAAGTGGCGCACCAGAACGCCTTTTTTCTTCAACTTCTGGTACAATTCGCCGCCGTTTTTCTTCTGTGTAGAGGCAAACAGGAAGTTGGAGCGGCTGTCCAGCACCGCAAAGCCCCGGGCTTCCAGCTGCTGTTTTGTCCATGTGCGGGTGTCCACGATGGCGGCACGGGTCTTTTCAAAATAAACGGTATCTTCCAGCGCGGCCTGCCCTGCCTTCAAGGTCAGGCGGTTGATGTTATAGGGGTTCAGGCTGAACTTGACCCGGTTCAGGTCCGCGATGAGGCTGGCGCTGCCCATGGCAAGGCCCAGCCGCGCACCGGCCAGCTGGCGGGATTTCGAGAAGGTCTGCACCACCAGCAGGTTGTCGTACCGGTCAATGAGCGGCACGCAGCTCTCGCCGCCAAAGTCCACATAGGCCTCATCCACAATGACCACATTGTCAGGGTTCGCTTTCAGGATGCCCTCGATGGCACTGCGGGGCAGGGCCAAGCCGGTGGGGGCGTTGGGGTTGGCGATGACGATGGTCTCGTTCAGGCCGTAGTAATCGGCGGGGTCAAGGGTGAAATCCTCCTTCAGCGGGATGATATGGCTGGGGATATGCATCAGCCCGCACCAGACGCTGTAACAGCCATAGGTGATGTCGGCATAGGCCAGCGGGTGGGTCTCGTCGCAGAAGGCCCGCAGGGCGAAGAAAAGGTTCTCGTCACTGCCGTTGCCGGGCATGATCTGATCCGGCTGCAGGCCAAAGTGCGCCGCCGCCGTTTTCAGCAGGTCGGTGCAGACGGGGTCGGAGTAGAGACGGAGCTTTTCCACCTCGTGCTCGCTCACCGCCGCCACCACCGCCGGGCTGGGCAGATAGGGGCTTTCGTTGGTGTTCAGCTTGATGTATTGCTGGTCCTGCGGCTGCTCCCCTGGGGTGTAGGGGGTGACTGTTTCAAGTTTCGGAGAGAGATATTTACTCATAGCAATTTCCTCACTGTCAGCGTCCTCGCCCTCTCAGGCGCTTCGCGCCAGCTCCCCCAAAGGGGGAGCCTCTGGCGGTTTTCCGTAACCTTGCGGGAAATTGCCAAAGCCTCTCCCTTTGGGAGAGGTGGCATTGCAAAGCAATGACGGAGAGGGCGAGCCGCCTTTAGTCCTCTTCATATCTTATCGTCACACTCTTCGCATGGGCGTGCAAGCCCTCGCGCTCGGCAAAATCGGCAATGCGGGGTGCCACCTCGCCCAGCGCCTCGCGGGTGTAGTAAAGGAAACTGGACTTCTTCACAAAGTCGTCCACACCCAGCGGGCTGGAGAAGCGGGCCGTGCCGCTGGTGGGCAGGGTGTGGTTGGGGCCTGCAAAGTAATCGCCCAGGGCCTCGGGCACATTGCGGCCCAGGAAGATGCTTCCCGCGTTTTTGATCTCGTTCAGCACGCCGAAGGGGTCCTCCACGCAGACCTCCAGATGCTCCGGCGCAATGATGTTGCAGGCCTCAATGGCCTTGTGCAGGTCGGTGCAGACGATGATCTTCCCGTTGTCGTCCACGCTGGCGCGGGCAATGGCGGCACGGGGCAGCTGGGGAATCTGCACCTCCAGCTCTGCCTGCACGGCCTTGGCCAGCGCCGGGCTGTCGGTGACAAGAACAGGGCTGGCCAGCTTGTCGTGCTCGGCCTGGCTCAGCAGGTCTGCCGCCACCCAGGCGGGGTTGCAGCCGCCGTCGGCCAGCACCAGGATCTCGCTGGGGCCGGCGATCATATCAATGCCCACCTTGCCGAACACCTTCCGCTTGGCGGTGGCAACGTAGATGTTGCCGGGGCCGACGATCTTGTCCACCGCCGGGATGCTCTGGGTGCCGTAGGCCAGCGCGGCCACGGCCTGTGCACCGCCGGTCTTGAAGATCTTGGTCACACCGGCGGTGGCGGCGGCGGCAAGGATGACCGGATTCACCCGACCGTCCTTTCCGGCGGGGGTGGTCATCACGACCTCCGACACGCCCGCGACCTTGGCCGGGATGACATCCATCAGCACGGTGGAGGGATAGGCCGCCGTGCCGCCGGGCACATACACGCCCGCCTTTTCAATGGGGGTATATTTCTGGCCCAGCACGATGCCGGGCTTCTCGTTGATCACAAAGTTCTTGTGCACCTGCTGGCGGTGGAAGCGCTCAATGTTGGCGGCAGCCTCCCGCAGTGTCTCAAGGAAATAGGGGTCCATATTGGCAAAGGCCTCGTCGATCTCCGTCTGCGTCACCTGCAGGTCGTCGATCTTTGCCCCGTCAAATTTCAGCGCGTACTCCTTCAGCGCCTCGTCGCCCCGGGCGCGGACCTCGGCAATGATGCCGTCCACCACATCCTCCACGTTTTTCTCCGCGCGGATGTCCCGGTTCAGGATCTCCTCGGGCCTGAGCTCATCAAAATTATACAGCTTGATCATTTTGTTTCCTCCTGCAAGGTCTTGCGCAGCGCTTCCAGCATGGCATCCATCTCGTTGTGCTTGAACTGGTAGCTGGCCTTATTGGCAATGAACCGGGCCGAGATGGGCATGAACTCGGTGACCACCCGCAGGCCGTTCTCCCGCAGGGTGGTGCCGGTCTCCACGATATCCACAATGACATCGGAAAGGCCCAGAATGGGGGCCAGCTCAATGGAGCCATTCAGCTTGATGATATCGATATCCCGCCCGATGGACGCATAGTAGCTCTTTGCAATGTTGACGAATTTGGTCGCCACCCGCACCGGGCGGCTGGGGTCATCCTTGTAATCTGCCGGGGCAGCCACGCACATCCGGCACCTGCCAAGGCCGGTATCCAGCAGCTCGTAGACATCGGCAGAGGCTTCGGTGAGGATATCCTTGCCCACGATGCCCACATCTGCCGCGCCGTGCTCAACGTAGATGGCCACATCGCTGGGCTTGACAAGGAAGTACCGGATGCCCGCTGCAGGGTTCTCCACCACCAGCTTTCGGGTGGCGTTATAGTCCTCGGTGCAGCCGTAGCCGATGCGGGCCAGCAGGTCATACATCCTGTCGCCCAGACGGCCCTTGGGCAGGGCCACATTCAGCATGACCCGGCCCGCGCTGTTCCTCTGCACCGGCGGGGTGGGGGCGCTCAGGCGGTCCAGCTCGTCCAGATAGACCGCAAAGCCGATGGCCCCGGCCCCGGGGGTGAATTTCTGCATCAGCAGGTCGTAGCGGCCGCCCTTGAGCAGGGGCCGCGGCAGGCCCTGCAGATAGCCCTGAAAGACCAGCCCGTTGTAGTATTCCATCTCACCGGCAAGGCTCAGGTCAAGGCGGACCGCCCCGCCGGAGGCCTCCAGCGTTTTGGCCAGTGTCCGCAGCTCAGCGGCGGCAGCGCGCATCCGGTCGTTGCGGCAGGCACTCTCTGCCTTTGTCAGCGTTTCCTCGCAGCTGCCGGAAAGCTCCAGCAGGCCGGTCAGGGCATCGGCCCCGGCGGCATCCAGCCCGGCGGCCTGCGCGGCGCGGCGCAGCTCGTGCGCATTCTTTTCCCGCAGCTTTTCCAGCAGGCCGGGGCGGGCATTCTCCGGCACGCCCAGTGCGTCGAACAGGCCGAACAGATAGCCCATGTGGCTGACTTCCAGCACCCACGCGGCCCCCAGCTGGGCCAGGCTCTGCGCTGCCAGCCGGACCGCCTGCTGCACCTGTGCTTCCCCCACCGCACCCAGCATCTCAAGGCCCATCTGGGAGATCTCCTGGAAGGTGTGGCTCTCTGCCGAGGGGCGGTAGACGTTCTCATGGTAGTAATACCGCAGGGTCTCGCCGGGGGCGGGCTGGGCCGTCTTGGCGATAGACAGGGTCACGTCCGGCTTGAGCGCCAGCAGACGGCCATCCAGGTCGGTGAAGGTGATGACCTGCTCCGAAGACAAAAAGCTCCGGTTCTCCTGATAAAGCCCGTACTCCTCAAAGCGGCCCATGTGATATTTGCGGCAGCCCGCCGCCTCATACAGCGCCCGCAGCGCAAAGGAGGCCCGCTCCTTGGGCTGCAAACTGTCCAGACTGAATTCCATCTCGATCTCCTCGTTCCCTCTCTGCGTATTTCCCACTTCTTTTGTTTATTTTACTTTATCGAGATAAAGTTGTAAAGTATGAAAGTGACAGCTTTTCAGCCCTATCTTACCGTTTTTCTGTGCGTTTGTACAGAAAGGCGAAATCATTTCACCCCAGCGCCAAAACAGATGATGGAGAGCAAAAACCGGGGATGCAAAAAGGCCGGGCCGGTCTCCTGCATTGGAAACCGACCCGGCATCTTTCTTATTTTGCAAGCTTCAGATTCTGCGGCTCTTTGGGTGTGAACACAAGCTTCAGGTCCATTCCCATTCCGTCTGCCAGACGCTTCAGCAGCTTCAAAGATGGGTTGCGTGTTCCATTTTCCAGCTTGCTGATATCCGCCTGATTGATGCCGGTGCGTTCGGCCAGCTCCTTCTGGGTCAGGTTCTGAGAAATGCGTGCATCTGCCATCGCCCGGATGATATCCATTTCCGGCTGGTTCTCTTCCCACTCCTTGCGGAACTCCTCATTTTTCAGCTGTTCATTCAAATACAGATCCAGTGTTTTCATCTGATTCACCCTCTCTTTCCAAAAAATCTTCCGCAGGGCGCTGGCCATCTCTTGTTTCATAAAATTCCACCACGAACGGTCCCATTTCAAAATCCTCCCTACACTTTTCCCCTTTCAGTATATGGCAGATATGCCATATTGTCAAGCGCAAAAAGGCCGCCGCCCATTCGAAAACAGGCAGCGGCCATGCAGCTCGATTCTTTTTCTTTTAGCCCAGCAGCGCCAGCACACCGGCCTTGGGGCGGGCACCCACAGCCTGATTCACAAGCTTGCCGTCGCGGAACACCAGCAGGGTGGGGATGCTCATCACGCCGAACTGGGAGGCCAGCTCGGGCTGTTCATCCACATTGACCTTGCCCACCTTGACATCGGTGCGCTCCTCGGCCACCTCGTCCACGATGGGGCTCAGCATCCGGCAGGGGCCGCACCAGGTGGCCCAAAAGTCCAGCAGAACAGGCTTTGTGCTGTGCAGCACCTCGGCTTCAAAATTTTCTTTGGTAATGGTAACAACAGCCATATTGGTTCCCTCCATTTTTTATCCGCACCCTCTGCGGGGGCGGTCAGTTCCCTCAAAAGAAGGAGTGATTCTTACTTATGGCTCTAGTATACCCCAAACGACAGGATTTTTCCAGAAACAATCTGTGAACAAAAAAGGCGGCGGCCCGCCCGCTTGGGGAGAGCCGCCGCCCTGTGTTGTTCTTTGGAGTTCTCCGGGCTGTCTGGTCAGAACGATCAGGCTGTGACCCAGGCGATCGCGGTAACAGGCCACCAGCCGGTCAGGTTCAGAGCGGTGTAAACGCCAACGATCGCATTGCCGATGGACTTACCCATGTAATCGGCAGCGGCATTGATGCCCTTTGCTGCCAGATCGGTGATATTCTCGCCGTTCTTCTTGTTGTTCTTGATCCAGGTACGGGTCTGATCCAGGCCCCAGATCAGGTTTGCAACAGAAATGACTGCGCCAATCGTCCAACCCACAGCAAACGGAGCGGTAAAACCGTCGCCGCCGCTGGTATAGGTCATTTCTTCTTCGTTCATCACGTTGTAGTTCGCGGGCAGCATGAGCTTCTTTTCCATAATAATACTCCTTTACAAAAGCATTTATTGCACGGTGCAGCGTACACCGCAAGTTACAGAAAACAGACCCGGTATCCCACTATCCCGGCTTACAGGATCAGCAGAATAGCGCTCAGGGGAGCCAGAGCCACCACCATGGTGCTGGAAACGGCATCCCGGACAAAGTTGGCTGCGGACTTGGACATATCCTCGCCGACAGCATCTGCGGCACGGCCCAGAACGGTGAAGAGGTTGCCCTCACGGTTGCTCTTCTTGTTCAGCCAGTCCTTGGAAGCGGAAATGCCCCAGATATAGCTGGCACCCAGCACCACAGCACCCACGACCGTAGCGGCAGTGGTTGCAAAGCCGCCGATATCGGAACCGCCCTGGGTATAGGTCATCTCTTCTTCGGAAAGCACTGCGTATTCAGCAGGCAGATTCATGTTCTTGTTCATAGGTCTCATACTCCTTTTTTGAGCAGCTTGAACCGATGGTGTTCTTTCCCAATTTACCATCTGGTTTCCAGCCTTATATTACTACATCACACAGTTTCATGCAATGGATTTTGTGAAAAACCATCAAAAATCGGAAAGTCGCATGAAAAAACAAACGAAAGTTTGGTGAAAAGCACTGCAATAATTTCCCACTCAGCCTGCCACGCCCGCACGGTAGAGATACGGGTCGGTGGTAAAGCTGGCATAGCTGTACAGCACAAGGATCTGGTCGTAGTCGTTGGCCGCAATGAGCTGGTCCAGCCCATAGTTATAGTTGCGGAAATCCACCACGTCGATGGCCGCATAGTTGGCTGTCAGGTAGGGCACAAAGCTGTTGGCATAGCTGTCCTTGATGACCAGGATCTTTCCCTCGCCGTCACCCTCCACCCGGCTCAGGCCGTTGTTGCCGTGCAGGAACATGGCGTACTTATCATACACCTCCAGCTTGTCCAGATCGTACAGGCCGGTGGTGGTGCCCTCGGTGGGCTGGCCCGGGCCGGTGACGTTCCAGACCGTCAGGCTGTTCTGCAGGTCGTACCAGGTAATGGTGTCGGGTTCGGCATTCCAGGTGCGGGCCTTGGAGTAGTGGGTGCCGTAGAAATCCTCACAGGTCTCGGCCGTGTGGGCATCCCGGTCAAAGGGAGTCAGGCCCAGCGTCTCACAGAACTGCTGGTAGGCGTAGTAGGCCCCCAGCGTCGTCCAGTGGTGGTCGGTGCGGTAGTAGAGGTATTCCCCTTTGTGCTCCATCAGAGCGGGCAGGACATCAATGAACCGCCCGTAGGCCTCTCCCTGTGCGGCAACGCCTTCCAGAATGCCCTTCTCATCGATCTGGGGTGCCCCCGCCGGGATATTCTCAGGGTAGACTACCGAGGCCGACGGCACCAGCATGAGGTTCACCCTGCCCGGGTAGCGCTGGGCAAGGCTCTGGACGGCGGCAAGGTTCTTGGCCATCCCCTTTTCCTCATTTTTCAGGATGCCGTAATGCCGGGCGAACATCATGTGCTCCCGGCCCAGCAGGATGCCGCCGCTCTGGGTCTTTTGGAAGAGGGTGGTCTCCGCCGCGCTCTGCAGGCTGATCCACTGGTCGCGGCCAAACACCTGATCCTTGACGTATCGGGTGTAGCTGGTAAAGTAGTTGTTCAGCCCGTCGGCGGAAACAGCGGTCAGCCTGGGCCGCTGGGTCAGGGTGGTGTTTTCCAGTTCACTGTACGCGCGGTCGGGCGTGGCCATATCCAGCACGAACAGCCCGATAAAGAACAGCCCGAAGGCCACCAGCACCGGATACCGGAACAGAGAGGGAGTTTTCTTTGTATGCTTGTCCATTCAGGTCCCCTCCTCAGAAGTTGAAATACAGGAACGGGCTGTTGGTGCTGCCCACCACATACGCCGTAGAGAGCACCAGCAGCACCAGCACCGCAGCCACACGGGTCACGGTGTGTTTGCGCAGGGCGTTCCAGATCTTCTCAATGAGCGGGGTGCAGCACAGGATGCTGACCGCCAGCAGCACGCCGTAGTTGCGCAGGAAGTAGGCCGGAGACGCGCCGCCCGAGGGGAGGAAGAGCTTGCGGAACAGCAGCCCGAAGCCCACCCCGGCCTCGTTGCCCACAAACATGGCCCAGCCCACCACCACAAGGAACATGGTGTAGATGTGGGGCCAGATCCTGCCTTTTTCCAGATACTTGAGCAGGAACAGCTTTTCAAGGGCCAGCAGAACAAAGTAGTACAGGCCCCAGCAGATAAAGTTCCAGTCTGCACCGTGCCAGATGCCGGTGAGCAGCTCCACCACGAACAGGTTGAAGATCTGCCGCTTCAGGCCCTTGCGGTTGCCGCCCAGCGGGATATAGACATACTCGCGGAACCAGCCGGAAAGGGTCATGTGCCAGCGCCGCCAGAACTCGGTAATGGAGCGGGAGATATAGGGGAAGTTGAAGTTCTGGGGGAAATCAAAGCCCAGCATCTTGCCCATGCCGATGGCCATCATGGAGTAACCGGAAAAATCAAAGTAGAGCTGGAGCGAATAGGCGATGACACCCAGCCAGACCAGCGGCGTGGACGCATTGGCAAGGCCCACAAAGGTGGTGGAAGGGCTGTCGGCAATGCCGATGATATCCGTCCAGAGCGCGCCAACGGCATCCGCCAGCAGGACCTTTTTTGCCAGACCGAAGGTGAACAGGGTCATGCCTTCCTCGATCTGCTGCAAGCTGTAACGATGCTTGTAAACGTGCAGCTGGGCCGAGACATCCCGATACTTGACGATGGGGCCCGCGATGAGCTGGGGGAACATGACAACATAAGCGCCGAAGTCGATGATGTTGTGCTCAGTCTTTACCTCCCGGCGGTAGACATCAATGGTGTAGGAAAGGGTCTGGAAGGTATAAAAGCTGATGCCCAGCGGCAGGACGCTGATGCCCTGAATGGCCGCAAATCCGGTGCCCAGCAGGCTGTTGATGCTGCGCAGGACAAAGTTTGCGTACTTGAAGTAGAACAGCATCCCCAGGCTGGCTGCAAGGGCGACCAGCAGCAGCACCTTGCGCACGCCGGGCTTTGCGTCAAACGCTTCCAGCCCCAGGCCGCAGAGATAGTTGATGAGGATCAGGGCCAGCATGACCGGGAAGAACCGGACCTCACCCCAGCAGTAGAACACCAGGCTGCACACAAAGAGCACCGTATTCTTGAGCTTTGCGGGCGCAAGGTAATACAGCGCCAGCGTGATGGGAAGAAACCGGAACAGAAAGATGATGGTGCTGAAAACCAAGGCTTCGACCTCCTTTTAAAAAAAGAGCTGCTGCAAATGCCCTCTCACACTCGCTGCGCTCGTCAGCTCTCCCTTTGGGAGAGGCGGCAGTGCGGAGCATTGACGGAGAGGGCCTGCAGCAGCCCCATTCAGTTTTATTTTACTCTCCCAGTGCGCTGTCCACCGCGCTGTCCAGATCGGCAGTGCACTCGTTGGAAGCGATGACCATGACCACGGTGTTGTCCTTGAAGGCGATCACGGCGTTCTCCACATTTTCCTGGGCCTGTGCGAACTCAGCATAGTTGCCGTAGAACGCCACCTGATCCTGCTGGTAAGCAGTCAGCTGGTTTGCAACCTCCTCAGCCTTGCCGTCAGCAGCTTCCACGACCAGCACCATGCCGGCATCGCCGTTGTCGTTGCTCTTCACGCCCTTGTAGCTCACCACATCCTCAGCGGGCAGGTTGAAATCGTACTCAATGTTCATGGCAGCGATCTCAAACTGGTTGGAGATGGGGTTGGCATCCAGCAGGGTCTCGAACGGTGCGTTCAGGGCATCGGTGCTGTTGTCCTCGCCCAGCGGGATGCTGGAGGCCTGGCTCAGCACAGTGGAGGCAGGCTCAGAGGACGCGGCAGAAGAAGCGGTAGAACCGGAAGAAGAACCGCAGCCGGCCAGCAGAGCACAGCTCAGGGCCAGAGAAGCAACAGTCAGAATGATTTTAGCACGAAGTTTCATGGATTATTCCCTCTTTTATCTATTTTACACCGGTTCGCCCACGCGGAAGAGTTTCCGACAACGAACCATTGTTATCTTACCATATCAAAGCCCGAATTGCAAACGGCAGGCAGAAGATTTTACGGTTTCTTCACCAGCGCTTTGCCGCTCAGCCCGCGATCTGCTGCAGGGCGGCGATATAGTCCTCAAAGCACAGGCCGCTGGCGTTGATCTTTGCGGCATTTTCCACGCCCACATAGCGCCAGTGCCAGGGCTCGTAGGTGATCTCGGTCTTCTCCTCGGCCCCCTTGGGGTAGCGCAGGATGAACCCGTACTCCCCGGCGTGCTGGCAGAGCCAGCGGAAGGCAGCAGTGTTCTCAAAGCCCTCGTCCAGGCCGGTGTGCTCGGGGCTGTTCAGGTCTGCGGCCAGGCCGCAGTTGTGCTCAGAGTAGCCCGGCGGATTGACGATGGCAGCAGCCATTTCCTTCGCCTTTGCATCGTCATAGCCCTGCTGCTTATAATAGTTGGTCTTTTTCTCGTAGAGATTGGTCTGGTAGGACACGCTGCGGTAGCCGCTCTGCATCCAGACGGTCACGTTCTCCGCAGCAGCAGCCTTCTGCAGCTCCAGAAAGGCATTGCAGGCCACGGTCTGCAGGGTCTTGTTCACTGCGGTCTTGGAGCCGCACTCAGCGGTCTCAAAGGTGTAGTTTTCCGGCATCTGATTGGTGTGGTTCACAAGGATCATCAGCGGGTCGGCCAGCATGGCCTTTGCCTCGGCGGCAGTCAGGCCCAGCAGGTTGTCCCGGCTCTCCACGCTCTCGGCGGCGGCTCCGCTCACGGCACTGCTCTCCGCCTTGCTGCTCGGCGCAGCCGACGGCAGGCTGCTGGCCGCACTATTGGCGGCGCTACCGGCGGCATCTGCCGTGGGCACCGGGGCCTTGCGGCGGGAAAGCAGGAAGGACACACCGCCCACGGCCACGCAGACCACAAGGGTCAGCCCGGCGATGCGGCGGATGGCGCGGTTGCGTCGCCGCCGCCGGATCTCTGCCCGGGTCAGGCGGCGGCGGTGGATGGGTTGCTGCTGATTCATAAGAGACCTTCTTTCTCGGTTCGTTTTCTGTATATTATGTTTCTCCGGGGGCATCCTAAGCCCGAGGTGACAGCCATGAAGATGACAGCGGAAGAATACGCGCGGCGGGTGAAACAGATCGGCCCCCGCTCCCCTCTGGGCTCCGACTGCCTGTGGGCCTTCTGCGTGGGCGGCGGCATCTGCCTGCTGGGCGAGGTGCTGCGCGGGTGGTATCTTGGCATGGGGCTGGAAGCCCAGCTTGCCGGTACCCTGACCAGCTGCACTCTCATCGTGCTGTCGGCCCTGCTGACCACGCTGGGGCTCTACCAGAAGCTTGCCGCCAAAGCCGGGGCAGGCTCGCTGGTGCCCATCACGGGCTTTGCCAACGCCGTGGTCAGCGCCGCCATCGAGTTCAAGCCCGAGGGCAGGGTCTGCGGCACCGGAGCCAAGATGTTCACCATTGCAGGGCCGGTCATCGTGTACGGCACGCTGGCCGCTGTGGTCTACGGTGGGGTGCTCTGGCTGCTGGGCGGCTGACCGCTCTGTCTACAATACGCCTGCCGGGATGCAAAAATTGCAGTTTTCCGGCAAAGCGGATGGATCAGAATATCGCACGAGCGCTATTATAGCACAAATCCCAAAGAAAAACAGCCCTGAAAGGGGGATTTTTTCATGGCGACCCGCCGGGGTGACACCCTGATCTTCCCAAAACCGCCTGTCATCGCCGCACACGCCTGCATCGGCGGCAAAAAGGAGGGCGAAAGCCCGCTGGCGGCAGAGTTCGATGAGCTGCACAGTGACAACCGCCTCGGGCAGGCCAGCTGGGAGGCCGCTGAAACGCAGCTGCAATTACAGACGGCGCGGCTCTGCCTGAAAAAAGCCCACGCCACCGAAAAGGATGTGAGCCTCCTGCTGGCCGGAGACCTGCAGGCCCAGTGCACGGCTTCGGGCTATGCGGCCCGGGCGCTGGGCCTGCCCTTTGCAGGGCTGTTCGGGGCCTGCAGCACCATGGCCGAGGCGCTGGGCGTTGGGGCCTGCCTGTGCAGCGCCGGAATGGCAGACGGCCTGCTGGCCATGACCTCCAGCCACTTCTGCACCGCCGAGCGGCAGTTCCGCACCCCGCTTTCCTACGGAGCCGTGCGCACCCCCACCGCCCAGTGGACTGCCACAGCGGCAGGGGCCTGCCTGCTCCGCCCCGCCGGGCAGGGGGTTGGCATCCGGGCCGTGACCTTTGGCCGGGTGCAGGATCTGGGCATCCGGGACATCAACAACATGGGGGCCGCCATGGCTCCTGCTGCGGCGGCAACGCTCCTGCGCTACCTCACCGATACCAACACCCAGCCGCAGGAGTTCGATGCCATCTGCACCGGTGACCTGGGCCATGTGGGCAGTCAGCTGTTCCGGGAGCTGTTGGCCGCCGAGGGCCTGCTCCTCAAGAATCATATAGACTGCGGTTCCCTCCTCTATGATGCCGAGGGCCAGTCGGTGCACAGCGGCGCTTCTGGGCCGGGGTGCTGTGCAGCAGTGCTCTGCGGCCATCTCCTGCCCCGGCTGGAGCGGCGGGGGCAGCGCCGGGTTCTCTTTCTGGCAACAGGCGCGCTGATGAGCCAGACCACCTTTTTGCAGAAGGAGAGCATCCCCGCCATCTCGCACCTGGTGGAGCTTGCTGCCCCGGAGGAACAGAACGGAGGAAACACATGAACTATTTCTGGGCATTCGTTACAGGCGGGGCCATCTGCGTGGTGGGCCAGCTCTTTCTCGACCTGACCCCCCTGACCCCCGCCCGCATCCTGACGGGCTATGTGGTGGCAGGCGTGGTGCTTTCGGCCCTTGGGTGGTACGCGCCGCTGGCTGAGTTTGCAGGCTGCGGTGCCACCGTTCCCCTGCTGGGCTTCGGGCATCTGCTTGCCAAAGGCGTGCGCACCGCCCTTGCCGAAGAGGGAGCCATCGGCATCCTGACCGGCGGGCTGACCGCCGCGGCTGCAGGCATCACCACCAGCCTTGTCTGCGGCGTGGTCTGTTCGCTGGTGGGCCGCAGCCACGACCAGAACTGAAGCAGAACTCTTCCTGGGACGATACACTTTTTTCGTGTATCGTCCTTTTCTGCGCCGATTTGCGCCCTCTGCATGGTATACTTTTCCAGAAAAGGAGATGATAGTCATGCGCGAGACCCTTGCAACGATCTTATGGGAGGGCAGGACCGCCCTTGTGCTCTGTGCAGCAGCGGTGTTCCTGCCCGGCAGCGAGGCCCTTACATATCCCGCCGTGCTCTGGCCCGGGCTGGTACTGGCGGCTGCTGTGCCTGCAGGCTGGGCGTTCTGGGCGCTGGCAGAGCAGCCCGCGCCCCTGCCCCCGGAACAGCTGCTGGAAAAACAAAAACCCCCGTATCGGGTTCCCGATACAGAGGTTTTGTTCGTCAGTCGATCACTTGATCTGTCGTAAATCAGGCGTTCTTGTTTGCACGCTTGGCCATACGGCTGATCTTGCGAGAAGCGGTGTTCTTCTTGATGACACCCTTAGCGCGAGCCTTGTCGATCGCGGAAACAGCAGCCAGGACAGTTGCGTCCTTGTCAGCGGCTTTAGCATCGATGGCAGCGTCTGCCTTCTTGACGACTGTTTTCAGGTTGGTCTTAATGGCCTTGTTGTGAGCCTGCTCTGCAGCAGCCTGCACGACGCGGTCCTTCTGAGATTTGATGTTAGGCATTCGTTCCACCTCCTTGGCTACCTATAACAGCGCACCTTATGATACCATATTTGCCGTACCAGCGCAAGCCTTTTTTGAATTTTTGTTTAGAAATTTTTCATTTTCCCATACTTCTGGTACCGTTTGGGCGGGAAAAGCGCCCAAATACGGAAATTCAGCCGGATGGGGGATGCAAAATGCGGGAAACTGACCTTGCCGATGAACTGTTCGGCCAACCGGGCGGGACCGCCCTTCCCGCCGGGGTGCGCGTGGCAACGGCCCGTCAGGGCGGCGTGACGATCACCCGGGTAGAGATCGCGCGGGAGGGGCTGGCACGGCCGCGGGGCCGATATGTGACGCTGGAGGTCCCCAGCGTGAGCCTGCTGGACGAGCGGGACAGCGCCGTGATCGAAGCCGCCGCCGCAGAGCTGCGGCCCCTGCTGCCGCCCGAAGGCCCGGTGCTGGTGCTGGGGGTGGGCAACCGCCGGGTCACGGCGGATGCTTTGGGCCCCCGCACGGTGCAGAAGGTGTTCGTGACCATGGGGCCGCGCACCGTACCGGTGCAGGGCATCCGGCCGGTGGCGGCTGTGGCTCCGGGGGTATCGGCGGCCACGGGCCTGAGCTTACAGCAGCTGGCCGGGGCACTGGTACGGGAGCTGCGCCCCGCCGCCCTGCTCTGTGTGGACAGCCTTTGCTCTGCTGAGCCGGAGCGGCTGGGCCGGACGCTCCAGTTTTCAGACACCGGGCTCCACCCGGCCCAGCCCGACCACTCCCGGCATCTGGATGCCGCCCGGCTGGGTGTGCCTGTCCTTGCGGCGGGCATCCCCACTCTGATGCAGGCCGAGGAGGGCCGGGATCTGGTCGTCACGCCCCGGGATCTGGACGGAGTCATCGCCCACGGCGCGGCCCTGCTGGGGGCTGCCATCAACCGAGCCCTGCAGCCAAAGCTGAGTGTGGCGCAGTTGTGCTGGCTGGTGGGGTAACCCTCTCGGTCTCGCCTTCGATCGCCCGCTCCCCTGATAGGGGGGCCAGGTTTATGCTGCTGCCGGCCTGCTGCTCCTACTGGGAGAGGCAGCAATCCGTTCGCATTGATGGAGCGGTTCTCTCATATCTATTTTGCAGAAGGGGGTGAGGTTCCATGCGCAGGCGGGAAATGGCGGGGTGCGGGCATCCCCTGCCTTTTGCGGCAGCGGCAGGCCTTGCGCTGGGGCTGGCCCTGTTTGCACACCAGCTGTTCCTCACGCTGGCAGCGGTGGTCATCGGGCCGCTG
This sequence comes from Faecalibacterium sp. Marseille-Q4164, assembly GCF_017377545.1. Classification (NCBI taxonomy): domain Bacteria; kingdom Bacillati; phylum Bacillota; class Clostridia; order Eubacteriales; family Oscillospiraceae; genus Faecalibacterium; species Faecalibacterium sp. Marseille-Q4164. The sequence continues at coordinate 36,874 of NZ_JAFREJ010000011.1, read as the reverse complement.
CCAGCCGTGCAGACCGCCCTCTATCTGAGCCGGAAGGACCTCTCCGAGGCTGCCGCACAGGCCGTGAGCGAATCTGCGCAGGAAACACAGGCAGAGCCTGCACAGGAGACTCCCGCCCTGCCTGCCGGTGACATGGAAGCCTACCTTGTCCCGCTGGAAGGCGACGAGGCCCGCCCGGAGGGAGCCGGTGCCATCCTGGAAAAGAACTATCCGCAGGGCAGCGGGGAGAAATACATTCCCTGCGGCAGCGGCAGCATCAAGAACAACACCAACGTCTCCAACACAGATGTCGCCGCCGAGATCACCAACCCGCTCCCCTTTGCGGTGGAGTGGAACAGCCCCGACCCGCAGATCCTCATCATGCACACCCATGCCACCGAGGATTACCGGCTCTCGGCAGGGCTGTGGTACCGCCCGGGGGACGGTTCCCGCACCACCGACCGGGACCTCAATATGTGCGCTGTGGGCCGGGTGATGGCGGACACCCTCAACGCCGCCGGGCTCAATACCCTGCACGATGAGACCCTGAACGATTACCCCAGCTACACCGGCAGCTATGCCAACAGCCGCGCGGTGGTGCAGCAATACTTATCGCAGTATCCCAGCATCAAGATCGTGCTGGATGTCCACCGGGATGCCATCGAGACTGAGAACGGCTCCCGCATGGCCCCGGTGTGCACCGTCAACGGGCGGCAGGCAGCGCAGGTGATGATCATCTGCGGGTGCGACAACGGCACCACGGTCAGCCTGCCCAACTACCGGCTCAACCTCCGTTTTGCCGCCGCCTGGGAAACCGCCATGGAGGGCCTGTACCCCGGCTTCACCCGCCCGGTCCTGTTCAGCTACCGGTTCTACAATCAGGATCTGACCCCCGGCAGTCTGCTCATAGAGATCGGCGGGCACGGCAACAACCTGAACGAGGCCCTCTATGCCGGGCAGCTGGCGGCCAATGGGCTGATCCAGACAATTAAAAATGCCGCTGGCTGACCAGCGGCATTTTTGATTGTTTATTCGTATACGATGCAGCCCAGGATCTGCTTGCCCAGCCGAACGATCTTCTCGTTCTGCTCCCGCACGGCATCGGTGCGGGTGACCGTGCAGTCGGCAGCCAGCACAATGGCATCGGCAGCCACCACATGGGGCACGGTGGCAGCGGCCTTGAGGATGCTCTCGGCGGCGGTCACGCTCTGGCCGCGCAGGGGCTCCGTGGCCTGCAGGGCAGCGGCCAGTGCTTCCAGCTGGTCCGCAGGCAGATCGCCGGTAACCAGAATATTCTTCGCCTCCGGGGCGCGGCTGCGGATGGTCTGAGCCATCAGGCAGAGCATCTCAGCGTCCGCGCTGCCATCGGGGCGGCCCTCCATCTGATAGAGCTTTGCATCCAGCTTTCCGGCTTTCTTGGTGCGGTCGCTGGCCAGCGCGCCCAGCACGGGCAGGCCGGTGGAGCGGTTCAGCTCACTGGCCGAGTAGACCATGCCGTCCAGCAGGAACTTGACCACGACCACGCCGCAGGCAAGCACACCGCCCAGCAGGAAGCCAATGAGCAGGTTCTTTGCCACCGAGGAGGCAGCGCCGCCGCCCAGTGCGGGCTCCTCCGCACTCTCCCAAGTACTCTTAGCAGAAGCCAGATTGTCATCCAGCGCCTGACGGGCACTCTGCAGTTCCACCAGCTGGCTCTGCAGATTCTGAACATCTTCACTGCTCGTCTGCTGCAACGCACGCAGTTCCGTGGAGACCCCCTGTGTCACGCTCTGATCAATCACGCGTACGCTGTGGCTGCACACAGCAGCTGCCGCTTTATCATGGATCAGATCCAGACGACCCAGCAGCGCGTTCAGAATTTTCTCTGCGGTCTGCTGATCTGCAGCATACGCCTGCAAGGTCATCACGCCGTTATACTCGCCACTGTCGTTCTGGGAAAGTTCTGCCGTAACCACGCCCTTCAGGTAGCGCACATCTACCCCTACGGCATCAGCGGCAGCATTCATGGAGTCACCGCTGACCAGCTGTTTCTGATATGCAGCCAGCAACGCACCGGTCGGGTCAACATTCTGATACGCAGAACCCGGCTGGATTTTGTAGCCGCTGTCAATATAAAGGTCAGCCTGCGCCGTCCAGACATTATAAACGTCCAGATTTTTTAGCAGCGACTTTTCTGCATAGTCCTGTGCCTGTTTCAGTGCTTCCTGCACACTAGACTGCGCATCCTCATTGCTCTTCGCCGTCAGCTCGTACTGCTGCACAGCAAACTCATAATCCTTCTCTTTCTGCTGATACTCAGCCAGAGCCTCTTCGTAAGCAACCTGATCTTCTGCCGAAACAGCGCCGCCGCGCAGGATCTTTACCCCGGCAAGGCCGCCAGCGATCACAGCACAGACAACCGCGGTCAGCAGGATGGGCTTGAGCTTGTGCAGAAGGGTCACCATGAGCGCGACGAGGTCGATCTCTTCCTCATCCTGTGCGCCGGTGGGGTAAGTGGTTTGATTTTCGTTCATGCTCTACTCCTCAGGACAAAGCCAATCTTCATGTTTGTTCCGTTTTGTGCAATGCACATACTATAACAGAATAAATAATATCATTCTTTCCGGCAGAATTCAACCGTTTTTCCGCAAAAAGCCGATTGACAAACCGGTGCTGCTGTGCTATTTTTAGAATTACTGAAAAGCAAAGATCGGGAAAAGTAACGCATTCCGGACGCTCCAGAGAGCGCGGCAGCAGCTGAGAGCCGCGTGCGGGCCAGTGCGCGAACGAACACCCGGGAGCTGCAAACTGAACACGGCATTCTGCCGCCAGTAGGTGCGCCGCAAAGCCCAGCGTTACCAGGGCAGCGCTTATTGGAGCGCGCGAGCGACCGGACACTTCCGGTAATTCAGGTGGCACCGCGGACATTACAAGACAGCTTGTTCGCCCTGAAAATTCAGGGCAAAGCTGTCTTTTTATTTTTATATCGGAGGAAAGAAAGATGGAACGTACTGAGATCGTCTCGCTGTACAAGAACACTCCCGCCGACGGCACGGTGGTCACCGTGTGCGGCTGGGCCAAGAACATCCGTGATTCCAAGAACATCGGCTTCATCGCCCTGTCGGACGGCGGCTGCTTCAAGACCCTGCAGGTCGTGCTGGAGGCAGGCAAGCTGGCAAACTACGAGGAGGTCATCCACACCGGCCTGTACAGCAGCCTGCGCATCGTGGGCCGCATCGTCCTGACCCCGCAGGCAAAGCAGCCCTTTGAGCTGAACGCCGACAGCGTGGAGATCCTGGGCGACTGCCCCGCAGACGAGTACCCCCTGCAGAAAAAGAAGATGAGCATGGAGTATCTGCGCACCATGCCCACCCTGCGTCCCCGCACCAACACCTTCAACGCCGCATTCCGCGTGCGCAGCGTGGCTGCCTATGCCATCCACAAGTTCTTCCAGGAGAACGGCTTCATCTACTCCCACTCTCCCCTGCTGACTGCTTCCGACTGCGAGGGTGCCGGTGAGATGTTCCAGGTCACCACGCTGGACCTGCAGAACGTGCCCAAGAACGAGGACGGCACCGTGGATTACAGCCAGGACTTCTTTGAGAAGCCCGTCAACCTGACCGTTTCCGGCCAGCTGGAGGCCGAGGCCATGGCCATGGCCTTTGGCAAGGTGTACACCTTCGGCCCCACCTTCCGTGCGGAGAAGAGCTTTACCACCCGCCACGCCGCCGAGTTCTGGATGATCGAGCCCGAGATGGCCTTCTGCGACCTGAAGGGCTACATGGACACCGCCGAGGCCATGACCAAGTTCGTCATCCGCTACGTGCTGGACAACTGCCCCGATGAGATGGCCTTCTTCAACCAGTTCATCGACAAGGGCCTGATCGAGCGCCTGGAGCTGGTGGCAAACAGCGAGTTCGGCCGCATCACCTACACTGAGGCCATCGAGATTCTGAAGAAGAACAACAAGAAGTTCCAGTTCCCCGTGGAGTGGGGCGTGGATATCCAGACCGAGCACGAGCGCTACCTGACCGAGGTCGTGTTCAAGAAGCCCGTCTTTGTCACCGATTACCCCAAGGAGATCAAGAGCTTCTACATGAAGATGAACGCGGACGGCAAGACCGTGGCCGCAGCTGATATGCTGGTGCCCGGCATCGGCGAGCTGATCGGCGGCAGCCAGCGCGAAGAGAACTACGACAAGCTGGTGGCCCGCATGGACGAGCTGGGCATGGACAAGACCAACTACGAGTGGTACCTGAACCTGCGCAAGTTCGGCGGCGTGGAGCACGCCGGTTACGGCCTGGGCTTCGAGCGGATGATCATGTACCTCACGGGCATCCAGAACATCCGTGACGTGCTGCCCTTCCCCCGCACCGCTTACGGTTTCTAAGGATTAAATTCAACCCTCTCAGTCAAAGCCTGTCGGCTTTGCCAGCTCCCCCGAAGGGGGAGCCTATTGCGGCTCTTGGATAAAGGCAGCATAGCCTCTCCCCTCGGGAAAGGTGGCATTGCGGAGCAATGACGGAGAGGGTTGTTTTCAACAAGGAGATAAATACAAGTGGAAAATATCGCTCCTGCCCTGTTGGACTGGTTCTACGCCAACCGCCGCATCCTCCCCTTCCGGGAGGACCCCACGCCCTACCATGTCTGGCTGAGCGAGATCATGCTGCAGCAGACCCGGGTCTCGGCGGCGCTGCCCTACTACGAGCGCTTCCTTGCCGCCCTGCCGGATATCCCCGCGCTGGCCGGATGTGAGGAGGAAAAGCTGCACAAGCTGTGGGAGGGGCTGGGTTATTACAGCCGGGTGCGCAATCTGCAGAAGGCAGCGAAGATCGTCTGCGCCCAGTACGGCGGGCAGCTGCCTGCTGATTACAACGCCCTGCTGGCCCTGCCCGGCATCGGGGAGTACACGGCGGGGGCCATTGCCTCCATCAGCTTCGGTCTCCCGGTTCCCGCCGTGGACGGCAACGTTCTGCGGGTGTTTGCCCGGCTCTACAACGACCCCCGGCTGGTCACCGACCCGCAGGTGAAGCGGGAGTTCACGGCACGGGTCATGGAGCACCAGCCGCCCGCAAAAGCCGGAGACTACAATCAGGCCCTGATGGAGCTGGGTGCGCTGGTCTGCCTGCCCAACGGCGCACCTCTGTGTGAGCAGTGCCCGCTGGGCACGCTCTGCCGGGCCCGGGCCGCAGGCACCGCCCTCTCCCTGCCCCAGAAAACGCCCCCCAAGGCCCGGCGCATCACACCGGTCACGGTGGCGCTGGTGCTGAACGAGGGCCGGGTGCTGCTCCAGCAGCGGCCCGCCAAGGGCCTGCTGGCCGGGCTGTGGCAGCCGGTGCTGTGGGAGGATACCACCCTCACCGCCGCAGAGACCGCCGCCCGCCTTGCTGCCCTGGGGCTGGACTGCACAGGGGCACATTTCACGCCCCTGCCTGCGGCCAAGCACATTTTCACCCACATCGAGTGGCACCAGAGCGGCTATTTCCTCACTGTGCCGGAGCAGCCCGCCCCCGCAGGCTGCGTCTGGGCCGGAAAGGAGCAGCTGGAGGCCGCGTACACCCTGCCCGGTGCCTTCAAGGCCTACAAAAAGCTGCTGCTGACCAAATTGCTGTGATTGCCCGGATTGATGAAATTTCTGCATTTCGGATTGTAATTTTTTGCTTTTCCGGGTATAATAGCCTTATCAAAATGAACTCCGGTTCCATGAACCACCGTTCCCCACCAGAAAAGGAGTGTGTCCTATGAAGAAATCCTGTCTGATCGCTGTTATCGCCACGCTGGCCGCTGTGGCCGGTGCGCTGGCCGCCGTGGCTGTCTATCTGCACCGCCGTGAGAAGGAGCTGGACGAGTACGAGCGTCTGCTGTTTGGCGAGGATAAGGCTGAGACCGTTGAGCCTGCCGCAGAGCAGCCCGCAGAAGATCCTTCTGCCGAGGATGCCGCAGAATAAACCAAACACCAAAAAACGCACCCGGCTTGTCCCTGCAAGCTGTGGTGCGCTTTTTTATACGCCGCATTGATTTGAAATCAACCTCTCAGTCCGCGCTCCGGTGCGGCCAGCTCCCCTGGCAGGGGAGCCAAGTGCAGGGATGCGGCTTTGTAACAGGAGTACATATCCATGAAACGATTTTTGTTGTGGGTCGTTGGTGTCATTCTGGGCGTTGCCGTGCTGCTGGGTGCGGTGATGACCGTGAGCTATTCCTTTACCGGCGAGGGGTCCCGCCCGGCGGCAGACACGCAGTTCGGCGGGCAGGCGCTGGAAGTGAACGGCTCCTGCTGGCAGGTGCCGCTGCTGGGCGGCGTGTTCGATAAGGTGTTCACCAGCCCCGAAACGCTCACCGTGCAGAAACTGGGCGTGCTGTATGACGCACACCCGGCCCTCGCCCTGCCCGATTGGGCCAGCTACACCACCCTGACCATTGAAACCGACATCGGCAGCATCGTGTTTGCTGGGTCAGCCTCTCAGTACGAGGACTTTCTCTTCCCTGCCAACGGGGATTACAAGGCAAAGCTGACGGTCTGGCGGCTGCCGCAGGACTATCTTGCCACCCAGTTTGAGGGCGGAACCACCGGTGCCATCCGCAAGAACCTGGGCGTGGAGCACCCGGCCAAACCCACGGGCTGGTACAGCTACTCCTTCCGGTTCACCCTGCAGGCCAGCGCGGAGGTCGCCCTTTCCACCGAGCGGCTGGAGCAGGGCGGTGTGGCGGCGCTTTCCATCACCGGCCTGACCGGCGAGACCGCTCCCGCCGTGGAGACCGACCTGGGCAGTGTTCAGTGCGTCCGGCTGGGCAACGGCTGGCGTACCTACATCCCCGCCGCCTACAACGCTTCGGCGGGTGGGCACACGGTCAACGTTACCGTCAACGGCGAGACCTTTGCCCGGACGCTGACCGTTCTGCCCAAGGATTTCGGCACCGTGGAGGTGGAGCCGGAACCTGCATCCACCGAGGCTGCCAACACCGAGTTCCGGAACAACATCTGGCCCCTGTACGAGCAGCCCGTGCGGGAAAAGCTCTGGGCCGGTGCCTTCCTCTGCCCGGCAGAAAACTACATGACGTTGGTGGATTTCGGTCAGGTCAAGGTGACCGGCGGCCAGCAGGGCAGCCGATCCAACTCCACCCGGCTCTACACCATCCCCGGTGAGCCCTGCCGCGCCCCGGCAGGCGGCGTGGTGGTGTTTGCAGGCGATCTAGCCCTCACCGGCAGCACCGTGGTCATCGACCACGGCTGCGGCGTGCGCAGTTATCTGTACGGCCTGCAGGAGCTCTCCGTGACCCGCGGGCAGACCGTGGAGCGGGGGCAGGCTGTCGGCGTGCTGGGCGAAGAGCTGACCATGGACTTCAAGCTCGGCAGCAAGAGCGTGAACCCCTGGCCCCTGTTCCAGACCAGCGGCGGGTTATTCTGGCAGGAGAAGGGCTGATCCTGCAAAAAATTTGCAGAAACCTGTAACGCTTTCTCCTTTTCTGCGTTATTGGGGTGAAAGGCCATGAAAAAGGAGGGCAAAATACGATGAAAACGAATTGTGATATCATCCGTGACCTGCTGCCGCTGTATGCGGAGCACATCACCAGTGAGGCCACCAACGCACTGGTGGAAGAACATCTGGCCGAATGTGAAGCCTGCCGCGCCGAGCTGGAACAGATGGAGCAGCCGGTGCCGGTACGGCCGGAAGCGCAGCCGGATGCGCCCCTGCGCAGGATCAGGGCCGCCCTGCAAAGAAGGAGCATCCGTGCAGCGATCGGCTCTGTGCTGGCAGCCCTGTGCGCTCTGGCAATGATATTCTGGATGGGCACTGCCCGCGTCCCGGCCACCACAGAGCAGGCTCATTTCTGGACATACAACCGCAAAGAGAATGGCGCTGACATCTGCATTCTGGAAGTGCAGGGCGAGGGTGTCTGGCTGGATATGGAGGGCACCTTCAGCTGGGGCAAGCCGCAGATCACTGTGCGGGCCATGTGCTACCGCTTTCCGGGCGTGCATCGGGTACTGACAGCCCTGGTGGATTCTGATCGATCCACTGTATGGGTCATGGTGTCTCGCACCCAGCTGCTGACCGTGGACTGCGCAGACCAGACCCTGTACTACCGCGATGGACAGCTGGTAGACCGCTACATCGTGCAGGAAAACCCGGACGGTACCTTTGACTACGCCTACGGCACCGACCAGGAATACGGCATCGACTATAAGAAGGGCTGAGCCTATGGACATCGACAGCGTTTACCGGCTCTATTTCCGGGATGTGTTTCTGTTCCTGCAGGGCCTGACCCACAACGAAGCGCTGGCCGAGGAGCTGACGCAGGAAACTTTCTTCAAGGCACTGGACGGTCTGAAGGACTACGATGACCGGCAGGATGTACGGGCATGGCTGTTCACGGTGGCCCGCAACGCCTATTATTCCCACTGCCGCCGGACAAAGCGCACTGCCCCGCTGGAAGATGCCGAAACCGCCCCCGCCGACACTCCGGACATTGCCCAGCTGCTGGTGGACCGGGATGCGGCATTCACTGTACATCAGTGCCTGCACACGCTGGACGAGCCTTACAAAGAGGTGTTCAGCCTCCGGGTATTCGGCGAGCTGCCCTTTGAGCGCATCGGGCTGATCTTCGGCCACAACGCCGCATGGGCCCGGGTGACCTACTACCGGGCCAAGACCCAGCTGCAAAAGATGCTTTCCGCTTCCACCTGACATTCCCTATCACAGCAGAACACCCCCGGCCCAAAGGCGCGGGGGTGTTCTTTTTGTGCGCACGAACGTAACAAACAAAAAACGGCTCTGCCGAAGCAGAGCCGTAAAGATACATCTGAAACAAATCAGCGCTTGGAGAACTGGGGTGCACGACGTGCAGCCTTCAGACCGTACTAAACATCTCTATGGTGCGTTTTTCCTTGATATTACGGGCTTTTTCGCATTTTCTGTTGTCGGTTGTCCTATTCCTTAACCATAGAAATCGGTGATTTTTCATCGAAATTCTCCTGGTTCAAAGCATCATTCACTACCTCGAAAAGTTCCTCTGGTTTATTATACTTGACCCTCGCGTAAATGTCCATAGTTGTCTTACTATTCTCATGCCCTGCCAAATACTGAACTGTCTTAGGGTCAACGCCCGCATAGAGCAGATTCGTGATGTAGGTATGCCGCAACAAGTGCGGTGTTACATCGAAATTCAGGGTATAGCGAATCTTGGGATTGTTCCTCTGCGTTGTTCCTAATGTCGGCTTGACGGTATATTTAATGCTCTGTCCATTCACATATTTATAGTAGGCTCTCTCTTTTGCAGAACGAACAACTACATACTGCCAAACTCTTGTAAACTGAGAATAGGAAAGCGGCTGTCCCTCGCTGTCGGCAATCACATACTCCGATATGGAATTTGCTTTTGCTTCCCGCAGACAGTCCACCAGACACTTCGGAATGGGAATATCCCTTTTTGCTGCTTTTGTCTTTAGGACGGTAGAAATCACCGGCCTGTTATGCTCTGCACGCCATGCACGTCTCACAGAAATATATGGGGTGGATTCATCTATGAATACACAGTCCCATTGCAATGCAAGAATTTCTTCCCGACGCAAGCCGGAATACAAACCAATCATAATAAAAAGATATGGCGGAAGCTCTTTCACCGTATCCAGCAGAATTGCAACCTGTTGATCTGTTAAGGCGTCTTTCTTTTTCGATGCTTTTCCGCCCTTTGCTGAAATTCCTACACACGGATTATCGGTTATCAGCTGACTGCGCTCTGCCGAATAAAACACACACTTAATCAGCATATTTACCGTATCATACAGTCCTTTCGATTTTTGAGACAGCGGAACAAGCGCCAGACGAATATCATCCGCAGTCACTTCCTCCATATACATATCTCCCAGAGAGTTAATGACATAATTCTTCATATTCTGTCTGTATCCTTTTATAGTAGCCGTAGACACTTTTGCTGACTGCATCAGCAGCCATTTCTCACAATACTCGGCAACCGTTGGATGCTTTCGGTGAAAGATGATCTCCTCCACCTGTCTCCGGGCCTCCAACTGCTTTTCATATAATTCTTCACAGGTGGTCGCATATAAGCTGACCTGCTTTCCATCGGCATCTGTAATTCTGGTTCTGTAATACAGTGTTCCTTTTCTTGTAACCGTTCCGTACTCTGGAACGCTTTGTTTTTTCTTAGCCATACAAATCTTCCTTTCCTGATAATGAGGGTTCTTAAATTCACACCTTCTTTTTATCAGAAAGCACCCACTTAATCAAAGATACGGATTATGTAAAACAAAGAGCGAGACATCCTTGCCTCGCTCCAGCTTTGTTTCCTGCTCTTTATAATTGTTATGCCTGTGCTGCATCCCACTGGGCAAATGCACCACCCATTGTTCTTACCAGCTCATCCGGTCTGTTGTATTTGACCTTTGCGTAAATATCCATCGTAATTTTACTACTCTCATGCCCCGCCAGGTATTGAACCGTTTTCGGGTCCACGGACGAATGAATCAGATTCGTAATGTATGTATGACGCAGCTGATGCGGTGTCACTTCAAAATCTAAGCTGTAAATCACTTTTCCGTTATGTGCTGCCTTTTCACCGAGGACCGGCGTAACCGTGTGCTTTACACGCTTTCCATCCTCGTAGCGATAATAGAAACGCTCCTTGACTGTTCGGGTCACAATGTACTGCCAAAGCCGCTTGAACTGTGTGTAGGACAGCGGATCGCCTTCCCGGTTCGGCACTACATATTCTGACTGTGAATTAGCTTTTGTCTCTTTCAGACAGTCCGCCAGGCAAACCGGCAACGGAATATTTCGATGCGCGGCTTTCGTTTTCAGCTCATCCAGAATCACCGGTCTGTTATTTTCCGTGTGCCATGCCCTGCGTACCGTTAAATAAGGGCAATCCACATCCAGATATACAGAATCCCATTTTAGGGCAAGAATTTCTTCTCGCCGCAATCCTGCATACAGCCCTAACATGACAAATACATACGGCGGAAGTCCCTGAATGGCATCCAGCAGTCTGGCGGCCTGTTCATCCGTCAATGCAGCTTTGTCCTTCTGCGGAACGCCTCCACCTTTGGCTGTAAGGTAAGTCGTTGGGTTGTTATCAATAATCTTACTTTCCTTTGCTGCACGGAAAATGGATTTATACAGGATAACCACTGACTTATATACCGAAGCGGACTTCTCGGAAACAGGAACAAGTGCAAGCTGAATGTCATCCAGTGTCACATCTGCCATCCGCATCTGTCCCAGTTCTTTTATAATGTGCCGTCTGACCTTTGAGGTATAATCTATCAGCGTGGTTGCCCTCACATGAACCGACTGCATCAAAAGCCATTTTTCACAGTAGTCTGCAACCGTCGGGGATTTCCGACAGAATGTATCGTTGTCGATCTGCTCTAATGCTCCCAACTCTTTATCATATAATTCTTCCGGTGTTCTCGCATAAAGGGCCACCAGTTTTCCATCTGCGTTCTGAACCCGCGTTCTATAATAATCTATGCCGTTAAGCGTAACTGTACCGTATTGTGGAATTGCTCTTTTTCTTTTTGCCAATTCCGCCACCTCCTAAGAATATACTCCAGCGCTGTATCTATGTTTTATCAGACCATTATGATTTCGACAAGGATACGGACCGGCTCACACTCCAGCTCTGCGAGGTTTACGATAAGTTGCGTTCTTTTCTGCTGGCTTTGCTCTGTGGGTGCATTTTGCGATATACTCCTGAAGGCCCGCTGAAGTAAAGTACACACAGCCATTCTGCACATATTGCACATAAGAAATAAGACCATTGTTACGGGCCGCGTCCAGCGTTGCAATGCTGATACCTAAAATTTCTGCTGCTTCTTTTCGTGTAATAAGTTTTTCCATAAAGCATATTTCCTCCAATCTGTCAAGTTTGTCATCGTGTTTGTTCAAAGCCACATGAATACGCTGGCAGCCGAAACTGCCAGCGCATGGTATCTGATTTTGAACAGGAAGCTGCAAACGCTTCCTATTTATATAACTCAGCTTTCATCACATTTGCCACGCCCCCTGACGATGGGAACACAACAGGTCTCCGCTGGCGCGGCTGTCATAACTCCGCAGCATCGTTCGTATCGTGTGCCGCGGGGTTCCCCCCAAGTCTTTGGCGGGCCGTGAGGAAGTATCTTTAAGCCCCCATGCAGTCATCGCGCCGAATCTGCCACAATCCGTTTTATGAAATCGTAGATCGCTCCGAAGAAGTCTTTTCATCACCTCCCTGACTGCTCCATCTTCGCGGCGTTTCATATTCGCTCGTACATGGGTTATGTACCTGTTGTGCTGTCTATTCGATTGTCAATGTACTGATGAAGGAGGAAAACTTGTCCTTCTTATTAACACTGACAAAAAAGGCAAAAAACAGGCGCATCAAATGAAATTTTATCAAAAATATTTTACAAGCTGCTTTAATCCACGGCGGATACTGTCTCGGACACGGCTTGGATCTACACCTTCTACTTCGGCAATTTCATTTACCGTCATTCCCAGATAGTATCGGGCATAAATTCGCTTTGCCTGTTTCTCCGGCAGCTTCATCACAGCGGCATAGACCTGCTCCTGAAACTGTTTTTCCTCCAGAAGCATCTCCGGCGTTTGCGGCTTCAACAGCACCGCATTTTCAATGCCATTCTCACAATCCAGAGAATACTGAGCCTTATAGCGATACATCTTTCGCTCATACGCAGCCTCCGCACGTTCAGCTGCTCGAATAGTTTCCATTACTTCCTCTGTCACATCTATAAAAAAGTCTGTTGGATAAACATCAGGATAAAGTTCCCGAAGGTTAATTTTCTTCATTATGTACCTCCATTTCGATTCACGGGTGATTGACGGGTGAATCGAATGGAGGCGGGGACCGACACCGGCAGACAACCGGATCATCTCCGAAAAAAAGGCAACAAAAAACGCCAGATTTCCGTAATGGAAAACTGGCGCACCAAGAACAGCCACGATTGTACTTAATTACACAGAACGATAATGCCGATGCAATGCAAAACTTACCCGGAGGAGGAACTATACTTTTTTTAGCTGGTGCAGGATATTAGAACTACGAAAAAGTAAAATGGACATGGCGGCATCCTCCTGTTACCGCCCTCCTGATTGCATAAGCATCGGTCCGAAAAGCAAAAAGAAACGGCGGCTCTGATTTTCTCAAAGCCGCCGCTTCATAGGCGCGTGGAAATGTGTCTGCTGTACGACGGCTTTTTTTCTTTTGCCGTCGTCCAGCAGGATTTAATTTTCTATTTTTTTCTTGTGGGAAAAGACAAGCAACCCAACCAAAAACATCACCGCAAAGCAAAGTGCAAAACTGATACATCCGCCGATAGTAGCTGGCACAGGGGCGTCATAATAAGTGGCTTTATCCAAAAAGGACATAGACACACGATATGCAAAACTACCCGGAATGACAAAGCCATTTTCCGAACCGATGAACAGGCAAGATGCAAAGCCATATATAACCCCTACTACACTTGTCACAATAATATTGCGGCTCAGATTAATAACGATTGCCCCCAAACAAGTAGTTATCAAAACGATAACACAGGCTTCAATTCCAAACCCGATTGCCAAATTGAGGAACAATGAAACACCTCCGGTCAACCTACCAGTTCCATTGAGTATTGCCACCAGCAGACCAAAAGCAACAAATAAAATGACTGCAAAGCCAATGCTGATAACGGTGCTAACAGCGACTTTTGATAGAAAGAGTTTCTTTTTTGAAAAACCGTAGGTAATCCAGTTGATGTAGGTTTTGTTCTTGTATTCCTGATAAAACAGTGAACCAATTAAAATGAAAATCACCATTGGGAAGAACATGGAAAACTGGTTATTCATAAAGAAAAACAGGTCAGCAAGTGATTTTGTGCTGTTGTTGAATACTGCTCCTGCTCCGCCGGTAAGGATGGGAAGAAGCGACAGCAGCAGAAGAAATGCCATAAACCATTCCCGCTTCAATTTGTAAAACTCATTTTTAATCAACATTCCCATTATGCTTCCTCCCTCTGGCCGGAAGTCATAATATCCTCATACAGTGCTTCCAGTTCTTTTTCGTTATAGTCATTTTTTACAATCTTGATGATTTTCCCGCCACGAATGAAAATAAGGACATCTGTCACGGCGGCAATCTCCGTCAGATTATGGCTTGATACCAAAATACAGTGTTGTGGTGATTTTAAGCGTTCTTTCAGAAGCAGTCGGATTTCCTTTATCCCCATTGGATCAAGACCATTGGTAGGTTCGTCCAGCAGCAAATATTGAACATCGCCTAAAAAGGCGCGTGCAATTCCCAGGCGTTGGCGCATCCCCAAAGAAAGTTGAGAAAACAGCTTTTTCCGGGCATCCAGCAAATTTACTTGTTTCAGCGCCGCTTCAATATTTGGCTGTTTCAAACCTAAGTACTGTGCGTGGAGATTCAAGTTTTCCTCTACGGTGAGCCGTGAGTAAAAAGCCGGGTACTCAATCAAACTTCCAAAACATCTACTAGAAACGGGCTGCCCGTCCGAAAGTATTTCTCCCGAAAAATCAGTTAGACCCAGCATGGACTTAAACAGTGTTGTTTTACCGGCTCCGTTCGGCCCTAGCACACCATAGATTTTTCCTTGCTCTAATGTCAAGTTGATGTTGGACAGCAATGCTGTATTTCCAACATTCAGATTTACATTTTTGATTTGTAGCATGAAATACCTCCATTATTGAAAAAAGATGAAAAGCAAAAAGGCCACAGCATAAATCAAAAATGAAATACCAATGGATTTTGATCTCTGTTTTAGTCCTTTTAGGCCATCGCTCAATACGCCATGCAAGGCCGTGAGCAGGCACACCGCCAAAGCGATGATAGAAACCACTAAAGCTACTTTAACCATTTGTTTATACCTCCTATGGCTCATACTTTACCAAAGAGGTTTAGGATTTGTTTGAGAAAAGTCTAAGGAAAGTCTAAGGATGAAAAAAGAGCCGCCGAAGCAGCCCTTTAGGAATTGACAATGGGAAACACGACTTGAATTGCAAAGATACCGTTTTGCAAGGAAGCGACAATTTGCCCGCCCATGCGGGTCACAAGTCTTTGAGCGATTGCCAATCCCAGCCCGGTTGTCTTTTTTGTTCGCGACTGGTCAGTGGTGTAAAAACGGTCAAACAAATGAGGAATATCTTCTTGCTGAATACTGCTCGACGCATTTTTAATGGTTATGACCGTTTGAGCTTCTTCTATCGCTGCGGTGATTTGATAATTTCCCTCCCCATGAACAAGTGCATTATAAACCACATTGGAGAAAATCCGGGTCAAGGCATTTGGATCGCCCCAAATGATAGCTGGTGGATTTGGGATAACGATATAGGGGACACATTTTTTCTGTTCAAAATCGCCGTAGTATGAGGCGACAACATCCCGAAGCACACTGTGTATATCCGTATTTCTGCAATTCAATTTCAGTTCGTCGGCCTCAATCCTTGCAAATTCAAACAGTTGGTCGAGAAGCAACTTTACAGCGGAAATTCTTTCTCCCGCAATCGTCACATATTCTTTTTGCTCTCCTGTTAAATCCTGTTCCTGTAAGAGCTGGATATAGCCATTTGCTGTTGCCAGCGGCGTTCGCAAGTCATGTGAAAGACTGGTAATGGTATCTCGGAACAGTGTATCGCTCCGTTCAATTTCCTGCCCCATGCTACGATATTTTTTCAGAAGATGATTGATACTTGCAGCCAAATCCTGTATTGTCCCATCCGTTTTTTCCACCATAATTTCGGTTTGCGTATCACGGTCAATCAGAAAGTCAATCTGTTTTTTTACTTTCTGAACCAACTTTCGCTGATAAATCAGTTTCAGGGACAAAAACAGGGAAAGCATTGCAAGCAAGATACATAACACCATCATGTAGCCATCACCGCCTTTCCAAATCGCGCAAGTCCAACCTTAGAAACAGGGAGAGCGAAATGGCTGTTGGTAAAAACAGATATGCTAACAGTGTCAAACAAATAGGTATTAAATCCTCCCCAAAGGCTTTGATCTGCAAGCTATGAGATAGCCCTACAACCCAATATTTGTAGAGGGAATAATCCATATCCAGTGCTGTACTTATCTTTGTGAGATATAAATACAAAACCCCCAGCATAAAAAATGCGGTAATCGTAACAATGATCCGATGCCGGAGCAGGTAACTTAACAAATTGAGAAATGCAGTGTAACCTAAAAAGCACAGGCATTGAAACAAAAGAAAGACTCCGATTGCAGAAAACGAATACTCTATGTCATACCGGGATGCTCCCATCATCAGAATTGACAAATACGCAACACCAAAGCATACAAACAGAAAAAATAAAACGCCACCCCATGAGGCCAGCAGTTTTCCAAAGAATAGGTGTACTCTGCTTGTCCCTTTAGAAAGTGTGATACTGTATGTACCGGTATGAAAATCTTCTGTAAAGTATAGGCACAAAAAGAGCGTCAATGGAAAAATCAGACTGTAATCTGAAAACAGAAACTCCGTGAACGAAACCAGTGATATAACCGGAAGCATACCATTTACCGAATTGTGATAAAAGGTCAGGGCAAGCGCAAAGACAAAAAACGCAGCCAATACGAGGCAGACCCAAAACAGGCGGTTTTTGCGGATACGGAACAACTCACTTTGCATCGTCTGAATCACTCTTTGCACCTCCTGTCATTTTCAAAAGATAGTCGGTCGGCTCCATACCGGCAAGCCAGATTTCTGATACCTCTATCCCGGAATGAACCAGCAGCGTATTGATTTCCCCGGATTGCTCATTACAATGAAAAATTCTAATCAGGTCATGACCCAACACTTCAAAATCCGGGAACTGCTGGCTTAAAATCGTAATAGCCCGTTCTAATTGTGGAGTTCTTATCTTTATGCACCGCTGGCAGCTCTCTTTCAATTCCCCAGCCGTAAGCTCACAAAGCAACTTGCCATCTGCCATCACGCCATATTTGGATGCAAGCCGGGAAAGCAGCGTATAATCCTGTCCAGAGATTAAAAGTGTGGTATGGTTGATTTCATGCAGATAGTTCAGAACAGAAAGCAGGTGTTCACATTCTCCCTTATCTAGCCCGGAAAAAGGATCGTCCAAAATTATCATATCTGGATTTCCCAAAAGGGCAACAGCCAAATTCACTAAACGCTGGGTAGATAATGGCAATCGCCGTACCGCCTTTTTCTCTTTCAGGTTCAAATGCAGTATATCTAAAATATGGATTTCTGTGGTTCCAAAAACGGAAGAAAAATAACGCAGCATATCAGCAGGTGACAGAGAGCCGATTGTCACAGGCTTTTGTGGTACAAACCCAATCCGGCGGCGCTCCTTCTGATAGTCTATATTGCCAAATAATTTGAGCGTACCAGCTTGAGATCTAAGTGTACCTATAATGGTTTGCAACAGTACAGATTTCCCGGCGTGATGGCCGCCATACAGTGCATAGATTTCTCCGCGTTTTACCTGAAACGCGATATTTTTAATTCCATTTCCATCCGGGAAAACATAGGTCAACCCGGCTGTTTCCAAAGCAGTCTCCAAAATAATCATCCCCTTTCCATACTGTCTTATTGTAGCAGACTAATGTGTAAACTTCATAAGATTTCTCTAAGGATTAACCCTGCATTTTGAAACCGAGACCCCAAACCGTCTGAATATACTTTTCCTCTGGATTGACCTTGGCAAACTTCTTGCGGAGATTTCCAATGTGGACATTGATTGCATTATCGTCCCCGATAAAATTTTCATTCCACACGCTTTCAAAAATATTGTTCTTTGTGAATACCTTTGAGGGCGAGGACATCAGAAGTTGCAAAATCAGGTATTCATACCGTGTCAAAGTAATGGGGGTATTCCTGATTTTAGCCTCCATAGCTTCTGTATCAAGGGACAAATCCTTAAAGCGAAGTATTTTGCTATTGTTGGGGGTGGTAGACTTCTGAAATCGCCGGAGCACTGCTTCAATCCGCACCAGTAATTCTTGATTATCAAAAGGCTTTGTGATGTAATCATCAGCGCCATTTCTTATAAGATTCACTTTGCTGTCTATATCTGTTTTAGCGGAAACACCTATAATCGGGATGTCTATGATATTCTTTATCTTCTCTAATACTATTTCTCCTGATATTCCGGGAAGCATCAGATCAAGTAAAATCAAATCAAAACTACTTCTCTCAATCAATAAAAGCGCCTCACTTCCAGAATATGCAGATGTTGCGCAGTAGCCATGTTGAGTTAGAAGTCGTTTTGTCATGTCATTGAGCAACATATCGTCTTCTATAATTAAAATCTTGTATTCATTTTTCATCTTTTCTTCTCCTGTCATGTGGTTTCCCCGCAGTTTTAGGAATCAACCAGACACCGGCCATTTTTACAGCACCGAGAATACGATCCTCCGTGCAATAATAGTTTATCTGACGGGTGGAAATGCCCCATTTTTCACTTGCCTCTCTGAGCGTCATATAATCCATATTCATACCTCCGACAATCTACTCTATTATATTTCATTTGTTCGAAGAATACAAGTGCATAGATGGGGCGCAAGGCCCTGTGCCAGAAGCACTTTGAGACCTTGCGCCCTTTGTTATTCTATCCTAAAAATACTTTGCCAGCTGTTTCAAACCGCGCCGGATACTGTCACGGACACGGCTTGGGTCTACACCCTCCGCTACTGCTATCTCGCTCACACGCATACCCAGGTAATACCTGGCATAGATCCGTTTAGCCTGCTTCTCTGGCAGAGCCATTACAGCGGCATAGAGCTGCTCCCGCAGCTGCTTTTCTTCCAGAAGCGTTTCCGGTGTCTGGGGCTTCAGCCGGATCGCATTCTCAATGCCGTTGTCGCAGTCCAGGGAGTAATGCGCCTTATAGCGATACATCCTCCGGTCATAGGCAACTTCTGCACGCTCAGCAGCTCGGATCGTCTCCAGCACATCTTCGGTTACTTCTACAAAGTGATCATTTTTGTAAACATCGGGATATAAGTCCCTAAGATTGACTTTCTTCATTATGTACCTCCATTTCGATTCACGGGCGATTGACGAGTGAATCGAAAGGAGGCGGAGATCGGCAGCGACATACTTCGAGAGCTTTCCCGAAAAATCGACAACAAAAAGCGCCAGCTCCCTGCAATGGGAAACTGGCGCAACAAAAACAACTATGATTCTTCTGTTTTAGTAAGAATGATAATGCCGATAGATAGTCATATCTCCCCGGAGGAGGGGCAAGACTTTTTTTAGCTGGTGTAACTCATGGCTATTGTGAATGACGAAAATTGACATGGCGGTATCCTCCTATATACCGCCCTCCTGATCGCATGAGCATCGTTGAAAAAGAAACGGCGGCTCTGAAATATGTTATTTCAAAACCGCCGTAAGGCCACTGTATTTTGTTTTGGCGCATAAATACCCAGTCGCCGAAACAACGGTTTTTTTTATTCCCGTTGGGCGACTTTTTTCTTTTAGATTGTTTTGAGTTCCCGACTATAATAAGCTATACCTGCAATTACAATAAGGGCTATACCTGATCCAATCATAATCCACTGCAAGGGAAGAATATCAGCCAAAGGGCCAAACATAGCCATACCAATCGGTAAAAAGCCAGCATACATCGTGCCAAGTAATCCAAATACACGCCCCTGCATAGAGGTGTCCGTTTTTTCTTGTAACATAGTGGTAATTGCTGTTTGCACCATTGTTAATGCGACTCCATAACATACCATTAGGCCAAGGTAAAAAATAAAATTCTTTGAAAAGCCCATTCCGATTGCAAAAGAGCCAAACGCAAAAAGTCCAACTGCCAAAGTTTTTCCTCGGTGCTTAAAACCTCCCCATGTACTCATAATAACTCCGCCTGCCATCATACCTGCGAACCCTACTACTTCCACTGCGGTAAGATACCAGTAAGTATCACCGAATACTCGCCGAACAAGAAGTCCTGCAAGATAGCCTGCTGGAACACAAAAGAAAGTGAATAGTCCGTAGATGATTAAAAGCTTTCCAATTAGTTTGTCTGCAAAAGCGTATTTGACGCCAATTTTCATGTCAGAAAAGACGCTGGCCTTCTCAATGGAAGTATTTTGTTTCGGAAGTGCCAAGCAGGACAATAGGCCCGTTCCCAAGATCGCCGTTACAATGTCTATCATAAGCGTCGTTCTCAATGTGCTGATTGCAAAAACTGCACCTGCCGCCGCTGGAGCCGCAAAATTAACAATAGACTGCATTGTTGCATTGATGCCGTTGTACCGCATAAGCTGATCTTCCGGGACAAGCTGTGGGATAACGGCATTGACTGCTGGAGTTTGTATTCCTGCCCCCAAGGATCGTATGACCGACATAACAAGCAAACCGCCGAGCAAAGCAGGCTCCGATGAAATATGCGGAATTGCCAATACCATTACGAAAGTGACAAATGCAATCAGCAGATCTGCGCCTATAATCAATTTTTTTCTGTGGTATCGGTCTGCCCATACGCCGCCTATAAATGAAATGAGAAATTGCGGCAGATAGGAACAGACTGTAAATGCAGCCACCCACACGCCGCTGGATGTCTGCATGGTTGCATACCAAACGAGCGCCATTTGAACAAGCGTAGAGCCAAAGAGTGTGATACATTGACTGGTTAAGAAAAGGAGTATTCTTTTCTGCCAGCCGGTGCGTTGCGTGTCATCCATGTTGTATATCCTCCTGTTTTTTAGGAGGGAGCACAAAGCGCTGCGTGGGATAGCCAAACTCTGTCAGCAATTCTTTTTCGGCAAAACCAAGTTGCAATAGCATATCTCGATGCCCTGTATCGGCCTTGTCCTGTTCTCGAAAGGTTGTTGTGCTGATTTCCTGCCCTGGAAGATATGTTTCCAATAAGGCATCCAAGAATAACTTTTGAAGTCCGCGATTTCGATATTGCGGATGTACGCCAAGAAATTCTATACTGCCTGGAGAATAGGTAAATGCCATAGCTCCAATGAGAATATCTCCCTCCCTTAGCACAAGCGCACTCTTTTCGTCAATACTTTCTTCCAGTTTAGCTAAATAGTCATCTTCATCCATTACAGGATACCCATCAATAACAAGCCGCATTAAGTTCATCCAATCGACAATATCTTTCTTTTCTGCTAGCCGAATATCCTGTATTGTAAATTCCATAGCCGTCGTTCTTCGATGTAAAATGAACCGCAACTGCAAAGGATAAAAGCTCCGTTCTTCACGATACTCCGCAGGTGGCGATTTATACATGGCCTTAAAAGCTAATGAAAACGATTGCTGGCTCTCGTATCCGCAGATAAAAGCAATTTCTATAATAGGTTTATCCGAAAAGACCAGAAGCTTTGCCGCCTCTGTAAGCTGGCGGCGTTGCACATAATCATGAATCGTCATTCCTACGGTTTCGGTAAATAGTCGGTGTAAGTGATATTTTGAATAGTGAACAGCCTCCGCAACCGTTTCTAATTCCAGCTTTCCGTCAAGATGACTTTCGATATAGTCAATGACTGCCTCTATGCTGATAACTGATTGATTGCCCATTTATGTTCCCTCCTTTCCATCAAGCATAATAACAAAATAAAAAAAGATTGTTTTAATAATTATTGCGAATTTTGAAAATCCTCTCTAAATTCAGATGGGTCATTTATTATACTGTAATTATACTTGAAAAACAAATATTAAAAATAGTCTTTGGTTCTCGTTCTACCAAAAATCAGTATAATCATTCCTATCGACCGGCATAATAAGGTTATTCCTTTGTGCAAATCGGCACGATAGAATATATTTGAGGTGAGTGATTATGCCGATTGATGATTTGACTGCTTTGGGGCAAAAAATGCGGGAAGCCCGAAAGAAAAAAGACCTGACACAGCAGGAACTTGCGGATCTGAGCCATGTTTCTGTAAAGCAAATCGCCAATATCGAAAAGGGGAAAATGAATCCTTCTTATTTGATTTTAAGAGCATTGGCAAAGGTTCTGCACATCTCTTTAGATACGCTTATAAATCCAGATATTTCTCTGGAAGATGAAGGTGTCAATCAGATGAAAATGCTTTATTCCAGCTGTCCGCCAGAAATGCGTGACACCCTGCTGCATCACACCCAGGAAACGGTGAGGGAACTGACAGAGTTGTCCGAAAAATTTGAAACGAATTGAGCCAGTGAGTGAAATTTAACGATTCTCTCACTGGTTCTTTTCATTTTCGGAGAAAAGAGGCAAGCAATGCCTGTGTTAATACACACAGGCCCGCAGAGAAGAAAATCCCTCCGTGATTTTCCTCTCCGCTTGCTTGTTGAGGGCAGTGCCCCCAAGCCCCTTTGAACACAGAATTTCATTCTGTGGCTGCGCGTTCTGCGAACGCTTTTGACCAGAACCAGCTTAGCGCTGGCCGTGGTCTTTTTCTTTTTCAACATCCTGTTCTACCTCCATTTTCAGCACCCGATCCACATTGGCCTTTGCCGTTAAAAGCTCCCGCATTTCTTCACGGGCACGCCGGTACTCGGCATAGGTCTTTTTCTTTTCTTCCAGTAATTTCGCGTACTCTGTCTGCAACTCTTTGACCTTGGGCAGCTTCTTGACGCCCATCTCATCAAAGGCATTCTTAGCAGCCTGATGGAGCAGAATTTCTTCCTCATGTTCCTCCCGGAATTTCTTAGAGTAACCCGCTTTGCGGTATGCCACATAGACCTCACGGGTCTTGGCATAATTTACGATGTGAGTACGCAGAACAGCGATCTCTGCCATGCGCTTTTCAGCCGCTTTGATCTGCGCCGAAAGATCATTGTGATGTGCCGTGGCAGCCGCAGCCTTTTCTTCCAAAACCGCATACTCCAGCAGATTATTCTCTGACAGGTAATTCATGGTCTGCGCCATTTGTTTCAGATTAAAAACTTTAGCCCATCGAGCATAGCCAGCACCTTTTCCAGCCTGCAATTTTGCCTGAATGTCCACCAGCAGATTGACCTTCGGCGACTCTGCCTGTGTGACCGTTTTCTTTCGTGGGGTATGCGTTTTTTTCCCAGAAAGAACTGCCTGTAAATCTTCCAATCCATATCCTTCGCCCAAGCTGTCCATACGGGCTGCTTTCTCCCAACCGGGGAGCTTCAGACGATACGATTTTCCACGCTTTGATACCTCACAGCCGGACTCTTGCAGCAGCTTTAGCAGCTCCTCAAAATTAGCAGGACTTTGTGATAATGCATTGTCAATCGCCACACGAAGCAGCTCTCGGTGAGAAGGCTTTGCCTGATCGCCCAGCCATTTGTTATAGCTCTTTCCGTGAGGTTTCGGATTCTCTACAATGGACAGTCCATTCTCAATACAGATGGTGTCACTCAGCCGATGAACCGCCTTGGTGCTACCCCAAAAATTGCGGAACTTCCGGTCATATTCTAAGCTGACCGATGACCAGATAATGTGATTATGAATGTGCGACTTGTCTATGTGAGTGCAGACTACAAAGGCATGATTGCCTTTAGTAAAACGCTTTGCAAATTCTACACCCAGCCGGTTTGCTTCTTCTGAGGTAATCTCGCCGGGGCGGAAGGACTGGCGCACATGATAGGCAATCACATCATCCGCGCCACGCACTCGTCCGGTAGCGGCAATGTACTGCCGCTTTGCCAGAAGGAACTCCGCATCCGCAGTCCGGCTGTCACACGCATAGCCGGTAATGAGCTTGCCGTTATCTGTTTTCTGTGGATTTGCTACATAGTCGATGATGTCACTGATTGCCCGACTTTCTGTGCGACCCTTGCCAACATGAAGCGGCATGATTCTTGTAGTTGCCATAATAGAAGGCCCTCCTCTCATAAATATTTTTTCGCTGAACTCTTTGCTTCTATCGTTGCAATAACTTTCTCCGCTGGGTATAATAAAAAAGAACATTCTACAACCTCAAAGGAGGGATTTTATGATAGAACAGCTCATTGCCGAAGCAACGGAATGTGATTTCAAAGTTGCTCTCGAAACAAAAAAGCCAAAAAGCTGGTTAAAAAGTGTCAGTGCCTTTTCCAATGGGATCGGCGGCACTCTGTTTTTCGGAGTCTCTGATGACCGGGAGCCTATCGGCTTGTCAGATGTTCAAAAGGATGCTGAAGCGATCAGCCGCTTAATCAAAGAACGTATCACACCATTACCGCAGTTTATCTTAAAGCCATTGCAGGAAGATGGTAAAAACCTATTGGCTCTGGAGGTTTCTCCTGGCCGCAGCACCCCATACTATTACAAGGCAGACGGAGTAATGGAAGCATACATCCGTGTTGGAAATGAAAGCGTAATTGCACCGGATTACATTGTGAATGAACTGATCTTAAAGGGAACCAATCAGTCCTTTGACACCTTAACAACAGAAGCTGTGAAAAAGGATTACAGCTTCACACTCCTGGAGGCAACCTATCTGGAACGAACCGGCCTCCGCTTCGAGCCATCCGATTATGTCTCATTCGGTTTGGCTGACAAAAATGGGTTCCTGACCAATGCCGGAAAGCTCATGACCGATCAGCACACAGTTTATAACTCCCGTATGTTCTGTACCCGGTGGAATGGCTTGGAAAAAGGCTCTATCTTTGATGATGCGCTGGACGATAAGGAATACGAGGGGAATTTGATTTATTTACTGAAAAGCGGCAGTGAATTTATTCGCAATAATTCCAAAGTCCGTTTTGTCAAAGAAGCTCAGTATCGGGTAGACAAGCCGGATTATGCTGAACGAGCTGTAACAGAGGCTCTTGTCAACGCTCTCATCCATCGTGATTATATTGTGCTTGGCAGCGAAGTCCACATTGATATGTTTGATGATCGGGTGGAAATCACATCTCCGGGCGGTATGTTTGGCGGCGGCTCAATTCAGGAATACGATATTTACAGTATTCGTTCGATGCGACGAAACCCTGTGATCGCTGACCTGTTCCACCGCATGAAGTACATGGAACGCCGTGGAAGTGGTCTGCGCAAAATCGTCAGTGAAACTGAAAAGCTGCCTGGATACACAGAGGCATATAAGCCCGAATTTTCCTCAACAGCGACAGATTTCAGAGTCATCTTGAAAAATGTAAATTACCATCATGGTCCTTCTATCATAGAAACGACCCATGATAAGACCTATGACGCAACCCATGATGCAACCCATGATAAAATCCTTGCATTTTGCATAGAACCACATTCAAAATTAGAAATCGCAGAACACTGTGGATACAAAAACACAAAAAACTTTACACAAAAATATCTGCGTCCGCTATTGAACAATGGAACACTCAAAATGACACTTCCCGATAAACCGAAAAGTAAACATCAAAAATATATTACAGTTCGTTCCGAATAAACAGAGAAGCAGGGCAGTGGGTCTCATCTCCCATTGTCCTGCTTCTTTTCATTCCAAATTATATTCACATCATTTACCCATACACCCAATCCTGGATCGCAAATTTCAAACTCTGCACCTTGCTCAGCAGCCAGATCGCAGCCAGCGGCAGCCCCATCGGGCTAATCAAAAATGCCATAACCAGCAAAATCACACCATTCTGCGGGGAATAGGTAATCAGCACAGCCACGCCAAGCAGAGCAATTACCGTGCTTAGTAGACCAAGCACCAGACCGGATATGTAGATCAGCCCCGTGCAGAGCCAGACAAAAAGCGTCAACACCAAAATGACCGGTGCAGTTACGATCATCAGCAGACATTTCAAAATCTTCATTTCTGTTCCTCCTTCCAACGCTCCAGATACTGTTTGCATAGGGCATCCGCTTCTCTCTCATCATCTTCCGTCACTTCCCGTTTTCCTTTGGTCAGTTCAATCTCCAGATAAGTCCGGTAATCATCGGCTAAGAGGTCGAACAGTTCCTTGGGAGTATGGCACACCTCGCCAGAGCAATAGTGAAAATCTTGGTCAAATTCAACTCTTACACATCCATGGCGGCTGATATAAACTTCTATGGTCTCGTCTGCGGTTAGGTAATCCGCAAAAATCTCCAGCACCTTTTCAAAGGTCAGCATCTGTTTTCACTCCTTTGCTACGCTTCTTATTCTACTCATATTATCCGGTACGGACAGGCAAAAGACAAGGATACAGACAAAAAGAAAAAGCGGAGGAAGGTGCGGCGAAGAAACGCCGTTCCTCCCTCCGCAAATGGAGTATCTATCCCTGTTATGAAAGTTTGGAGAGTTGGGTAAGGATTTCCTTCACACCCTCCCACAGTTGTTCCTGCCGCTGGGATATATCCTCCAAGTCAGCATTATAAACCCGCCCGGTCTCATGCACTTTGCGGGTCAGCTGGTTCAAGTTGTTGCTGCTTCGGCGCATCAGGGAGACCAGCTCCTTCAGCTCTGGCAGTTCCAGCTTGACCACATAACCATCCAGCGCCATTTTCCGCAGATAAGCGCTCAAATTCTCTGTCCCGTATTGCTGCATCTTTTGATGGATCAGTTCCAGTTCTTCTGCGGACACCCAAAACAAAACCGGCACATCCCGCTTGCGCTTTGCCATGGTTATCGCTCCGGCTCCCGTTTTTTCGGGGTGGCAGGCTTGCGGGCAGGCGGTTCCTGCTTGAGCTTTTGCAGGACAGAGCTTTTCTGCTGTTCTTGAGCGACTTTTCGGAACTGTCTGGTGAACAGGTCGGTCAAACCGGGATTGACCTGATCTACCACCAGATAGGCACAGTGGCGGGAAGCGCCGCTGTCCTCCAGCGTAGGAATGGTTTTTGCCCATGCTTTATTGTCCTGAGAGATACGCCCGTCATAGTTCTTGCGCTGGATGGTGTTGGCAAGAATAAACTGTACCCGTTCCGTCCCGAACTTTTCCAGCACATCTTTGACCGCAGCCTCCGTATCCAGCCGATTCTCTGCATAGTGGGCGCTGATGGTCTGCTCAATGGCTTCTTTGCAGGCGCTGTTCGCCTGATATGAGAGGTTGTACTGTGCCATTTCCCCATGCTCGGACGCATAGGCAGCAGAATATGGATAGACCGGTGTTGTTCGCAATTCCTCTTTGGCTCTGCACACATCGTCGGCACGGCTTTCAATGCTGTCCCGGATCACACCCATATAGCCGGTCTCCAGCTTTTCAAAATAGCGGTACACATCCGTCAATGGAGAGGGAGATTCCAAAAGCGCCTGAGCCTGGGTGTCGGTCAACTCCAGTTCCTCCATTGCCATCACGATGTCCTCGCGGATGGTGTACTCATAGGCATGGTTTAAGACTTCTTCCGGGGGCTGGCTTTTCAGCCAGTCCCGGAACTTGTCCTGTTCGGCAGCCATCTTTTCATAAAGAGCTGTATTCAGATCGTTAGTATTCATGTTATCGCACCTCCTCATGCTGTTTTGGTTTCTTGTCTGTACTGCGGGGTTGCACCGGGCGTTTTAGGTTATCCAGCACCGAAGGCCGTGTGCTTTTGGCAACAACAGACTCGGTGTGTGCCTGCCCCTTTCCGTCGATGTTGAGCAGGGTATCCAGCTCCACCAGACGGGCGTTTTTGCTTCTCAGTTCTTCTTCATAAAGGAATGGCTTTCCGACTTCCTCCTTTGCGGCAGCCTGCTGCTGATAGAGGTTATCCAGCTGAGCCTTTGCCGCCTCCAGACGCTGGGGCATCTGGGCGAGGGCATTGTCGATACGGGTAAGATTTCCGCGAGGGTCTGTACCAAGGGTTGCCCGGTGGGTCATCTGTCCTTTCAGCAGGAGCGTATACTCCTGTTTCCATGCGGAAAATTCCACGGATATGGCATAGCCCCGGTAGCTGCCGATCTGCACCGGATCGGAGGTTTTGACCTCCTTGCAGGCATCCAGAAGTGCTGCGCCGGCGTTCTCCTTATCGGTCAGCAGATCGCCGCGGATTTCCATACCAGCAAAACCGTCCTCCGGGTGCGGGTGCGCTGCCAAAACCTTCAGATCGGATTCAAAGCCCTTGATAAAGCCTTTGTGCTTTTCAATCTCCTCCGGGAAGTATTTGAGCAGCTGGTCCTCCAGACGATATTGCTTGCTCTGGTGGTCGGCTTTCATCAGCTTCAGGCGGGATACCTCCACATCCAAATCCATACGCTCCTTGATGCGGGGATCTCCGGCGCACAGAGCCTTGATCTCGGCAAAACTGAGGGCTGTTTCATCCACATCATCGCAGGAGCGAACCGGACTTTTGCTGGTCATGATCTGGCTGATGAATTTTTGTTTATTCTCCACCGTCTGCCAGAGGTATGCGTCAAAGGTTCCTTCGGTCACATAGCGGTACACATGGACAAGAGGATTCTGGTTGCCCTGGCGCTCGATACGGCCCTTGCGCTGGGCAAGGTCTCCCGGTCTCCACGGACAGTCCAGGTCATGAAGTGCCACCAGACGGTCCTGCACATTGGTGCCTGCGCCCATCTTGGCGGTGCTGCCCAAAAGGACACGAACCTGACCGGTACGGACCTTAGAGAACAGCTCCTTTTTCCGCACTTCGGTATTGGCTTCATGGATAAAAGCGATCTGGTCGGCAGGCATTCCCTGAGCAATGAGTTTCTGACGAATATCGTCATATACCGTAAAGACCGGTTCCTGCTCCGGCAGAGGCACAGAGCCTTCCAATGCGTGAAGCAGTGGATTATCCAGCGTTTTCGCCGCCTTGCTTGCAGGAGCTTTTGCCTGCGGTGTAGAAATGTCGCAGAACACCAGTTGGGTCAGCTTGTCAGCTTTGCCATCCCGCCAGATCTGCATGATGTTGTCCACGCACTGATTGACCTTTGTGCCAGGTTCGTCCGGCAGCATCTGGTTGACGATTCTCTGGTCCAGGCCCAGCTTACGGCCATCCGAGGTAATCTTGAGCATATTGTCCTGGGACGGGTCAACGGTTCCGCTGTGTACCAGCGATGCGCGCTCCGAAAGGGTCTTGACCATTTCCTGCTGATGTTCGGTAGGCTGCGCCACGATGTTGTGGTATTCCACCTCCGGGGTGGGCAGGTTCAGTTGGTCGGCGGTCTTGATGTCCGCCACTTCTTTGAACAGGTTCATCAGCTCCGGCAGGTTGAAAAACTTGGAGAATCGAGTGCGCGCCCGATAGCCGGTTCCCTCGGGAACGAGTTTGTCAAGATGATTTTTGCAAGTTTTCTAAATTCAAATATTTATCCGCTGAAAAATCTCCCAACATCTCGTGTCTGCATATTTCTTGAAACACCGTATTCAAAGGCTTCTTCGCACTTTCCGATTGCTTCACATTGACAATA
Source organism: Faecalibacterium sp. Marseille-Q4164 (assembly GCF_017377545.1). Classification (NCBI taxonomy): domain Bacteria; kingdom Bacillati; phylum Bacillota; class Clostridia; order Eubacteriales; family Oscillospiraceae; genus Faecalibacterium; species Faecalibacterium sp. Marseille-Q4164. The sequence continues at coordinate 7,747 of NZ_JAFREJ010000011.1, read as the reverse complement.
AAAGTTGTTTTGCCTATTCGTGTTGTATAAGATAAAGTGTTTTCTTTCATATAGTCCGTTTCTCCTTTTCATAAATTGACTGGTGGGGCATTCCGTTTGGAACACCCCACAAATACAGCCTGTTTCATCGGAACATATCAAGAAGTCATTAAGTCGTGAGTATAATGGAAATGGTTATCTCTCCATATCCCGCTTGTTTCTTCGTGCCTTGGTACGCTCTTGTCTTTCTTTTTCCCTTGCTTCTTTTTCGGCTCGTTCCTGTGCTTCCTTAAAAGAAAAAAGTTGCTTCACTTTTTCGGTAAAAAGTTTAGCAACTTCGGGGAAATGCTCCAACGCTTCAAGAAAAGGTCTGCACTTTTCTTTCAGTTCGTTGTATTTGGTTTTCATTCTTTCCAGTGCGTTTGCACTGTCCATATATTTCTGTCGGTAATAACTTGCACTCTGCTCCAAGTTCTTAATTTTCCCACGACTGGTAATACCCTCTTTTGCAAGGGCAGTCAGTTGAGAATAATCCTCTTTGGAGATTGCCATTTTACCTGTGATTGTTTTCTGCCCCATACTGTCAATCTCGTTTAAGGTTTTGGAGATATGACGGGCAGGCTCATACTTGACCTGTTCCTTTTGAATACGCTTCTGCAACTTCTCCAATCGCTCTTTGTCCTGCTTGATTTGATATTGCAGTGAAGTCAAATGCTCGGCTGTACTTCCGTATTCGCCACGCTGAAAGCCTTTGAACCCTTGCTCCGTCATATAGTTAAACAATTCATCTTGCAGTATGCTGTACGAAGCACGAAACATCGGCTTGCCGTTCTTTCTTAGCAACGGATTTCCTTTTTCATCGGTCAGCGGAATATCTGATTTCCATTTCTTTGAATGGCTAATCTGATTAACCACTTCCTTGACTGTTCCTCGCAATTCGGGGTCTTTACAGCGCTTACTCCATAGAATTTCTTTCTCCACTACTGGCAGAACCATAGCGTGAAGATGATAGTGGTAAACCTCTTTTCCAAGTTCTTCGCTTGCGGCTACATTGATTTCATCAGCGTGCATTACCGCCGATATAACATTGTCCGCACCGAATTTTTCTTCAATAAAATGATAGGCTTCTTCATAAAACTGCTTTGCGTATTCATAACCGCCGTTACGCTCGAAGTACATCGTGTTCACATCAATCACAATCTCATTAAACAGCGTTGCGTCTTTCCTTAACCCACGAAGAGACACCTGACCGTCTGTTTCCATCTGCTTTAACTGTTCCATATAGGTCGGGGCGGTCGGCTTTTTGAAATGCACATTATAGGGTATTCGTTCCTCAATCACATTCATATTTTCGTAGGTTTCATTCTTGCGTTCGTTGTGCCTTTCTGCCTTGCTCACATCAGAAGCGGTGTACTGTTTTACCCTTGCACAACTCATATCCGCCTTGTCGGTTTTTGCCATTTTTCTCACCTTTCTCGGCAGGGGCGAAGCCATTACACAACATTCTTTGAATGTGTGTAACCCACTATGACACTTTCAGACTTCGTCTGCAAAGATGTCGTGGGCAAGGGCTTTCCTCCCTTGACCTCCCTTTAATGCCTCAAACAAAAAACAGGCTGTCTATTCATCAGACAACCTGTTTTTATGCTCTCGGCATATCACCCATCGGCAAAGACCAGTACCACAGAAAGCCTTGTTTTCGGGAGATAACTCCTGCTTTCTTCTTTGCCTTTTTGATGGTCGATTTCTTGAACCCTGCGGCTTCCAGTTTTTCTTCGCAATCCGAAGAAAGCATTTCTCCGTCTTTCAGCATTTCTAAAAGAAATTCTTTCGCCTTGAGTTCCTTTTCGTTCGGTCTGCCCATTTTGGGTGCGAGGGATTGGAACGCTTCTTCTGCGGTCATTTCCATTTCAGAAATAAAGTCCACTCCCTTTTCTGCCACCTCAAAAAGAATTGCCGAGCCTGTCGGGGCAAGGTTAGATTTCACTTGCACCATATATCTTTCTGCTGGTGCTTCTTTGTTCGGTGAGCGTGTGATTGCAAGAATACTTCTTGCAGCACCCGCAATATCAATAGAACCGTTGGTACGATAAAGAGGGTTGGTATCTCTCATCTTGTTCATATGAGCGATAATCACGATGGCACAGCCTGTATTTTTTGCAACTGCAATCAAGTGATTAAACTCTGCCCTTGTTTCGTTGGCATTGTTCATTGAACAGTTCTCTCCGATATAGGAACTCATCGGGTCAAGAATTAAAAGTTTTGCGTGATACCTTTCGATTGCTTCAGCAATACGGTTATCTCCAAAGGATAAAGATTTTTCATCTTCTTTGATGAAGATAAGATTTTCTCCGTTCCCACCGGCAGAGTTAAAACGGGGGACTACCGTATCGTCTGCATCATCTTCCGTTGTCTGATAGATGACTGTCATAGGCTCTGTTTCTTCTTCGGTAAAGGGGAGAGGTTCTCCCTTTGAGAGCAGGGCGGCTATGGAAAGCATTAACTTGCTTTTCCCATCGCCAGGATCGCCCTGCAAGAGCGTAACCTTGCCGAACGGAATATACGGATACCACAGCCATTTCACTTCTTTCGGTTCAATCTCACTTGCCTTGATAATTTCAAGCGGTACATTTACATTCATCTCATTTTCCATTTTCATCATTGTTCTTCGTTCTCCTTTTCGATAAATACTTCGGGCAGAGCACCACGATACAGCGGAAACTCTGCTTACAGTCATTACTGCATTTTCTGCAAAGTTCGTTGTAGGTAATGCGATTTCTTTCATTCAGAAACAATGCCCACTCTTGTTTCCGTTTCTTGCTCATTCTCGGCATATCAATCCTCCTTTCCGTCTGAAAATAAAAAAACCACAGGAAAGATACTCAGAGCCTTGTTTCTGTCATTTTTCGGGGCGAAAATCGGGCAAAATTGCCTTTCTAAGCCTTTCAAAAAAATCACGCAAGGTATTTGTACTAACCTGTGGTTATGTATGAAATTGTAGGGTTTGGGGCAACAAAAAACACCGTATTTCTACGATGTTTTCTGTCATTCAAGTAGCAAAAAACGTGACCACTAAAATTATAATCATAAGAACAGGCAAAAAGCGAAGATACCGTTCTAATAGAGCTTTTTAGACTTGTTTTTTGGGGCTTTATATTACTTTCCCTATTTTTTAAGGGTATAGGGTGTTACATCAAGTTCTTAGTATATGAAATTTGCAGATTATTCTTGGATTTGGCTCAAATCAAATGCACCGTTCTCAATCAACTTCAAAATTGTGTCTGCCAAGTTGTTTTTTACAGTTTCACTTTCATTTTCAACGCCAGAATACTCTACATAAATAGTGTTCTCTCCCATATCAAAGGTTGCATAATATATTACGGTTTTGACACCTTGACTATTTGACTTTGTTACGAAATATCCTGCGTTGATATCAACGCCGTCTACACTTGAAGTGATTGTATTTCCATCAATGATAGTATCTAATAGATTTACACCCTGTTTAGAAACTACCATTCTTGTATCATCAATTTTTCCCTCAAAACCCAGAATATTATGATTGTCAGCATCAAAATAAGCATCTGCGGTAACAGGCAAGTCTGCAAAAAGCATTTCAATTTCAGCATCGCTCAAAGGTCTTGTTGTTACATTTAAGTTAATTGAAGATTGTGATAAGTCATTTTTAACAAAAGTAATTGTTTCTCCATCATTCAGCGTGGCAATATCGTTTTTTGTACCAAACAGATTGCTTTGAAAAACTCCCACTCCAATCACAGCAACGAGTACGAAGCAAGCTGCAACAGACACCCATTTTTGCCGATTAGTTATTTTACTTGTTTTTTTCATAGGTTCAGCCTCCTTAATATACTGATTATCGACATTTCCCAATGCCCTTAAAAGTTTCTTTTCTTTCATACAGAGATACCTTCTTTCTCTAACAATTTTTTGAGTTCGTTCCTTGAACGAAATAATGACATCTTGATTTTGCTCTCGCTCATACCATATTCCGTTGCAATTTCTTTAATGGGCGATAAATACCAATATCTTCTCATAAAGATTTTTCGCTGTTCTAATGACAGGGAAGAAAGAAAGCGGTTGAGAATATCCGTTAGAGCGATTTCTTCAACAATGTTTTCTGTACTATCCAACGATGGTATGCACTCTTGTATTTCATCAAAAACCAATGGCATTTGCCCACCATTACGTTTCTTTGCATTAAGCAGTTCGTACCTGTCCAAAGATAGGTTGCGAGTAATCTTCCCTAAAAAAGTTTTTAGGACAGATGGACGGTTAGGCGGTATGCTGTTCCAAGCTCTTAAATAAGTATCATTTACACATTCCTCGCTATCTTCGTCATTGTGAAGAATATTAAAGGCTATGTATCTGCAATACTTTCCGTATTTTTTTGAAGTTTCGGATATAGCAACTTCGGAGCGCTCCCAATATAAATCTAATATCTGCTTATCATCCATAGGCTTCTCCTCCTTTCCCTTGTATTAAGGCCTTTCACCCTAATAAACGGGAAAAATGTGTCAAGCGTCACTTAAATTCAAAAAATATTTATTCAAAGATTAGCTTTCATTTTTTGAAAGAATATAATAAAACAGCAAAAGGCTTACACCTACAAATCTCTTAATATTCAATGCGGAAAATTACAATTCATCACTCTCATTTTAACACATCATACCATCTTTATCAACTTTCAATTTAACCACTTCCATTACACTCACGACTTAATGACTTCTTGAATACTTCCCGAAAAAGAAAACTGCCATCAATTAAGACAGCAGTTCCTTTTCGGCTGGTATGCTATTAGGAATACACAATATCGTTCAATACAATCTCATCTGCACAGGCTCGGATATTATTCATCAATCCGACCCATCTCATCATATCCTCCGCTTTCAGTTGTTCCGTCACACCTTGTTTTCTTGCCATTTCCTTTATCAGATACTCCGCCATATTACACGCCGAAGTATCAATTTCAGCAAGGTGTTCATATAACTTTCCGCTTGTAAGCAGATTGCAATATAAGACTTTCCTATGCTCCCTCAAATATCTTTCCCTCATTCTTCCGTATTTTGTGAGCGTAGGCGGTTCTTCGTTTTCTATCGTCAAGCAGGGATAGTAATAATCTCCGATGAGTTCGTACTGGATACCAGTTCTTTCGTCTGTAATAAATCTTTGCATTCTGATTTCTCCTTTCGCTTCTTGTGATAAAATTCCAAAGATTTCTCGTTGTGATTTTGCTTTTGACATTCTTCGGAACAGAATTTCTGCTGACTGTGTGCAGGCCAGTAGGTACTGCCACACACAGCACAGACACGCTGACGATAATAATGATTTCCTTTTTCTGCTTCTCTGTCGGCTTTTGTCTTATCCTGCCTTGCCTGATAGCAACAATCCTTTGAACAGAATATCTGTCGGTTACTTGTAGGCACAAACTCTTTTTGACAGTGAGGACATATCTTTGTCTTGACGATTTCTCCACCGTTTTCAGCGAGTTTTTTCGCCTTTCGCTTCTCTCGGTAGGCTTTTTCACGCTCACGCTGTTTTGCCAAGCGTTCCATCTCAATCTGTTCTTCCTGTGCCTTTATTTCAGCAAGTTCTTCTTCTGTATAGGCAATATCGACCTGCCCGACATAGTTGAAGTAAATATCAACCTTTTGTGTCCTTGCTTTTCCCACACCCTCTGCTTCATAAACCACAATCTTGTCAATGAGTTCAGCAAACATCAAATCGGAAATTTCTGTCGGCTCTTTGCACTTGCGAATTAAAGAAATGAAATGCTTAATATCAACAGCATTTACTTTTTCTTCGGTAAGTTCCTTTTCCATTTCCTCAATCTTCGTTTCCAGCTCAGCCTGTTCGTCATCGTACTGCTTCATCAGTTGCTTATACTGTCTTTCGGGCAGTAATCCCGAAACAAGATTTTCATACAAGCCACGAATAAGTTTAGACAATTCATCGTATCGCTTCTGAAAACGGTGCAATTCCGATTTATTGTGCTTTGGCTTTTCTGTCTGCTTTTCATTCCAAAGTGCTTGAAGTTCCTTTGCAAAGGCTTCTTCGTCATTCAGAACAAATCTTGATAATCGTTTGACAGCCGATAATATCAAGGCTTCAACATTATCAGCACTAATTGAATGGGCAGAGCAGGAGTTTACTTTGCTTGCATATCCGCCGCAACGGTAAGAATACTGCACCGAACGGTCTTTTTTACTGTAATGCGTTTGCAGGGTCATTCTTCTGCCACAATCCGCACAGTACAGATAACCGCTTAAACGGTTGCTATGCGTACCTTTGGCTGCTGTCCTGTTCGCTCGTTTCTTTCGCTTCTGAACGCTGTCCCAAAGTTCCTGCGTGATGAAAGGCTCGTGTGTATTATAAAATACATACTGCTCATCTTCATCGGTATTCTTCCTTTTGTGCAGTTTGAAATTGGTGCTGACCGACTTACGCAAAACGGTATGACCAAGATATTCCTGTCTGCTCAAAATTGCTCTTATGGTTGACATTCCCCAAAGATACGGGTCTGTAAACTTTATTCCATTATACTGTTCGGGGTGATATTCCTTTGCGTGTGCAGCCGGAATTAAAACCTTTTCTTCGGTAAGCAATTCAGCGATTGCTCTCGGACTTTTGCCCTCGTTGGCAAGCAAAAAGATACGCTTTACCACCTCAGAAGCCACAGGGTCAACGACAAGCGTTTGTTTGTCGGTTGCTAATCGGTTATACCCATAGGGAATAGAACCGCTGCAACGCTTTCCGTCTTTCATACGGGCATCAAACACAGCCTTGATTTTATTACTTGTGTCTTTGGCGTACCACTCGTTCATTATATTCAAAAACGGGGCAAAGTCATTATCAGAAGCATTATCGCTGTCAATACTGTTGTTTATTGCAAGAAAGCGGACATCTTTCTGTGGAAACAGAACTTCCGTATAAAAGCCGACTTGCAGATAATTTCGCCCCAATCGGCTCATATCCTTAACAATAATCGTTGCGACATTTCCTGCTTCTACTTCTTTAATCAACTCTTGAAAACTCGGACGATTGAAATTCACACCCGAAAAACCATCGTCAGTAAAATGGCGGATATTCGTAAAGCCATTTCTTCGGGCGTAATCTTCCAAGTATTGCTTTTGGTTGGTGATTGAATTTGACTCACCATTGAGGTCATCATCTCTTGATAAACGCTCATAAAGTGCTGTAATCTTTGAAGTCCTTGACATTCTCTTATCCTCCTTTCTTTATGTAATCTGATTTAGCATTACAGGGATTACTCCCTCTGCTAATAGGAGAAAATAGGGGTGCAAAGCGGAACTGTTTTTCAAGAAAATTAAAAGATTTTTTTGAAGTTCCAAAACCGATTTTGATAGCCTATTTTCAATTTAGGAACGCATTATTTATCGTCCTACTAAATTATATCCTTCCGGGGCCAGTTCCAGCGCCGTGACGGTTTCTCCGAAACGGCTGGCCCAGCAGTCGAAATGGGTCATGTTCAGTTCCTGCAGGCGGTCATACTGGAGATACCGCTGCATGGTGTAAAGCTCGGTCATGGAGTTGCTGACCGGGGTTCCGGTGGCAAAGATAACGCCACGGTTTCCGGTAATCTCGTCCATATAGCGGCACTTGGCAAACATATCGGAGGATTTCTGCGCGTCCGATGTGGATAAGCCTGCCACATTCCTCATTTTTGTGTATAGAAACAATGTGCAGCACCTCTGCGGCTGCGAAGCAGTCCGCAGAGTAGTCTGCTTTGTTG
>NZ_JAFREJ010000010.1:0-79809 GCF_017377545.1 Faecalibacterium sp. Marseille-Q4164 | reverse complement strand
CGGTAGAGGGCAAGAACCGTCCCGTGGCCACAAATTTTCAATTCTTGAAAATGTTCTATCCATCCGGGACTTCACTTCTCAAACTCTTGCGAGTTTTCCAAGTGATCTTGTTGGGGCGTGCCTGCCCCAAACCCTGCCGTGCTTTTTATCATGCTGAATTTTCGATTTAATCATGTTATAATAAAAGCAAATACTTTTCAATTACGGATATATCGAGGAGTCATCATGGTTAAGCTCATTAAAGGCCAAAATGACCTATTATCACAATACCCAGACTGCATCAACGAATGGGATTTTAAGAAAAACCACCCACTTTCACCAGATACCATCACAGCAGGTTCTTCAAAAAAAGTCTGGTGGATTTGCAGCAAAGGGCATTCTTATGAACAAAGCATAAATCTTCATATTATACGTGGTTATAGCTGTCCCTATTGTTCGCATCAAAAAGTGTTTGCTGGTTACAATGACCTTGAAACGCTCTTTCCAGACATTGCAAAAGAATGGCATCCTTCAAAAAATGCAGAACTTACACCGTCCAACGTAACAGCGTACAGCCAAAAGAAAGTATGGTGGCTCTGCCCAATGGGACATTCCTATGAGCAAACTGTTGAACGGCGGGTGCGACGTGGAAGTGCATGCTACTACTGCTCAGGGCATAAAGTGTTAAAAGGATTCAATGATTTAGCTTCGGTCAATCCCAGCCTCGCTGTCGAATGGCATCCATCTAAGAATGCTCCGCTGACACCGTATGAAGTAACTGCTGGAAGCGGAAAACGTGTATGGTGGCTTTGCCCTATCGGTCACGAATATCAAGCTACTATCCATGACCGCAATACAGATAACACACAATGCCCTATTTGCAATTTAAGAGTCCAGACCTCGTTCCCCGAGCAGGCTACCTTCTTTTACGTTCATAAGCTCTATTCAGATGCCATCAACAAATATAAACCTGCTTTTCTGGGTTCTATGGAGCTTGATATCTATATTCCCTCTATTCATACCGGAATTGAGTTTGATGGTGCAAACTGGCACCAATCGGATGAGCAGTATGAACGGGACATCCGCAAATATAAATTATGTCAAGAAAATCACGTGAAACTCATCCGTATCAAAGAAAAGAATACTCGCAATTGGGTTGACAATGCGCAAACTGCTGATGTGGTTTATACCATTTCAAAGGTCAAAAAGACAGGCGAACTCGAAACTGTCCTTAAAGTCATTCTCGATTCTATAGATGCTTCCTCCAATATGTGGACTCGAACAGATCCTCGACATATTCACAGTCAAATCGATGTAAATATCGAACGTGACCGCCCGCAGATCTTAGGATATTTGACAAGTATTGATAATTCCCTCGCAATTTTACGTCCAGACGTTGCCTCAAAATGGGACTATGTGAAGAATCAGGACTTAACTCCAGACATGTTCACCGTCAGTTCAAATGAAATCATCTGGTGGAAATGTCCAGATTGTGGACACGAATGGAAATGTAGCATTAACAGCATGACACGAAAAGGGCGCTTTGGGTGCGCTGAATGTTCAAAAAAACACCGTGGAAGAAGTTTTACACAAGGTGTAGTTAAAAAGGTTGGTTCACTCGCTGAAACCATGCCAGAACTTGCCAAAGAATGGCATCCCATAAAAAATGGCGATTTAACTCCAAATGATATAACCGCCGGAAAATTCAAACCTGTCTGGTGGCTTTGTCCGAAATGCGGTTACGAATGGCAAGCAAGTCCCAATAACAGAAAAAGAGGAATTGGTTGTCCATGTTGTAGCGGTCGAGTTCCCAAAACAGGCGTAAACGATTTGGAAACACTTTATCCCGAGCTTTTAAAAGAATGGAATTATGAAAGAAATAGTTCTAATAATCTTTTTCCATCACAGCTTCTTCCTAAAAGTGGAAAGAAAGCATGGTGGAAATGCTCTAGTTGCGGACATGAATGGTATGCAGTTATTGCAAGCAGAGTAAAAGGGCATGGTTGTCCACATTGCTCCAAAAGGAGAAAGAAATAAATCTGTAAATCCACTTTATGCTGATGAGCACAATCGTTATGCAATCCTCCAAAAGCACCCAGAGATTTATTTCTCCACCATGCCGCTCCGATTTGAGAACCGCGAAGAAGCCATTGCGTGGATTTGCCGGAATCAGTTGGGACGGCGCAATCTTTCCCCCGAACAAAAGCGTTACCTGCTGGGGAAGCAGTACGAAGCCGAGAAGAAAGCTGCAAAAATCTTTCGGGGCAATCAGTACACTTTAGCAAAGAAAAGTGGTGGTGCTCACGATGATAACCACCACTCCGGGAAGAAAACCTGCGACCGGATCGCAGAAGAAAACGGTGTCAGCCGTGCCTCTGTTCTCCGTGCCAGCCACTATACACGAGGCATCGACATTGCGGACAACCTCTCTCCCGGCATCAAGCAGAAAGTCTTTTCCGGTGAAGTGAAGTTCACCAACGAAGAAATGTCCAAGCTTGTGCAGGCAAGTGTCGAGCATCGTTCAGATGTCCTTGCTCAAATCCTGCATCCAGAGGCATTGGAAGTGTTGGAATCTGCCAGCGCTGAATTTGAGCCTGAAAAAGCGGAACCCGTTCCCATGCCCACGCCACAAACAGAAGAATTCCGGTGCTATCATGTGCCGGACGAGTTTATGAAGGTTTACAAATCCTTGAGCCGTGCGACCGAAATGATGAAAAACTCATGGAAGAAAACGCTCAAAAACAATCCCAGCTATTTCACTGACCCGGAAAAGCAGAAGGTTCTCCGCTTCGCAATGCAGAGGCCTGCTAACTACCTGACTGAAATCGAAACCTATCTGGAAAAGGCTCTTGCAGAAGCCCTTGAAGGAGAAAAGACCGCATAACGACAGGCACTTGTAAGCCATCAACGAGCCACCAGCCGCAAGTGCAGGGCGGAAAGCATCCGCGCCCTTGCGCCTGATAAAAAATGGAACTTTGATTTTCTTGCCCGGCTTTGCTGCGGTGGGACGATCAAAGGAGCGTGCGTTTGAACAAAAAGAAAAAGTCCACAAACACTTCCCCTTACCCCGATGAAGTCATTGACCGTCTGGCACGGGCATTCTATCCGGCCATCCTTGCCTGCTGGAACAGCGAGGAAGGCCAGAGGGAGTTTGCCGCGTGGCAGGCGGAGCAGGCTCATCACGCAAACAAAAAAGAAATCCAGGAAGTTCCCGCTGGGGAACTCCCTGGTATACATATCGCTATTGTCTGTGGTCTTTGGCAGGGTGCGTCCGGGTGGGCGCACCCTGTTTTTGTTTTATGCAGCAAGGTTATAACCTACAAGATTTTTTTCTATAACTCCAAGCATATATAACTTTTGGATTCCCTCGATAATTTCTTGTTCAGTAAACCTCTTTGCCTTTTCCTCAGACCAATTCTTAAATCCGGAAACAATTCCTTCTGCTGTTAAGCCTCCTGAATTTTCAATTAGAAAACAAATTGTTGCCAAACATTCTAGTTCATGATCAGTTTCAATAGAGTTTATAAAATCACAAGACTTTATGATCCAAGGGAGCAATGCTTGTAAAGTATTATTTACCGACTCACTCGTAAGTTTATTAAATAGAATTTTCTCAGCTTCTTTTGTAGAAGATGTTCCATGAAACTGCTGAAATTCACGAATTCCCTTACTAACTATATCAATGGAATGATCATAAGGACCGTATTTATGAGGAACAAAACGAAAATATTTTTTTGAGGAAAACAAATCCATGAAATACGCCGCTTTTTGCAAACGAAGACTGTTAAACTTTTTTAAATGCCCCTTTAATTCCATTAACACGAGTGCTGATGTGCTCAGTTTTGGCTCCTGTGTTGGCGTTGTGGCAAAGTTTCGAGAAGGCTCATAAATATAAATCGCTACCTGTTTGGCTATGTCCTCTAGTTTTTTTGCCAAAACTTGCTTAACGTCATTCCAAATAAGACCACCATTGCCACTTCCCAACGGTGGAATAGCTATACTCTTTATGTTGAGTTCTTTTATTAGTAAAACAAGCGCATCCAACCCATCCTCAATATATTCCATTCGTGATTTTTCACGCCATTTATCTTTGGTCGGGAAATTAATGATGATTTTTTCACTTTCCTTATAAACATGAAGTTTTCCGGGACGTAGTGTACCATTTTTACACGCCTTAACATAGTCTTTGTTGTTGTTTGGAAATTTAAGTTTAAATTGATAGGCGATTCCCTTTCCCATATAACCTTCACAGTTTACTGTGTTGACAAGAGCTTCCGCATCGGACTGGAGCAAATCTCCTGTTGTATAGAAAAACACTTGAATCACCTCCCAATTTAATTATCGACTTATGGGAAACATACTAGGCATAACCTGTATCCTATCCTTAATAGCTACGGCATTTTCCATTTTTAAAATCTTTTCTTTTGCCCTTTCACTATAAACATAAATATATGCAAAATCTGATACCGGAACACATCCCTTCACAACACATTCTGCCATACATGCTTTCCGGATCTCTGCATTTTTATAATCGCGATGCTCTCTATCGTCTAATATATTCCATCGAACCTTCTTGAAACCTTCTCCATAAGAATAAAGATCTGGAGCATCACTATCCAATGGATGTGATGGAATTATTTGATAATTATTATGTTCACAAATACTTCTCCAAACAGCGATGATTGCCATATTTTCTGATCCATACTTTTCGCACACTGCACCATCAAATGGATTTTTTGCAAAAAAATGAAATAAGATATATTGTGAAAGAGCTTCCTTATATCGCTCACGTTTACTTAAGATTTCTGGATCGGCAATATCAGTAAAGTGTATGTCGTGGTTTTGTAATATGCATTTTCGAGAGAGCAGACCAAACTTTAAAATCGAAGGAAGATTATCTATAGATGTTATATGATAGATTAGTTTTCCCATGCTTGGCGCAGTAGCCATGATTTCACCTCCGCACATCATCAAATCACGATATATTTACCCATGTTGATTATATCATAAAAAGAAAGGCTTTTCAACATAGACCAGAAATTTTCTAACAAGGCGAAATTCCCAAACAAGCAAAAGGCAGGATACCACCGTCATAGTGATACCCTGCCTTTGCTCGTTTAATGCTCTGTGTAGTCCTTCCGCAGAACTTCCGATAAACAAAAAACGTACCCAAACCCTTTCTCATAGAGAATCGGGTTCGAGTACGAACTGTATGGTGGACGGTACAGGACTCGAACCTGTGACCTCCTGCACGTCAAGCAGATGCTCTACCAGCTGAGCTAACCGTCCAGATGTCGTATCGACTTGAGTATGATACCACATTTTTCGCGCAATTGCAAGGGCTTTTTTGAAAAAAGTCTGCCTTTTCCGTTTTTTGCCCCGAGGGATTGGCGCAAAGGCCCCTTTGCGGGGGCTGGCAGGGGAGAGGTGCGTTCAGAGCGCCCGGCGGATGATGTCGTAGAGGATGGGCTTCATGTTGTCGATGTTGTCGGGCTTGCCCTCCAACACGGAGGTATAGCACACCGACATGCACATGCTGCCCAGGGCGGTGATGCGCTGGTAGATCTCCCGCTCGGTGCGGCCCGCCATCTCGGGGCTGCACATCACGATCTGGAGGACCTTGCGCATCAGCGGCTCGGCCTCGCCGCTGGCTTCGATCTGATCCAGCCCGGGCCAGACAAAGCTGCGCTCCAGGAAGCGGAGCATCAGGGTGTCCGCGCGCAGGGCTTCGATGATATGGTCAATGACAAAGATCATCTGGTCGGGGAAGCTGGTAAGCTCGGCGGCGTGCTGCTCGGCGGCGGCACAGGCGTTGTCCAGCAGCTGGTAGCTCACCCGGGCCAGCAGGGCCTGCGTGACCGAACCCTTATCGGCAAAATAGAGGTAGAACGTGCCCTTGCCCACCTTGGCGCGGGAGGTGATATCCTCCACGCTGGTCTTGGAGGTGCCCCGCTCCAGAAACAGCTCGTAAGCTGCATCCAGAAGCGCGCGTCGCTTTTCCTGTTTCTTTCCTTCCACGGTGCTCATAGCTTGCTGCATCCTCTTTTCTGACGTTGTTTTGTTGTGTAAACAATATTTTAGCAGGGAGAAGGGAAGAGCGCAAGAGCAAAAGCCCCCGGACAAGCTATACAATTTTTGCTTTGTGATAAGAAAACTGACTTTTGGTCATTTTTTATCTTGACACCTTGCGTCGATTGGTTATAATAGTGCTTGCTCAGAAATGACCACGGGTCATTTTTAGGGCAGATCCAATCAACTTTCGTATGGAGGGTTCCCATGAAAAAGATCGCACAGAGCATCGTGCGTCTGCGCAAGCTGATCTTAACAGTAGCGGTCCTGCTGTTGATCCCTTCCGCAATCGGCGCGGTTGCTACCCGCATCAACTATGATGTCCTGACTTATCTGCCGCAGGAGCTCGACTCCATGATCGGCGAGGTAGCGCTTGAGGACGACTTCCATCTGGCTTCCACCGGTATGATCACGGTGGAAGGCCTGCCTACCAATGAACTGATCGCCATGAAGAAGGACATTGAGGCGGTGCCCGGTGTCACACAGACCTTCTGGCTCAGCGATGTCATCGACCCCAGCATCCCCACCGAGATGCTGCCCGCGGATGTCCAGCAGTTCATGTTCGGCAAAAACGATTCCACCATGCTCATCGTCCGGTTTGATGCGCCCAGCGCCAGCGACGAGACGATGAATGCCGTCAATCAGATCAAAAAGGTGCTGCGGCACGACTGCTACTTTGGCGGCATGAGCGTCATCTTGCAGGATACCAAGGCACTGATCAATCAAGAGATGCCGCTGTACATCCTGTGCGCTGTGGGTGCCAGTATGCTGGTGCTGTTCCTCTCGCTGGAGAGCACCATCACGCCCGTACTGTTCATGCTGGGCCTGCTGTTCCCCATTGCGTACAACTTTGGCACCAACATCTTCCTGGGTCAGATCAGCTACATCACCCAGGCGCTTTCCACGGTGCTGCAGTTGGGCGTGACGATGGACTTCTCCATCTTCCTGCTCCACCGTTATCAGGAGGAAAAGGAACTCCGCTCCTCCAACGAGGAAGCCATGGTGACCGCCATCTGCAAGACCATGACCTCCATCACCGCTTCCTCCCTGACCACCATTGCGGGCTTCCTGGCACTGTGCGCTATGCGCCTGACGCTGGGCCGCGATATCGGTGTTGTTATGGCAAAGGGTGTGGCGCTGGGTGTCATCTGCACCATCGTCATCCTGCCTGCTTTGATCCTGACCTTTGATCAGCAGGTCGAAAAGTACAAGCACCGCACCATCGTACCCAAGCTGACCAAGCTCAGCTACTTTGTTTCCAAGCACGCAATGCCCATCGTGGTCGTCTTTCTTGTGCTGCTGGTGCCCTTTGTGGTGGCCCAGCAAAAGACCGAGGTCTACTACACCCTGTTCGACTCGCTGCCCCAGGACCTGACCGGCATCGTTGGCACCAACAAGCTGGGCGAGGACTTTGGCATGACCACCTCCCACTTTATTCTGGTGGATGAGGACCTGACCGCAACGCAGGTGTCTGACCTCTGCGATGAGCTCAAGGATGTGGACGGCATCACCCAGGTGGTGAGCCTGGATTCCATCACTGGTCCGGGCTTCCAGACCGAGCTGCTGCCCGACAGCGTGACCGAGATCCTGCAGTCCGGCGGCTACAAGCTCATTCTGGCCAACAGCTCCTATAAGACCGGCACCGATGCCATCAATAACCAGCTGACTGAGATGAACGACCTTATCAAGGCGGTTGACCCCAACGGTGTCATCACCGGCGAGGGTGCCATGACCAAGGATCTGATCGAGGTTGCGGATGTGGATTTCAAGAACGTCAACGTCTGGTCGATCATGGCAGTCGCTGCCATCATCCTGATCTCCTTCCGGAGCCTGTCCATCCCTGTGCTGCTGGTTGCCAGCATCGAGGCCGCCATCTCCATCAATATGGGTATCCCGTACTTCACCGGTACCCAGCTGCCCTTCATCGCCAGCATCGTCATCGGCACCATCCAGCTGGGCGCGACTGTGGACTACTCCATCCTGATGACCACCCGTTATCACGAGGAGCGCAGCTATGGCCGCACCCCGCAGGAAGCTGCCCAGCAGTCGCTGGAGCACTGCAGCCAGTCCATCCTGACCAGCGGCCTGACCTTCTTTGCCGCAACCGTCGGCGTGGCCGCCATCAGTAAGATGGAGCTGCTGCAGAGCATCTGCCGGCTCATCTCCCGCGGCGCACTGATCAGTATGGCTGTCATTCTGGTCGTTCTGCCCGCTGCCCTGATGCTGCTGGACTGGGTCATCCGCCACACCACCATGCACTGGCTGGTCCCTGAATCTTCCAACGCCAAGAAGTCTGATAAGGAGTAATTACCATGAAAAAATCGCTTCGTTTCGCCAGTGCGGCGCTGGCGCTGACTCTCGCCGCAGGCATGACCCTGCCCGCCTTTGCAGCCGCCAAGGCCGATTATTCCAAGGATGAGACCGTCTACGCCGTGATGAACGCCGACGGCTCCATCAAGTCCACCACCGTCAGCGAGCACCTGTACAGCGCTTCCGGCCTGTCCAATGTCACCGATGAGAGCACCCTGACCGATATCCAGAACACCGAGAGCGATGCCGCGTTCACCCAGGACGGCGAAAAGCTGGTCTGGAACACCGACGACACCGACGTGTACTATAAGGGCAATACCGACAAGGCCCTGCCCATCACCGCAAATGTCACCTATACGCTGGACGGCGTGACCGACAGCCTTGAGAACCTGATCGGCAAGAGCGGCCACCTGACCGTGACCGTCGACCTGACCAACAACGAGACCGGCACCGTGACCGTCAACGGCAAGGAGCGCACCGTTGTCACCCCGCTCATCACTGCTGTGGGCGTGATCTTTGGTCAGGATGCCACCAACCTGAGCGCCGAGCACGGAATGCTGGAATCTGCCGCCAAGAGCAGCGTGGCCGCTTTCGTCTGCCTGCCCGGCGTGAAGGACTCTCTGGACGGTCTGCTGCCCGATGACCTGTCTACTGTGGAGGATTATCTGCAGGACAGCGTCACTGTGGAAGCCGATGTCGAGAACCTGACCGCACCGCAGGTCATGCTGGCCTGTGCCACCAACGCCGATGCGTTGGGCACCAATGCCTTTGACCTGAGCAGCCTCAACGAGCTGACCGATGGCGTCAGCCAGCTGAACGATGCCATGAACCAGCTGATGGATGGTGCCGCCCAACTGGTGGACGGTGCTTCCCAGCTGGCCAACGGTACCCTGGCCCTGCTGGACGGCGCTTCTCAGCTGAACAGCGGTGCTTCTGCCCTGGACGATGGTCTGGGCCAGCTGACCACCGGTCTGGATACCCTGAGCTCCAATAACGCTGCCCTGCAGGCTGGTGCCCAGCAGGTGGCCGATGGTGTTCTGGCCTCCGCCAACAGCACCCTGATGGAGGGCGGCCTGATCGACACCCCCATGACCTGGGACAACTACGCTTCCGTTATTGACGAAGTGCTGACCATGAACGAAAAGACACTGGCCGCTGCCCGCAAGAAGATGGTGCGCACCGTCTGGGAGCAGGAGCCCAGCTTCAAGGACAGCCAGCTGGACATTGCCCTGTATCTCTCCGCAACCAAGACCAACCACGACCTGGAAGCTGCTCTGCGGCTGATGCAGAGCTACGACCCCTCCATGTTCAGCGCCATGCTTGACCTGAGCACTGCCAGCGCAAAACAGACCGTGCATGACGAGCTGAAGTATCAGGCTGAGAACAGCCAGGATATCGCAGATGTCCGTGCCCTGAAGAACAGCCTGGCGCAGATCCAGTATTTCGTGTCCAGTGTCAACCAGTACACCAACGGTGTTGCCACCGCTGCTGACGGTGCCCACTCCGCAAAGGACGGTGCCGCCCAGCTGGCCGATGGCACCAAGACCCTGTATGACGGCGTGACCACCCTGAATGATGGCGCAGGCCAGCTCAGCGATGGCACGGTCCGGCTGAACGATGGCCTGAACCAGTTCAATGAGGAGGGCATCTCCAAGCTGACCGGTGCTCTGGACGAGGAGCAGATCCACGGCCTGAAGACCGTGCTGGACGAGATGACCAGCCGTCTGGAGGATTACACCAGCTTTGCCGGTAAGTCCGAGGATGCTTCCGGCAGCGTGAAGTTCGTCTATAAGACCGGTGAGACGGTCGCCGCTGCGGATGTTACCGCCCAGACCACCGCCGATGTGCAGGAAGGCAACTTCTTCACCCGCCTGTGGCAGCGGATCGTGAACCTGTTCAAGTTCTAAAAAAACGGCGTGCCTGCTTGACAAGCCGCCGGAGATTGACTATACTACAAATAGATTCGTCAAGAAAAATGACCGCTCAGGCACTGAAACATTGAGGCGGTCATTTTTTATGCCAATTTTAAGGAGACCACAGCATGGCAGAGAGGGGATTGTATCCGGACGGGGAACAGCGCCGCCGCATCATGGATTTTATTATGGCGGCCGGTCAGACCCTTTTGGAGAACGGGGCAGAGGTGTTCCGGGTGGAGCAGACCATGGAGATCATGGCGGCCAGCTTCCACCTGCGGGAGTTCCATGTCTATGTGCTGACCAACGGCATTTTTGCCAGCGCAGGCACGGCGGAGATGAGCGAGGTGCGCAACGTGCCCACCCGTACCACCCACCTGGGGCGGGTGGCGGCGGTGAATCAGCTTTCCCGCCAGATCGCGTCCGGGGAAGTGGACACCATCGATGAGGCCGAGACCCGGCTGGCTCAGGCCAGGTGCATCCCTTTTCCGAAGGACTGGGTGCAGATTGCGGCGGGCATGGGCGGCGCGTTCTGCTTTGCGCTGATTTTTGGCGGCGACCTGAAAGCCGGGCTTGCCGCCGCTGCGGCCGGTGTTGCGGCCAACGCCTACCTGCTGTTCTGCGGGCGGCACGGCGTGGGGGGCGGGTTCCGAACCATCTCCACTGCCGCCCTCATTACCCTATGCTGTATTCTGGGCTGCAGCCTGCTGGGCACTGAAGCCAGTCACGCCATCATCGGTACTCTGATGATCCTGACCCCCGGCATCGCCTTTACCATGGGCATCCGGGACTTTGTGCAGGGAGATTACCTGTCCGGCACCATCCGGATGATCGACGCGCTGCTCATTGCGGCCAGCATCGCCATCGGCACAGGCCTTGTGCTGAGCCTCTATGCCTTTTTGAAGGGGGTGGCCGTGGTATGACGGAGCTTCTTTTCACCGGGGAGCAGCTGGGCCGTCTGGCCCTGCAGTTCCTGTTGGCCGGGGCGGGCACCCTGAGTTTTGCCATCCTCTTTGCCTGCCCCAGGCGCACCCTGCCCTACTGCGGGCTGGTGGGCGCAGTGGGGTGGCTGGTATACGAGATCGCGGAGCTGTTCGGGATGGAAGCCTTTGCAGCCTCGCTGCTGGCGGTCATTCCGCTGACGCTGCTGGCCCGCATCCTTGCGATAACCCTCAGAGCACCGGTGACGGTGTTCCTGCTCACCGGCATCTTTCCGCTGGTGCCCGGTGCGGGCATCTATTACAGCGCCTACTACTTCATTCAGGGCGACAACGCGCTGGCGCTGGCAAACGGCATCTCTACCTTCAAGATCGCCGTGGCGCTGGCCGTGGGCATTGCCCTGGTGCTGGGCATCCCCCTGCCACAGAAACGCCGATAAAACAAAAACGAGACCGCCCGGTGGGCGGTCTCGTTGGTTATGCGGGAAAATCAGGTGGTGGGAACCATCCGCAGCAGCTGGGCCCCGGTGGTGACATCCAGACGGAAATATGCTTTGTTCAGCTCGGTGTTGTAGGAAACATTGACCGGTGTTTCGGTACCGTCGGCATTGATCTGCATCAGGCTGTAGCCGGAAACGGTATTGGCGGGTACCTCGATGCTGGCAATGACTGGCTGGGTCATCACACGGGCGGGGGTGACCTCCTCGCTCTTTACGGTGCCGCACTTTTCGCAGATGACCCGTTCAATAACAGTGGGATAGTAGAATGCTGCTGTCATTACCTGCTCACCGTTTTTCAGAGTCCCGGTGTGAACAATCAGGTTGGAAAAGTTGGAGAAGACACCGTTTACCTTGGTCAGCTGGGTGTTATTCTTTACCTTGCCGCATTCGGGGCAAAGTGTAAGGGTCTCGGTGGTGCCATCGGGGAGCTTATGCTGGAAGGTGGTCTCCACACACTCAGTCTTATACTCTGTCGTGGTCTTCCAGGTGTGTTCCTTGCACTCGGTTTTGCCCGGGGTCTCTTCGGCCATGCTGACCACAGAACTGCCTGCCAGCACACAGACGGACAGACCAAAGGAGGCCAGGGCTTTCAGTATACGATTTTTCATAGCAGGATCCTTTCTCCCCGCATCCCGGCGGGGCAGCGCGGTTTGAGCTTGGCTGCTTTTACCATGCTTCCAGCCTGATTATACCAATTAGAAGGAAAAGGTGTCAATGTCCGGGATTAAGTCCTGTGGGAAGATTCACTAGCAGAATGCAACGGAATGACAGAAACACAGGAGCAAAATGTATATATACATTAAGAATGGGCTGCTGTATGTATAAATGTTTTCAAAAGGGTTTCATTTGTTCCGATTTTTTGCACAACACTTGACTTTTTTATTTGTACAACATATACTAATTCTGTTCCTTGATGACACGATGAAGCGCATCGTGCCGGGAAAGTGAAAAATTATACAATCAACAGAGGAGTGTTTGAATATGAAAAAGATCAATCGCCGCAGCTTTCTGGCTGCCGCTGGTCTGACCGCTGCCGCTCTGGCTCTGACTGCCTGCGGCGGTTCCGCCTCCAGCACCGCTTCTTCCACTGCAAGCAGTGCAGCTTCTTCCGAGGCTGCTTCCACCAGCGCTGCCGCTGAGCTGACCACCGTTGAGGCTGGCAAGCTGACCATGGCCACCAACGCTGCCTTCCCTCCGTACGAGATGACCACCGATGCCGGTGAGTTCGAGGGCATCGACATCGACACCGCCAAGGCCATTGCTGAGAAGCTGGGCCTGGAGCTGCAGATCGATGATATGGACTTCGACGCAGCACTGCTGAGCGTGCAGCAGGGCAAGGCCGATATCGTCATGGCTGGCGTTACCGTGACCGACGAGCGCAAGGCTGTGATGGACTTCTCCGACAGCTACGCTACCGGCATCCAGTCCATCATCGTTCCCGAGGGCTCTGATATCACCTCTCCCGATGATCTGGCAGGCAAGAAGATCGGCACCCAGCGCGGCACCACCGGCTACATCTACTGCTCTGATGACTTCGGCGATGACGCTGTGGTCGCATACGACGACGGCCTGACCGCTGTGCAGGCTCTGAACAATGGCCAGGTCGATGCAGTTGTCATCGACAATGCCCCTGCAAAGGAGTTCGTTGCCGCCAACCCCGGTCTGGTCATTCTGGACACCAGCTACGCCGAGGAGGATTACGCCATCGGTCTGGCAAAGGGTTCCGCTCTGGAGGATGCTGTCAATGCCGCTCTGGAAGAGCTGAAGGCTGACGGCACCCTGCAGTCCATCGTGGACAAGTACATCACCGCTGAATAATTCAGCTGTACCTTGTATCACGGGGAGGCGGCCCCATCTGGGGCACCTCCCCTTTTTTGGAAAGAACAGGTTACAAAATTCTAACAATTTTAGAAAGCGAGGATGCGAATGGCCGCACAATACGAACTGCTGAAAGAGCTGCTCAACAGCGGCACGAAGCTGGACTTCGGGCAGGAAATGTTCTTCAAATTCTATCAGGCGTTCATCCTGAACGACCGCTGGGTGCAGTACATCCAGGGCGTGGGCACTACGCTGCTGGTCACCGCCATTGCGCTGGCACTGGGCGTGGTGCTGGGCAGTGTGGTGGCATTGGTGCGTGTTGCGCACGACCAGCAGCGTCCCGGCCGCAGGAACCCGGTGCTGGGCTTCTTCAATGCCGTCTGTCAGGTGTACACCACCATCATCCGCGGCACCCCCATGATGGTCCAGCTGCTCATTATGAGCATGGTCATCTTTTCCAACAGCCGCAACTTTACCATGGTTGGTGCGCTGGCACTGGGCATCAACTCGGGCGCTTACGTCTCGGAGATCATCCGCGGCGGCCTGATGGCGGTGGACCCTGGCCAGATGGAAGCCGGCCGCAGCCTGGGCCTGAACTACATGACCACCATGGTGGTCATTGTCATTCCGCAGGCCATCCGCGCGGTGCTGCCTGCACTGGGCAACGAGTTCATCGTCCTGCTCAAGGATACCTCGCTCATCACCGTTATCGGCGGCAAGGAGCTGCTGTATGCGGCGCAGGGCATTATGAACCGTACCTACGAGGCCATGTTCCCCCTGTTGGGCGTTGCAGTGGTCTATCTGGTCTTAGTCATGCTCTTTACATGGCTGCTGTCGAAGTTTGAGAGGAGGATGGCGCAAGGTGACCGCTAATCATGCTGAAAAGATCCTGGAAGTCCGTGGTCTGACCAAGACCTACGGCGGTGAGGCCAAAAAGGGCGCAAAGCAGCCCACCCCCACCCTGGATGTCCTGAAGGGCATCGACATCGACATCTACCGCGGCGATGTGGTCTGCCTGATCGGCCCCTCCGGCTGCGGCAAGTCTACCTTCCTGCGCTGCCTGAACCGACTGGAGATCCCCACCGGCGGCTCCATCAAGTTTGAGGGCATCGAGGTGGATGATGCCCACATCGATGCCGTGCGCCAGAAGATGGGCATGGTGTTCCAGCACTTCAACCTCTTCCCCCACCTGACCGTCAAGCAGAACCTCTGCCTGGCCCCGGAGCTGCTCAAGCTCAAGAGCAAGGAGGAGGCTTCCAAGCGTGCCGAGGAGCTGCTGGCCCGTGTCGGCCTGTCCGATAAAGCCAATGTGTTCCCCAAGAGCCTTTCCGGCGGCCAGCAGCAGCGCATTGCCATTGCCCGCGCTCTGGCCATGGACCCGGATGTCATCCTGTTCGACGAGCCCACCTCCGCCCTCGACCCTGAGATGGTCGGCGAGGTGCTGGAGCTGATGAAGGAGCTGGCCCACACCGGCATCACCATGCTGGTGGTCACCCACGAGATGGGCTTTGCCCGCGAGGTGTCCAACCGAGTCATCTTCATCGATGAGGGCAGGATCCAGGAAGATGAGCCCCCGCAGGAGCTCTTCTCGAACCCCAAGCATCCTCGTCTGAAGGCGTTCCTTTCCAGGATGCTGTAATTGGAACTGAAAAAACTGTATTGAAAAGACCGCCAGAGCAAGCGTTTCTACTTGCTTTGGCGGTCTTTTTGCTGTGAGGGAGGTTATCCAAGAATGACAGAGACCTCTACACTTTCACCGGTCTTTGCCAGCGGCAGGAGGGTGCCCGCAATAGGAGCGCCGTTCACGGTGACGCTCTGCACGCCCTTCTGCACGGCGTGGGGGTTCTCCACCCGGATGTGGTACACGGCACCCCGGTAACGGCGGGTGACGGTGTAGCCTGCCAGCGTGTGGGGGATGCAGGGGTCAACGCGCAGGCCATCCAGAGTGGGCTGGATGCCCAGAATGTACTGGCTTACGTTCACGAAGGTCCATGCCGCCGTGCCGGTCAGCCAGCTGTTCTTGGCCTCGCCGAAGGTGGGGGCATCGCGGCCTGCCACCATCTGGCTGTAAACGTAGGGTTCGGTGCGGTGGATCTCGCTGATGTCCTCGATATAGGCCGGGCAGGTCTTTTTGTAGACAGCAAAGGCCCGGTCACCGTGGCCCAGCACGGTCTCAGCACAGCTGATCCATGGGTTGTTGTGGCAGAAGATACCGGCGTTCTCCTTGTAGCCCGGGGGATAGCTGGAGATCTCGCCCAGATTGAGCCGGTAGGTGGTGTAGGCGGGCTGGAGCAGTACCACGCCGTACGGGGTGTCCAGCCGCTCCTCCACGCTCTTCAGTGCGGCTTCGGCCTGACCGGTCTCTCGGCCGATCCCGGCCATCACGCACATGCCCTGGGGTTCGATGAAGATCTGCCCCTCGTCGCATTCCCTGCTGCCTACGGGGGCACCAAAGGCATCGTAGGCACGGCGGAACCATGCGCCGTCCCAGCCGGCGGTCAGGGTGGCCTGTTCTACTGCGTCAATGGCAGTGCGGGCACTGGCGGCCTCCTCGGTGAGGTGCAGGTGGTCACAGAGTTCGGCGTACTCGCGGCCGTATTTCACGAACATGCCCGCAATGAACACGCTCTCAGCCACGGGGCCCTCGCTGGGGCCGGTGATCTGGAAGCTCTCGCCCGGGTGCTCCGAGAAGCAGTTCAGGTTCAGGCAGTCGTTCCAGTCGGCCCGGCCGATCAGCGGCAGGCCGTGGGGGCCCAGATGGGTATGGGTGTAGCGGAAGCTCCGGCGCAGATGCTCCATCAGGGGCTGTGCTCTGGTCATGTCGTTGTCAAAGGCAACCGGCTCGTCCAGGATCGACCAGTCACCGGTCTCCCGCAGATAGGCGGCGGTGCACGCAATGAGCCAGAGCGGGTCATCGTTGAAGCCGCTGCCCACGTCGCTGTTGCCCTTTTTGGTCAGGGGCTGGTACTGGTGGTAGGCACTGCCGTCCTCAAACTGGGTGGCAGCAATGTCCAGAATGCGCTCCCGGGCGCGGGAGGGGATCATGTGGACGAAGCCCAGCAGATCCTGACAGGAATCCCGGAACCCCATGCCGCGGCCGATGCCGCTCTCGTAATAGCTGGCACTGCGGCTCATGTTGAAGGTGACCATGCACTGATACTGGTTCCACAGGCTCACCATCCGGTCCAGCTTTTCCTCGCCGGAGGTCAGCTGCCAGCCCGAGAGCAGCTCCTGCCAGTAGTCGGCCAGTGCCCTGCGGGCGGCATCCACCTGTGCGTCGGTGGCATAGCGGGCCATCATGGCCTCGGCCCGGGCTTTGTTGATGATGCCGGGAGCACTGAATTTTTCCCGGACCGGGTTTTCAATGTAGCCCAGCCCGAAGATGATGCTCTTTTTCTCACCCGGTGCCAGCGTGAGATGGAAATGGTGGGCACCCACCGGAGCCCAGCCGTGGGCAATGCTGTTCGAGCAGTGACCGGCTTTGACCGCTTCCGGTGCGGCGGGGCCGCCGTACACGCCGCAGAAGGCATCCCGGCTGGTGTCGAAGCTGGTAACGGGGGTGTTGGCCCAGAACACGGCGTAGTGATCCCGGCGCTCCCGGTACTCTGTCTTATGATAGATGGCACTTTCCACCACTTCCACCTCGCCGGTGGAAAAGTTGCGCTGGAAATTGGAGCTGTCGTCCATGGCATCCCACAGGCAGAACTCCACATAGCTGAACACGTCCAGCGTGCGGGGAGCAGTGGTCTTGTTTTCCAACGTCAGCCGGTCGATCTCACAGGCATCGCCCCGGGGCACGAACAACTCCTGAGCGGCCGCAATGCCGTTTTTCTCACCCTGCAGGATCGTGTAGCCCAGACCGTGGCGGCAGGTGTAACTGTCCAGTTCCGTCTTGGCGGGTTGCCAGCCCGGGTTCCAGATGGTGCCGCCATCGTTGATGTAGATGCGGTGGCCGTCCATGTCCAGCGGGGAATTGTTGTAGCGGTAGCGGGTCAGCCGCCGCAGCCGGGCATCCCGGTAAAAGCTGTAACCGCCGCCGGTGTTGGACACCAGACTGAAAAAGTCCTCGCTGCCCAGATAGTTGATCCAGGGCAGGGGAGTGCGGGGCGTGTCGATCACATATTCCCGGCGCGCATCATCAAAATGTCCGAATCTCATAGCCTTGTTCCTCCTTATAGGGTAAACCGGAAATGCTGAAATCATTTGATGGCGAAAACGATTTAGAATTTGCGGCCCAAGGGTGGGAAAGGCACTTGTCACCCTAAGAATAGTCTATCCTGCGGGAAAAATCAAGAGCGGACCTGAAATATACAACAAGGGTGCAGCGGGCTGGTTCAGGGGTGGAAACCGGTATGGGAACGAAAAAATTATCGAACGGTAACGAAATGTAACGAAAACGATACAGACTGCATAATTCTGAGGAAATGAAATCTCGCAACCTGCTGAAATGCAGACTTTTACGATAAAACTTTTCTTCTTCTGCTTGATTTTTAGTACAAAGTGCGCTATATTGAAATTGCGAAAACGATTTAGGATTCGTTCAGGAGCCCTGAGCGGGTCCCTGTGAGGGAGGGCGGCGAAATGTCATCCTTAAAAGATCTGGCGCGTGAATGCGGTGTCTCGGTGGCAACGGTGAGCAAAGCGCTCAATGGCCAGTCGGACATCTCTGCTGCGACCCGCGACCGTGTTCGCGAGGCGGCCCGCCGTATGGGCTATGTGCCCAATATGGCGGCCCGCGCGATGAAGACCAACCGTACCTACAACCTTGGCGTTCTGTTTGTGGACGAGCGGCAGAGCGGCCTGGCCCACGAGTACTTTTCGGCGGTGCTGGACAGCTTCAAAGTGCAGGTGGAAAAGCTGGGCTATGATATCACCTTTGTCAACCGGAACCTCGGCGGCAGAACAATGACCTATCTGGAGCACTGCCACTACCGGGGCGTGGATGGAGCGGTGATCGCCTGCGTGGATTTCAACGATCCGCAGGTGGTGGAGCTGGTCAACAGTGATGTGCCGGTGGTGACCATCGACCATGTGTTCAACAACCGGATGGCAGTCCTTTCCGATAATGTCAACGGGCTTTCGGCGCTGGTGCGGTACGCCTACGCCAACGGCCACCGCCGCATCGCCTTTATCCATGGCGAGCGCACGGCGGTGACGGAGAACCGGCTGGCGGGCTTCTACAAGAGCTGTGCGGAGCTGGGGCTGCAGGTCCCCGAAGAATATGTGCGAAGCGGTGTGTATCACGATCCCGACCGCTGTGCCGAGGAGACCCGGGCCCTGCTGGCACTGCCACAGCGGCCCACCTGCATCCTCTTCCCCGATGATTTCTCGGCCATGGGCGGCTGCATCGCTCTGCAGGAAGCGGGCCTGAGCATCCCGGAGGATATTTCCGTGATGGGATATGACGGCATTTACCTCTCCCGCGTGATGAAACCCCAGCTGGTGACCTGGCAGCAGAACACCAAAATGCTGGGCCGGATGGCAGCGGATAAGCTGGTGCAGATGATCGAGCACCCCCGTGTGACGCTGGCCGAACAGATCCCGGTGACAGGAAAACTGCTGGAGGGCGGCTCGGTGCGCAGCATCGAATGAATGGGTTGGATTTGGTTCCGGGCGAACCGGAGCCTTGAATTTGAAACGCTTTTTCACGAAAACCATTGAAGGAGGTTTTTCATTATGAGAAAGATTTCGCGTCGTAATTTCCTGCTGGCTTCCGGTGCAGTTACCATCAGTGCAGCGCTGAGCGCATGCGGCGGCTCCTCTTCTTCTACCGGCGCGGCATCCTCTGCCGCAGCTTCTTCCGCCGCTTCCGCTGCTCCGGCAGCTCAGGGCAAGGTGCTGAATATCTGGTGCTGGAACGACGAGTTCCAGGGCCGCTTCAATAACTATTACCCCGAGGTCGCCTCCATCGCTGAGGACAAATCCACCACCACCCTGAAAGATGGCACCGTTGTCAAGTGGACCATCAACGCCAACGAGAACAACAACTACCAGAATAAGCTGGATGAGGCCCTGTTGAATCAGGACTCTGCCGCCGATGATGACAAGGTAGATATCTTCCTGATCGAGGCTGACTACGCACTGAAGTATGTGGATTCCGATTACGCGCTGGATGTCAAAGCAGACATCGGCCTGACCGATGCCGATCTGGCTGGTCAGTACCAGTACACCAAGGATATTGTCAGCGTGGACGGCAGCCAGCGCGGCACCACTTGGCAGGCGACCCCCGGTCTGTTCGCATACCGCCGCAGCATTGCCAAGGAAGTGCTGGGCACCGATGATCCCACCGAGGTGCAGAGCCATCTGTCCGATTGGGATAAGTTCAACGAGGTGGCTGCACAGGCCTATGCAAAGGGCTACAAGATGCTGTCCGGCTTCGATGATGCTTACCGCACCTTCTCCAACAACGTGGACGCTCCCTGGGTGGACGGCACGACCGTCAAGGTAGACCCCAACATTATGAAGTGGGTCGATCAGACCAAGGAGTACACCGATAAGGGCTACAACAACAAGTCCAGCCTGTGGGACAGCCAGTGGGCAGCCGATCAGGGCCCGAGCGGCAAGGTGTTTGGCTTCTTCTATTCCACCTGGGGCATCAATTTCACCCTGCTGGGCAACTCTCTGGAGACCCCTGTGGCCGAGGGCGGCAAGGAAGAAGTAGGCAACGGCATCTACGGCGATTACGCAGTCTGCGAAGGCCCTCAGCCCTATTACTGGGGCGGCACCTGGATCTGCGCGGCAGCCGGTACCGATAATACCGATATCATCCGCGACGTGATGCAGAAGCTGACCTGCGACGAAGCCATTATGAAGCAGATCACCCTGGATACGCAGGATTACACCAACAACGAGAAGGCCATGGAAGAGATCGCTAACAGCGATTATGCCTCCGACTTCCTGGGCGGCCAGAACCATATCGCCCTGTTTGCAGAAGCTGCAAAGAAGATCGATATGTCCAACGCAGGCCCGTACGATCAGGGCCTGAACGAGAGCCTCCAGAATGCCTTCAAGGATTACTTTACCGGCACGGTGGACGAGGATACCGCAAAGGCAAACTTCGAGACCGCCATCAAGGAAAAGTACCCCGAGCTGACCGATGTGGTCTGGCCCGCATAAGCGCAGCCGGAACCTGAAAACCTTTTGAACCGAATCTGAATGGGGCGGGCCGGACGCTGATCCCGCCCGCCCCGTTTTGCTTTGGGCAGTGTACGTCAGGAGGGCAGTTACTATGGGAGCAAAACCAAAGAAGAACGGCTCGATCAGCTATGCAAAGTGGGGCTATATCTTCATTGCACCGTTCTTCCTCATCTTTGCGGTGTTCCAGCTCATCCCACTGGGGTCTACGATCTATTACAGCTTTTTTGAATATTACCGCAGCGGCCTGAAGATCATCGGCCCCACCTTTGTGGGCCTGAAGAACTACATCACCCTGTTTGCAACCGACCTGCCCAAATACTTTGGCAACACGCTGCTGCTCTGGATCATCGGCTTCATCCCGCAGATCGCCATCTCGCTGCTGCTGGCGGCCTGGTTCACCGACCTGCGCCTGAAGCTGAAGGGCCAGACCTTCTTCAAGACAGTCATCTACATGCCCAACCTCATCATGGCTTCGGCGTTCGCCATGCTGTTCTTTGCCCTGTTCTCGGATAACGGCCCTGTGAACGCTGCACTGGTGGGCATGGGCATCCTCAAGGAGCCCTTCAGCTTCCTGAACAGTGTCTGGGGCAACCGCGGCCTCATCGGCCTGATGAACTTCCTGATGTGGTTCGGCAATACGACCATCATGCTGATGGCGGCCATTATGGGCGTGGACCCCACCCTGTATGAGGCAGCGGAGCTGGACGGCTGCACCCCGAACCAGATGTTCTGGAAGATCACCATCCCGCTCATCCGGCCGATCCTGGTCTATGTGATGATCACTTCGATGATCGGTGGCCTGCAGATGTTCGATGTGCCGCAGATCCTGACCAACGGCAAGGGCGGCCCCGACCGCACCTCCACCACCATGATCATGTACCTGAACAACCACCTGTTCAGCAAGAACTACGGCATGGCCGGCGCGGTCTCGGTGGTGCTGTTCCTGGTGTGCGCAGTGCTCTGCGTGATCGTTTACATGGCCCTGACCAAGGAGGACGACGGCTTGAGCAAGGCCGAGCGCAAGGCCCGCAGGCAGGCGGCCAAACAGGTGAAGGGAGGAAAAGCATAATGTCACACGCAGTCAAGACAAGATCCGAAAAAGCGACCCTTGCGGCCCGCCGCACGGTGTGCTATGCGGCGCTGGTGCTGTTGAGCTTTTTATGCCTGTTTTTCTTCTATGTGCTGGTCATCAATTCCACCCGTACCCATTTTGAGATCCAGAAGGGCTTTTCCTTTCTGCCGGGCAGATCCTTGATGACCAACCTGAAAAACGTGCTGTCGGATGCCAACATCCCGGTGCTGACCGGTGTGCGGAACAGCCTGATCGTGTCCGGCTGCTCGGCTGCCCTCAGTGTCTATTTTTCGGCCCTGACAGCCTACGGCATCTACGCCTATAACTTCCGGTTCAAAAAGGCGGCGTTTGCCATCATCCTGCTCATTATGACCATGCCGACCCAGGTCTCGGCGCTGGGCTTCCTGCAGCTCATCACGAAGATGGGCCTGAAGAACAGCTTCATTCCCCTCATCATCCCCAGCATTGCGGCCCCGGCGGTGTTCTTCTTTATGAAGCAGTATCTGGATGCCAGCCTGCCCATGGAGATCGTGGAAGCCGCCCGCATTGATGGCGCAGGGGAGTTCTACACCTTCAACCATATCGTGCTTCCCATTATGAAGCCCGCTCTGGCGGTGCAGGCCATCTTCTCCTTTGTGTCCAGCTGGAACAACTACTTCATCCCCGCACTGGTGCTGGATACGGCAGACAAAAAGACCCTGCCCATCCTCATTGCACAGCTCCGCAGTGCCGACTTCCTCAAGTTCGATATGGGCAAGGTCTATATGCTGGTGGCCATTGCCATCCTGCCCGTGATCATCGTTTATCTGCTGCTGTCCAAGTTCATCGTCCGTGGTGTTGCACTGGGCGGTGTCAAGGGCTGAGCATTCCGTTCTCTCCTTTGAAAAAAGCACCCGCAGCCAGCAGGCCGCGGGTGCTTTTCTATCCTCTCGTGCTCAGTCGGCTTTGGCAATGCGCTGCATCGCGGTGGAAGCAACATGCTTCTCCTTGATGGCGCGGAGCTGGGCCATGTGGTCGGTGTTTACATGGGCCTGCTGCTGGGCTTCGGAGTCCCACTCCTCAACGATGAGCAGCTCGTCCGGGTCGGCGGCGCTCAGGTAGTAATCGTAACGCTCAAAACCGTCCTCCTGCTGGACCTTTGTCAGAATGCCGGCAGCGGCGACCTCCTGCAGAAAAGCGTCCCGCTGGCCGGGGAGCATACGGTAGGTGACCAGAAGCATCATGTGTTCCATGGTGAAATCTCCCTTATAATGTTCCAATGTGTGTGTTAGACAAAAGCCGCCGGAAATCGCTTCCCGGCGGCTTTTGCTTATTAGGAGGATCAAAAGATGATCCCTGGAGAACTTAGTTCAGGATGGTCTGCTCGGTCTCGACATCAAAGAGGTGGACCTTGTGCGGATCAAATGCAACGCGGACGGTGTCTCCGTTGCGTGCCTTGGAGGTGGGAGCGACACGGGCGGTCATCTTGTTGCCCTTGTACTCCAGGTACAGGTAGATCTCAGCGCCCATCATTTCGGACACATCGACCTGAGCCTCCAGGTGGCAGTCGGGGTGCTTTGCCATAAACTCGGGTTCGTCGTCGATATCCTCAGGACGGATGCCCATCTTGACCTTCTTGCCAACGTAGGAATCCAGCTTGCCGTCAGCGGTCTTTTCCTTGGGCAGGGGGATGGTGTCGCCGCCCAGGTCAATGGCGTACTGATCGCCGTTCTTGGTCACGGTGCCGTCCAGGAAGTTCATCTGGGGGCTGCCGATGAAGCCGGCAACGAACATGTTGCAGGGCATATCGTACAGGTTCTGCGGGGTATCGACCTGCTGGATGACGCCGTCCTTCATAACAACGATGCGGTCGCCCATGGTCATAGCCTCGGTCTGGTCATGGGTAACGTAGATGAAGGTGGTAGCCAGCTTCTTGTGCAGCTTGATGATCTCGGTGCGCATGCTGGTACGCAGCTTTGCATCCAAGTTGGACAGGGGCTCGTCCAGCAGGAAGACTGCCGGGTTACGAACCATTGCACGGCCCAGAGCAACACGCTGACGCTGGCCGCCGGACAGAGCCTTGGGCTTGCGGTCCAGCAGGTGCTCGATCTCCAGGATCTTGGCAGCCTCGTGAACGCGGCGGTCGATCTCGTCCTTCGGGGTCTTGCGCAGCTCCAGACCGAAAGCGATGTTCTTGTAAACGGTCATGTGGGGGTACAGAGCGTAGCTCTGGAACACCATGGCGATATCACGATCCTTGGGAGGAACGTCGTTGATCAGGCGGCCGCCGATGTACATTTCGCCCTTGGAGATCTCCTCCAGACCGGCGATCATGCGCAGGGTGGTGGACTTGCCGCAGCCAGAGGGGCCGACGAAGATGATGAACTCCTTATCCTGGATCTCCAGGTTGAAGTCGGTAACAGCAGGAGCAGTAGCGCCCGGATAGATCTTGTAGATGTGCTGGCAGCTAATCGAAGCCATAGGTCATTGCCTCCATTAAAATTTTTCTATGTTACGGCACCTTGACGGTGCACGCTCTCGTTGGTATTATAATAACAGATAACTTTGTGATATAAAATAGCATTTTATTGATTTGAGGTGTCAGATATTGCTTTATGATTGGACAAGCACCGCAGCCCTTGGCGTGGTGCGGGATATCCAGCCCAAAGAACCCCTGACCCTGACCGGCGAGGGGCTGTGGGTCTGCCTGATCTCCAGCGGCAGATGCACTGCCAGCCTGACCGATGCCTCGCCCTCCCCGGCGGGCAGCGCACTGATCCTGCCGCCCCAGAGCGCGGCGGCGGGCCATCTGGTGCTGAGCCGCGCCCCGTTGACCCTGACCCCGGAAGGGGAGAGCCACCTGCTCTGCGTCCAGCTGACCGGGCAGGCGGCGGTGCAGTTCCTTGCCGGGCTGACGGAGCTGCCGTTCCTGGCCCGGGGCGAGACCTGCCCCGCTGCCGCAGAGCTGCTGGGCCGCCTTGCCGCCGAGGCCGATACACCCCGCAGCCGGGCCGCCAGCCAGCTGGCCTTTGCCCTGCTCTGTGAGCTTGCGGGGGCCGACAGCGCCGCCCCGCCCCTGCCGCCGCTGGTGGAGGCCGCCATTGAGGATATCCGCCAGAACTACGCTGGCCTGTACGGCGTGGAGGAGCTCAGTGAGCGGCTGGGAGTCTCCAAGAGCCACCTTGTCCGCACCTTTACCGCCGCCGTAGGGGTGCCCCCGGGGCGCTACCTGACCACCGTGCGGGTGGAAGCTGCCATGCGGCTGCTCCTGCACCGGGAATACACGCTGGATGTCATTGCCAGCCTGTGCGGTTTCTCAGGGGCCAACTACCTGTGCCGGGTGTTCAAAAAAGAGACCGGCCAATCCCCCGCACAGTGGCGGGCCTTGGCCGGTCAGACAGCGCGGCCCCTCAGCCCGGCGGAAAGCCAGCGGGAGCAGGCACTGTATATTTAAAATGTTCAGGAGCCGGGGCAGCACCCGGCTCTTTTCCGTGGAGGCGTTCAGCCGCACACAGACTGCGGGCGCTTGAGCAGGAACACCGTCAGGGCCAGCGTGATGGCCTCGGCGGCGGGGAAGGCCGACCACACGCCGTTCATGCCGAACAGGGCGCTCAGGATCAGCGAGCAGGTGACGATGGCGGCCACGCCCCGGCTGACCGAGGTGATGGTGGCCTCGGTGGGGCGGTTGACCGCGCCCAGATAGCCCGCCGCAACAATATTGCAGCCTGCAAAGAAGTAGCCCAGGAAGTAGATGCGCATACCGCTGTGGGCATATTCGGCCATCAAAGCAGAGTTCTCGCTGTTGAAGAGGGCAACAAAGGTATTGGTAAAGCCAAACACGGCACCGTACAACACCGCCGCCAGCGCCAGCGCGGTGCCGCAGCCCAGCAGAAGCAGCTTTTTTGCTCCGGTCATCTCATTTTTGCCGTAGCACTGGCTGATCAGCGGCTGGGCACCCTGGGCCACGCCGTTGAAGATGGCTGTTGCCACCAGCGCAAAGTTTGCCACCACGCCGTAGGCGGCCACGCCCACGTTGCCCGCCAGCCGGAGCAGCAGGAAATTGAACACGGTGGTGGTCACAGCAGAGGAGAGCTCCCCGACAAAGCCGGAGATGCCCAGCTGGCAGCTCTGCACCAGCAGCCGGGCCGAGGGGGCCTGCCGGACAAAGGTGAGCGTGTTGCTCTTTTGAAAGAAGTGGCGGCTGCAGATGGCGATGCTGAGCACCGGCGAGATGGCGGTTGCCAGCGCCGCGCCGGGCAGGCCCAGCTCCATGGGGAAGATGAAGATGTAATCGAACACCACATTGAACAGGCTGCCGCTCAGGGTGGCCACCATGGCAAGGGACGGGTCGCCGTCGTTGCGGACGAAGGCCGAGAGGATGTAGTTGCACATGAAGAAGGGTGTGAACAGCAGGAAGATGCGGGTGTAGTTCAGGCCCAGCGCCACAATGTCCGCATCGCCGCCCATGAGCTGCAGGAGCGTGCCCGGGCAGAACGCGCCCGCCAGCATGAACGGGATGGCGATCAGGCAGGCGCAGAGGATGGCGTTGGAAAAATACCGCTGCGCCCGCGCCTCGCCCTGCGCCTGCAGGATGGCGTACCGGGTGGCCGCACCCAGGCCGATCATCGAGCCGAAGGCAAAGATCAGGTTGTACATGGGCAGGCAGAGGTTCAGCAGGGTCACGCCGTCGGTGCCCGCCACCTGGGCGATGAAATAGGTGTCGGCCAGAATATAGCACGATGTGCCGATCAGACCGAAAATATTCTGCGACACATACTTGAAGAACTGCTTTGTCAGGTTCATGGATGCTTCCTTTCCGCGGGGAGAATAGGGGAGTGAAACGTAAAAACGACTACTACTATATCATAAAACTTGGCATATTTCAACGAAAAAGCGAGGAAACACGCCGCCTTTTCCCAAACGGAACACTTCTCCCCGGGGAGATGCTGCTATCCGAAAATGTCATACAAACACTGTCGCTTTTGTGCAACTTGCCAAAGATGTTTTTGGGTTATTGACAAAAAAAAAAAAAAAGTTTTATGATTTTTGTGTAAGTTGCCACATAAAAACAGAAGAATCGGCAAACCAATCGAAAGGCTGCGACGCAAAGCTAAAGGGCCTGTAATATGGCAGCCAGCCGCACTTTCTCAACCATACCGCACATGGGCATCACCTCAAGGGGCGGTAGATTCCCAAAGTACAAAACGCAGAGCGTTGTACCAGCCATTTGGCCGGTGCGGCGCTCTTTTTGCTTTGTGCGGGCATGGTTATATTTTGGGAATAATTCATAAAAGGAGGATTTTTATGAGATTGAAACGAGTGATCAGCGCCGCCTTGGCAGTGAGCATGGCAGTTTCCATGATGCCTGCTACTGCGGTTTCGGCGTTTGCAGAGGGAACGAGCACCAAAACTGCGGAGACAACCACTGTTACTGGCAAGAATAGCACCGAAAGCAAAGCAGAAACCTCTGGTTATTGTGGTGCAGAGAATCAGGAAAAGAGTGTTCAGTGGGCTTTCAATAAGGAAACCGGCGTTCTGACCATTTCTGGTACCGGCCGTATGGCGGATTATAAGTACGGCAATACGGAAGATACCCGCCCTTGGGCAGCTTTTTCAAATGTAATCAAAGAGGTTAAAATTGAAGAGGGCGTTACCGGTATTGGTGGTAATGCTTTCCGAAATCTTACTGCACTGACCAAGACAAATATTCCTGCAAGCATTAACTATTTGGGTGATTACATCTACCGCGCAGATAGTGAACTTACGGATGTTGAATGGGCACCCAATTTTACGGCACCTAGCCTTAAGGATAACGATACGAATGGTGGAACGTATACTGGTACATATGTTCCAACCAGTATGTTTGATTTCTGCTCCAAACTGGGTGACGGCAAAGAGCTGACGAAGTGGCTTCCCAGTAGCTTTACTGGCGTTGGTTGTGCTGCGTTCCGTGGAACACAGTTTACAGTTGATTTTGATAACTGGAGCAATTTGAAGTATATTGGTGCCCGTGCATTTGAGCAGATGCCTCATCTTGAGAGTTTTACGCTGACAGATGGTATTCAGATTGGTTTGAGAGGTACGGATTCTAATGCGTTCAATGGTTCTGGATTGAAGAAACTGATTGTAAATACTGAGGAAGTACCGAGAAGCTTTGCGAATGGATGTACAGAATTGACAGATATTACATTAGGCAGTGCTGTAAAAAAGATTCAACCTTTCGCATTTTATTCGACAGCTATTACTACATTAGATGTGCCGGAAGGAATCAGTAACATTGGAGATTCTGCATTTTATGCTTGTCAAAATTTTAATAAATTGACATTTCGGGGCAAGGTAACATTAGGGGAAAAGGTATTTACTGCGTGCGGCATCAAAGAACTTGATATTCTGGATGGTGCAGAAGTCATTTGTACAGGTGGAGATCCTTTTAGGGGAAGTGGAAGTGATCCTGCGGTGACCACAATCAATGCAGTTGAGTTAAAAGGTGCGTTAAAGAGTGGTAAGGAAGATCAAACAGACGGGAGTCTTTGGCACGATATATTTTCTAAAAATGCTGGAATAACAACGGTAAATGTTTGTGGCCAAAACCTGCAATATGTGCGACCGTCAGTATTTCCGAGTATGGAAACATTGAATGTAACAGGCGGAGATGCGCACATTCCAGCTGAAAATACCTATGCTTTCTCTGGAAATACTACACTGAAGCATGTTGACATCGATGTTGATACTTACACAGAAGATGAATATGAGGATAAAGATGGAAAACAAGCTGTGGTAGCATCTTTCCGTAACGCACAGGCGCTTGAAACCTTTGCGGTGAGAGCCAATAACGTAAAACTTGGAAATCGAACTTTCTGTGAGTGTGCAAATTTGAAGAAGATTGATTTTACAGGTTGCGACGAGATTCATTATATGAACGGTTGCCTGGGCTCTTCTACGAGTGGACAACCACTTAATCCCAATGTGTGCATTTATGTGAATGACGAATCTGCAAATCCGAGAGCAACCAACAATGATAGTGGGTTGGGTAAAAATGTAGGCATTGTCTTTGTTGTCGATGGCGGCATTGTTGACATGAATAAGACCGGTTTTGACAGCGTAACCAAGGCTGGATGTACCGCAAAATGGTATGAGGACGCTAAATGCCAGACCGAAACCGAGGATACTACCCCCGTAACGGGTAAAACCTATTACGCCAAGTGGGCAAAGAACAATTACACTGTGACCTTTAACAACAATGGGCATGATGAAAAGCCTGCTGACAAAACTGTTGAATATGGTGACTCTGTTACTGGCCTGCCTGAGCTGAGCGACAGTACCAACGAATGGGTCTTTACAGGTTGGTACACGGACGCAGAGTGCACTACTGAATACAAGAACGAGCCTATTACCAAGGCAATTACTCTTTATGCGGGCTGGCGTAAATATACGAACACTTCGCTGACCGCAAAGGTTTCCAAGAGTGACTATCTGGTCAACACCCCTGCTGATGTGAATGTCACGGTTACTCCCGGCGATGATTTTAGTAAGCTCATGCAAGATAAGGACAACATCAAGATTTCGCTGACCTACGATGATGATGTTACCAGTGTGATGCTGAACGGCAAAGTGCTGGACAAGAAAGAATACACCATTTCCGAGTTGATGCCGCTGATGGGCCAGAATCGCAAGCTGGACGTAACCTATGGCAAGGCCGGTACGCATACCTTTGGTATTGCCCTGAAAAATGGGGACAAGATTGTGAGTGAGTGCGGCACGGATATCGTTGTTGCCGAAGAGGCTGCCGAACTGACCCCTGCAACCAAGCTCTACACCCTGACCGTCAAGAACGCTGATGTTACCATTAAGAATGGTGACGAAGAGATCAAGGCTGAGAAGAACGACAAGGGCGAGCTGATCGCCAAAGTGCCCGAAAAGGCTGACGTGACCGTGACCTACACCAGCCAGAGCGATGCCGTTGCATTTGACCAGTGGACGATTACCACCGATGAAACGCTGGATGTGGATGTCAAGAACAACCCCCTGAAGTTCCAGATGCCTGCCGGTGGCGTGACCATCGAAGCCATGACAAAGGATGCCTCCATTGAGGAGGACGAGCCCAATATTCTGGGCACCGCCGCCGTGGTCGGCACTGCCGCTGCTGGCACCGCCATTCTGGCATGGCAGGGCTACCAGCTGGGCACGGAGCTGTACCTGAAAACCGCTCTGCCCGCTGGTACTGCCATCCCCACAAACCGTGCCGAGCTGGCCCTGCTGGTGTGGAACCATGCCGGTAAGCCCGCACCCGCCGCAGTTCTGCCCGCCGATGCCACCGATACCCAGAAGGCCATTGCCTGGGCTGTGGAAAACGATCTGCTCAAGGCCGCAAAGGACAACGGCGAGACCTATGTGGATACCGATTCCGTGAGCCGTGTTGAAGTGATCCGCGTGTGGAATAAGGCACAGGAAAAGTAAACCCCACCGTCATCCCTTCGGGATGCCACCGCCCCTAATAGGGGCGGCCTTGGCAAAAAGGTGAAACTATCCGCTATGCCAAGGGCCCCCCTATTAGCGGGGGCTGTCGCTGAAAGCGACTGGGGGGTTGCCCCCACAACCGAGCCATTCTCTATTCCCAAATAACCTGTGGAAGCGCCCTGCCGGGGAACCGGTGGGGCGCTTCTGCATAGGGGCGGGAGCCGAAACCGCCGCTTTTTCCGCTCTAGCGCCGTGGTTTTTATTGACAAGCTCCCGGCTTGCTATTATAATAGAACAGTCATAATAGCATTCGTGCGCGGCTTTGCGGCTGCGTCAATCCAATAGACAAGGAGAAGATCCAAAATGGCACAAGAAATCAAGATGTCCGCTTCCGGCCTGAAGGCGATGCAGGACGAACTGGAATACCTCAAGACGGTCCGCCGCAAGGAGCTGGCCGAGGAGATCAAGGAAGCCCGCAGCCACGGCGACCTTTCTGAGAACAGCGAGTACGATGAAGCCAAGAACACCCAGGGTCTGGTGGAGAACCGCATCACCGAGCTGGAGCAGATGGTCAAGAACGCTGTGATCATCGACGAGAGCGAGCTGAGCGTGGACAGCGTTGCTGTTGGCACCCACGTCTCCATCAAGATGATCGGCGATGATGAGGCCGAGGAGTACGACATCGTTGGCCGCACCGAGGCTGAC
The DNA here is from genome assembly GCF_017377545.1 of Faecalibacterium sp. Marseille-Q4164. NCBI lineage: Bacteria > Bacillati > Bacillota > Clostridia > Eubacteriales > Oscillospiraceae > Faecalibacterium > Faecalibacterium sp. Marseille-Q4164. Next base: position 48,932 of record NZ_JAFREJ010000010.1, on the reverse strand, counting down.
CCCATCAACGGCAAGATCAGCGACGAGAGCCCCGTGGGTCACGCTCTGCTGGGCAAGGCCGTGGGCGAGAAGGCTGAGGTCCTGCTGCCCTCCGGCCAGACCGTCGAGTACGAAGTGCTGGCCATCACCCACGCCGCAAACTGAGCCTGAACGGGAGGAAACCATGGAAGAGCAAAAGAGAAACCCCGCTCAGGGCCTGTCTGAGAGCGAGCAGGTGCAGGTGCGCCGCCAGAAGCTGGCCGACCTGCAGGCTGCCGGAAACGACCCCTTCACCCTGACCAAGTTCCCGCAGGACGCATACTCTGCCGACCTGAAGGAAGAGTTCAAGGAGCTGCCCAACGAGACCGACAGCGGCAAGCAGGTCGCGCTGGCCGGCCGTATGATGTCCAAGCGCGTGATGGGCAAGGCAAGCTTTGCTCACCTGCGCGATGACAAGGGCGATATCCAGCTGTATGTCCGCCGCGACGAGCTGGGCGAGGAGGCCTACGCCGCCTTCAAGAAGCTGGACGTGGGCGATATCATCGGTGTCAAGGGCGAGGTGTTCCGCACCAAGACCGGCGAGCTGAGCGTTCGTGCCACCGAGCTGACCCTGCTGGCCAAGAGCCTGCGCCCCCTGCCCGAGAAGTTCCACGGCCTGACCGATACCGAGATGCGTTACCGTCAGCGCTATGTGGACCTGATCGCCAACCCGGAGGTGAAGGATACCTTCGTCAAGCGCAGCCAGATCCTGAAGGAGATCCGCGCCTATCTGGACGAGAAGGGCTTTTTGGAGGTGGATACCCCCATCCTGACCCCCTTTGAGATCGGTGCCTCCGCCCGTCCCTTCTACACCCACCACAACAGCCTGAACATGGACATGGTGCTGCGCATTGAGACTGAGCTGTACCTCAAGCGCCTGATCGTGGGCGGCATGGACCGCGTGTACGAGGTTGGCCGCATCTTCCGCAACGAGGGCATGGACCCCAAGCACAACCCCGAGTTCACCAGCATCGAGCTGTATCAGGCCTTTACCGATTTCCACGGCATGATGGACCTGGTGGAGGAGCTGTACAAGCGCCTGGCCCTCAAGATCTGCGGCAGCATGGTCATTCCCTATCAGGGCAAGCAGATCGATATGAGCCACTGGGAGCGCCTGACCATGGTGGAGGCCGTGAAGAAGTATTCCGGCGTGGACTTCAACGATTGGAAGTCCGACGAGGATGCCATTGCCTCTGCCAAGGAGCATCATGTGGAGCTGCCCGAGGTCCCCACCAAGGGTGCCATTCTGGCCGAGTTCTTCGATGCCTTTGTTGAGGACAAGCTGATCCAGCCCACCTTTATCTATGATTATCCTGTCGAGATCAGCCCGCTGGCCAAGCGCAAGCCGGACGATCCCGCCTTTACCGAGCGCTTTGAGTACTTCATCGACTGCACCGAGTACGGCAACGCCTTCAGCGAGCTGAACGACCCCATCGACCAGAAGGGCCGCTTTGAGCGTCAGGTCGCCGAGCGCAAGGCCATTGAGCCCGACTGCAAGGCTCAGGTGGATTACGACTACGTCAACGCTCTGGAGTACGGTCTGCCCCCCACGGGCGGCCTGGGCTTCGGCGTGGACCGCCTGGTCATGCTGCTCACCGACAGCGCCTCCATCCGCGATGTTCTGCTGTTCCCCACGATGAAGCCGATTGAGCAGTAAAATGCAAAATTAAAACGCAGATACGATGAAATTATGAACAGATTTCAAGCGACATCTGCGGTACTACACCACAACTACACCAATTTTGGGACGTTTTCCCGAAAAAGAGCCTTACAAAGCGGTGTGGTGTAAGAAGTGAATAGACGGATTGGTGTAGTAGGTACACCGAACTCCCAAAACGAAGATACGGCAGCTATGTTGCGAAAAACAACGTAGCTGCCGCTTTTTGTTTCATATAAGGATTTTATGCTACCAATCGGCGTTCCCTGCGGTTAAATCAGCTCGTCGCTGGTGATTATAAAATGCACCTTGATTCAGCATACGCCAAAATTTACGCCAATGATTCATAGCACACGTTCCACCCAACGCAGTGCAGCGTTAAGACGCTCACTTTGCCGGTCATGATGGCCGTAGTCATCCAGCACAGTTTTAGCTCCACATGTCGCTTGCAGGGCAGTGTGGACTCGTTGGGCGTAGCTATAGGCATCACACAGACGGTTGTTGTGGCCTTCGCCCTCCCGGATACCATTTTGCAGATAAACCTGTGCGGAGTAGTTTTTGGGGACATGTTCCTCTATGAAATCGGCAACACCCGGATACCAGAACGACCCACAGAGGGAAAATACTGCAGCAAAGGCATCTGTTTCCCAGAGACTCATGGTTGCAGCCAGACCGCCCAGCGAATAGCCGCCATACGCCAGTTTTTCCGTGTCAAGGGCGTATTCGTCTATAAGCGCCGGGAGAATTTCGTTGTTCAGTTCTCGATGATATTGTCCTAGCTGCCCGCCAAAATCCGGTGTGCCCGGTCGAAAAGCCGGTTCTGGCCACGGGGTATACTCTGAAAGTCTGTTATTGGGGTATACCCCCACCAACACTGCTCGTTCCGTGCGCAGATTCAACTGCTCAATCAGTTCCCCATCGTTGAGTAGGATTGCAGGATTTTTGCCTTTGCGCAGTCCCTTTTCCGGGAAGCGGGCTCCAATTCGATGTGAACCGAGGTTTAGAATATCCATCCATAACCACCCTTTTTTGTCAATTATTACGCAGTGTGGGGTGCTCCCCACATAGACAAACGGTAGCATTTTGTGCTATATTAGCATTAACTAACCGCTTTTGCACAAAGGAGCTCCCAATGAATCAAATATCCGCGCTTCCTAATCCGCTGGAAATTTTATTTCAGGAATACAATCAGGGCCGAATCGAGTCTGTCGGCTTCCGCAGCTTTACCCTGCACGCTGGTGAGAGTAATAGCTACCGCACCCTGAAAAGTGCACTGATTGTTCCGGTGTCGGGTCGGGCCATCTTCTCATTTGAGCACGAACCCTTCATTGCCAAGCGAGGACTATTCCTGCACGGATGTCCCGACAAGACCCTGACCATTTCGGCCTTGGGCGAGCAGGATTTCCACTACATCAATATGTACTACGAAAACGACCGGCCTTTGCTGTTCTCCCACAAGCTCAAAAATCCGGAACAGACCTTTTCCATTCTGGAGCAGATCCTAAAGCTCCACCCGGACGCTGACATCCGCAGCCAGTACCAGCAAGAAAAGCTGACAGAAGAGTTCTTCGCCCAGATTTTTGCAGATTTTCAGCCCGAGGAAACTTACAATGAAAGCCAAATCATGAGCATCCTGCTGGATTTCATCGCAGAGCACTATGCAGAGCCGCTGACGCTGGACGCACTGGCCGAGCAGGTCAATGAGAAAGCTGGACATGTCAGCTATCTCTTTTATAAGTACAAAAACATCCGCCCCATCGATTACCTCATCAATTATCGTGTCCGAATAGCCACTGAGCTTTTGCGTTCCGGCGACTACACTGTGACACAGGCCGCTCATGAGGTCGGCTACCGAGATGCCTGTTATTTCAGCCGCATTTACAAAAAACGGATGGGCTTTCCGCCCACCCGTATTCTGCCATAACCGAAATTTTTGATTTCAGGTTCCGTTAAGATGCACTGTACATGAAGTTGTACAGGGTCTCAGCAGAATCGATGACCCGTGCACCGTAGTCCATTACGTCATCATAATCCATCTCGATGACCTTCTGGTTGGCGATGGCGGGAACCTCCTGCACGACGGCGTTGGAGGTCAGCTGCTCCACCGCGTCGGCATCGGTGGAACCAAAGCGGTCTGCGCGGACGTAGACGATGATATCCGGGTTCATGGAGACCAGATTCTCCAGCGTCAGGCCGTTGCCGCCCTTGTCCAGAACATTTTCAGCGTTCAGGGCATTCAGCATACAACTGCTCATCTTGGAATTGAAGGCCACGAAGGTGCCATCGGCGTAGCCAGCCATGAACAGAACCTTCAGGGGCTCTCCACTCTGGCCGCTGACCTTGTCCATCAGCGCGTCGATTCTCTCCTGCAGCTCGTCAGCGTAAGCGTTTGCAGTCTCCTGCACGTTGAAAATCTCGCCAATGTTCCGCACATCTTCTACGATGTTGTCCAGAGCCTGGTCAGTGGAAGCACTGGCCAACTCGGTATAGACGGGAATGCCCAGTTCCTGATAGGATTGGACGGTGCCAATGCTGCTTTCGGTGAACATCAGAGGACCCTTGCCAAGGATCAGATCCGGCTCGGTGGCAAGGATAGTCTCCTTGGAAACAGACTTCTTATCGCCAAGGCTGTTCAGCGAAGCAACTTCATCGGCGATGTCGCCTTTCAGGGCGTTGTCATTATCGAACACACCGACAATTTTGTCCTTGAGCCCCAGCTTAATGAGCAGCTCGGTCATGGACAACTGGGTGGACAGCACCTTTTCGGGGGCATGATCGTAGGTCATATCCACAGCATTGCCATCAGCGTCATAAATCTGCAGGGTCAGGGGGTAAGAGGTCTCTTCGGCGGAGACGGTGCTCTCGGCAACAGACGAAGCAATCTCAGAGGAGGCGGCAGCAGACGATGCCACAGAAGATGCGGTCTGACCACAGCCAGTGGTCAGCATGACGGCTGCCAGTGCCGCGGCAGCAACACTCAGGGTTTTCTTTTTCATAAAGGTTCCTCTTTCTGCGGGGTACTCCCGCGTTTTTGTTATAGATATTGAATCATCAGTTTTCCGTTGATCGGGCTGGGGTACACACAGGCTTCTACATCAAAGATTCGGCGCAGATTTTCGGGGGTTATCACCGCTTGAGGCTGGCCCTGCGTTACAATTTCGCCTTGTTTCATCAGATAGAGGTGGTCGCAGAATTGTGCTGCAAGGCTCAGATCGTGCAGCGCTGCCAGGACCGTGATCTGCAAATCTTTGATGATTGAAAGGATTTCTAACCGATAACGGATATCCAGATGATTTGTCGGTTCGTCTAGGATCAGGATCTTGGGCGACTGGGTCAGCGCGCGGGCCAGAACCACTCGCTGCTTTTCGCCGCCCGAGAGAGACTGAAAGTTACGGTCACGGTAGTTTTTCATACCAACCTTGTCCAGTGCTTCCAAAGCTATCTCGTAGTCCCTCTCCCGTTCTTGCTCCAGCAAGGAATGGAAGGGATACCGTCCCATCAGGGCGATGTCCAGCACGGTATAGTCAAAATTGATCTGGTTGAATTGTCCCATCACCGCCATGTTCCGCGCCAGCTTTTTGCCGGGAAAGTGTGTGATGTCCTCGTCATCCAGACGAACGATGCCGCTGTCCATCTTTTGTGTGCGGTAGATGGAGCGGAGTAGAGTGGTCTTGCCGCTGCCGTTGGCACCCAGCAAGGCCGAGAATTTCCGGTCCGGCACCTCAATGGAGAGATGCTGTACAATTGGTTTGCCGGAAATCGAAATGTTTACGTCTTTCGCATCCAGTCTCATTCAATTGCCTCCAAATCCATATTTTTTACGCACCATCACATAGACGAAGAACGGCGCACCCATCAAGGCGGTGAAGATGCCCACAGGCAGCTCGGTGTTGGGAATCAGACTGCGGGCGATGGCATCTACCCAAAGCATGAACAGTCCGCCGGATAATGCCGCAATCGGCAGTAGTTTTCGGTGGGCTGTGCCGGCAATGGCGCGGGAAACATGCGGGATGATGAGCCCCACAAATCCGATAGTGCCGCAAACCGATACAAGTGCACCGGTCAGCACCGAGAGCACCAGCAGGTAAACCAACCGACACCGGAAGGTGTTGATGCCGATGGTGGAAGCTGCTTCCTCGCCCAACATCAGGCCATCCAGCGTCTGCGCCTGCGTCCGGAAAAAGACTGCTGCCGCCAGTACGATCAGTGTGATAAGGCCGATGTTTTTCCATCCGGCGCGGGTCAGGGAGCCCATCGTCCAGAACTTGATGGACATCATACCGTCCGAATCGCCTGCTACCGCAATGATAAAGTTGGAAAATGCTGTCAGCAGTGCATTGACAATCATGCCGGAGAGAATCAGTTTGACCGAGGTGGTTTTACCGTCCGCCGAGGAGAGGGCCAATACGAGAAAGCAGGCACCGCCTGCTCCTACAAAGGCCCAAAAGCCGGAGATCACGCCCAGCCCTAAAAAGAGTGAACCAGTGGCTCCCAGCGTTGCGCCTGCCGACACACCAAGAATATATGGGTCTGCCATTGGGTTTTGGACAACTGCCTGCATCACGCAGCCACAGAGCGCCAGCCCGCTTCCGGCCAGAAAGCCCAGAATAATTCGGGGCATTCGGATCTGCCAGACGATCTGTTCAAATGCCAAAGATACCGAGGTGCCTGTGTCTGTCCCGAACAGGTGCCGAAGCAGGATCGATAGTGTATCTTGTACCGGAATGCGGACTGCTCCCATGCAAAGCGTAATAATTGCAGAAACAAGCGTTAGAATCATCAATAGAATGATCGTCAGTCGTGTCTTTTTCATATAGAAATTACCTTCTCAAGTGGTTCGAGGTTAGCTTTGACTACCTGCAAAGTATTTTACAGGCTGCTTGCAGATTTGTCTATGGACAATTCTTTAAAGAATGGACGATTCTTAAAAACCGGATAGCCAGATTACTTTTTGTCAAGAGGGTAGGCGTCGTCCAGCCCTCTCTCTTTTTGCCAAAGTTTTCCTCGCCTTTTCTTGCAAGCTGCCGAAAGTGACGCGTTCTCAAAAGTTCGCGTTTGCGTAGCGCAGCAGAGCAATGAAAGCCCCAGTGGGGCTTTTAAGCGGCAGAACGGTCTTGCGCAGCAAGATGGAGGGGCCTTGCCCCGACAAGTTCACGTTGACACGGCTCGATTTTTGTGGTAATCTATCCCAACAATTTAATATAACATATTTATCTTAGAGTTCCAGCTCGGCTCCCGAAGGAGTCGGCGCAAGTTTTTGACTTTCTTATCGCTACATAACGAACCCGAACCAAGGCCATCCCGGAAGGGATGGTTAGGTTCAGGTTGTTGTGTGGCGATTTTTTATTGCCAGATCCAGCACCGCACCTTGAAAACCGCATGACCGTCTGCATGGGATACCCGGCGATGACCCCGCAAGGGAGAGCCTGGAAACGCCGCCGAGAGGGGGCAGGAAATCCATGCAGGGAGAACGGCAGAATGGTGGACACCATGCCCCTGCGGTGTGAGATCTTCGAGATGATGCGTGAATATGTCGGAGCGAACCTTGCCAAGAAGGTCACCAATGTGGTAGATGTGCTGAAACTGGCGGCACAGGTGGAGGACGGCCATGAGGGCCTCCACCTGTTGATGGTGGATCCCCACATCCCTGCCGGCGCAAAGCTGTACTAAGCTGCCGGAAGCGTCCCCGGAGCGTCCGGAACCTAGAATCAATATAAAAGAGCCGCTGCACCTGTGTGAGGTGCGGCGGCTCTTTTTGCATCTTTTCAGCGAAAGCTGCGGCGCGGGAGCGGCGGTTCAGCGGGCCTTTTTGGGGCCGCTTTCATCCGGGGCGGAGTCGGGGGCGCTGTTGCCGCCGGAATTCAGGATCGCGGCAAACTGCTGCAGCTGCTTGAGGGAGCTGACCCCCAGCTTTTCGTAGATGTTCTTGTTGTGGAAGCGCAGGGTGCTGTCCTTGATGTCCAGCTGCTCCACGATCTCCCGGGAGCGCAGCCCGGCCACATAGCCGTCAAAGATGCGGCGCTCGGTCTTTGTCAGGTTGGGGATGCCCTCCAGAAAGGTCTGGAAGGCATCGGGGACGGATTCGTTGCGGCACACGTCTGCCAGCCGGGAAAGCTCTGTCTGCATCTGCTGGCGCTCCATCTGCAGCTCGTCCATCCGCCGCCGGGACTCCCGCCGGTCCTCCTCAAACTGCCGGAACGCAGGCGAGAGGATGTGCTGGTGGAAGTACATGCAGCAGAACACCACAAAAAAGAGGATGAACAGGCCGATCAGCAGCATTTGCAGGTTGCCGGAAAAGATCAGCCTGCGGTAGTCCGTCATGGGGATGCAGACGGCCAGCCGGTAGGACTGGTTCTCGCTCAGGCGGCAAAGCTCCGAGATGCCTGCATAGGCGCTGTCGGAGCCGATCAATTGGGTCAGGCTGCCGCCCATGCTGCGCAGCACCAGCGTGTCCCGGGGGGCGTGGAAGTAGCCGTCGGTGGTGCCGCTGCTGAGGGCGGCGCTGGCGTTCAGCCCGCTGTCTGCCGGGGCAAGCAGGCAGATCAGGTGGTCAAAGCCGGTGGGCTGGGCAAAGTTCTGCTTGAAAAAGCTCTGGCTGATCTCAAAGCCGCACAGCCCGTACATGGTGCCATCGCGGCCCCGCAGGGGCAGCAAAAACAGCTGTACCTCCTCCGAGGTGCCGGGGAGGCTGAACCGCTCCGTCAGCGTATAAGCCTGGTACAGCGGGGTGCTGCTGGGGGTCATCCAGCGGTCGTAGTCCGGGAACTGGTCGGTTTGGAATTCCATGCGCCATTTGCGGTGGGGCATTACGCTGTGGGTCTTGCCCACATCGGCGCTGCCGCGGTAGAGCAGCAGGGGCACGGTGGGGGTGTCGGCACCGCCTTTCTGCACATAGAGCCCGGCGCGGGAGTACCCGGCCCCCTCCATGCGGGTATTGACGGTGGCATCCAGCAGCACAAAGGCACCGGAGCAGCTGGTCCGGCGCAGGCTGCGGCAGAGCGGCTCGATCATCTCCTCCTCCAGCGCGTTCAGCACCTCGGGGGAGTCGTTCAGCTGGTCAAAGGTCATCTCCCGGCTGGCAAGCTGCCGGTCCACCAGAGCGCCCATATCCTCAGAGAGGTTCACGCCCATGACCGCCAGCTGGTCAAAATAGCGCTCCATATCGTTCTGGAACACCGAATACTGGATCTCCAGGCTGCGGGTGGTGTCCTTTTTGGTGTTGTGCAGGCTGGCAAACAGGAACAGCGCCGCGCCAAAGGTCAGCAGCAGCAGCGCAGCCAGCAGCAGGCAGGGCCACAGCAGCCGGGAACTCATGGAGCTCTGGCGGATATTCTCACGGTGCCGGGCAAAAAAGTGCATCAAAGTTCCCCCTTTTTGGCTGTGCTGCGGGTTCAGGCATTGTCACACAGCAGCTGCCAGGTCTCCTCGGTCAGGGCTTCCAGCGTTTCGCCGTTGGCAAGCCGCTGGGGGTAGTCCTTCTGGCGCAGGCTGTCGTACAAGGCTTTTGCCTTGGCGTGGTACCCCACGATGCCCGGCTCGGACAGGGGGGTGTTCTGGAGACGCATCTCGTTGTAAACATCGTACAGCCGCTGGTAGCTCTGCTGCTCGAACGGATAGTCCGCAATGGCATCAAAGGCGGCGCTGGATACCGGCATATATCCGGTGTCGGCGGCAAATTCCAGATTGCGCTGCTGCTCGGTGAACCAGCGCAGGAACACAGCGGCGGCTTCGGCCTTCTGGTCGGTGGTCTTAAAGGCGCACAGGCCCACACCGGCCTGCGGCATCAGGGGCGTGGTGGTCCCGGCGGCGTGGGGCAGGGGAGCCAGCAGCAGGTCGGTGGGCTCGGTGGTGTTGTCCGGGTAGGTGACGAAATCATTATAATAGAGGATGGCCGCGGAGCTGCCAAGGCCCGCCAGCGTTTCGCCGGTCATCACCTGCGTGTTGGAGTACAGGTCCGAGATTAGAATATCGCCCTGCACCAGCCCCCGGGCAAACTCCATCCACGAGGTACGGAAAGCTTCATTGGTCAGGTCGTACCAGCAGTCCTTGTATAGTTCGCCGCTGCCCTGTTCCAGCGCGTTCAGCTCCACCAGACGCAAGGGGTAGTCCAGCGCGCAGAAGGGCTTGCCCTGCGACCACTGCCGGTAAGCGGCGGCCATCTCAAAAAAGCCGTCCCATGTGGCAAGGGTGGAAAGCTGTGCCCCGGTATCCGCCGCAAATCGGGCGTACTGGGAGCCGTTGAGGAAGATGAGCTGGGTGGATTTGGACACCGGGAACACCACCTGCCGCCCCTCAATGATGCCGTCCTGCACAAAGCCGGGCACATAGGCCGCCATGTCCTCGGCGGTGAACCAGTCGTTCCAGTCCACAAGGGTCTCAATGCCCAGTGCGCTGGCATCCGAGGGGTGGGCCGAGAACAGGTCCGGCAGATCCAGCGCGCCGGGTTTCCCGGCCTTGGCATCCTGCAGCTGGCCACCGATGGCGGCGCTGTTGGTCATGTTGGTCACATTGAGCAGAATGCCCTTCTCCCTGCCCACGGTGTCGTTGAACTCGGTGAGCAGGCGGTTCATGGGCGAGTCTGCCTGTTCGCCGTACACATGCCAGATGCTGAGCATGGTGGGGTCCTTGGCAGAGAGCAGGGTCTTGCTGCCGCCGCAGCCCGTAAGAGCCAGACCGGGGAGAACTGCCGCAAGCTTCAAAAATGTCCTTCGTTCCATGTTCGTGATTCCTTTCCGCATTTTGCAGCCAAGGGGAAAACCGGCAAAAGAAGGGCCGCAGCGGCCTGCCTTGGCGGGCAGCCGCCCCAAATCCCCCCAATTTTGGGCTTTTTGGGGGGATTCTTTGCGGGGAAGGCCCAAAATCCCCAAAATTTATTTTCAAATTGCCCCCCAAAAACGGCTTTTCTGGGGGGGCAATTTTTTTCCGGGTATGGTACAGTACAAACAGAAGAGGTCTCGCACCGGTGCAGAAAGCCTGTCGCTGTGCACAAAACGTGTCGACGGGCAACTGCGGATTCTATTCATAAGGATAGCATAAGATGGAGCGGACTGCAAGTACCGAGAACCCCACGCCCCACAAAGCCCCCCGGAAAAACAGGGGGGGACCAACAGAAAGGAGCACCCCATGAAAGAGATGAACAGACGCGCATTCCTCACCCTTACCGGCGCAGCCGTTGTGGCGCTCTCGCTGGCAGGCTGCGACGGCGAGCCCTCCGTACCTCCCGCACCTCCGGCCTCTGAGAGCAAAGAGCTGGCCCTGTTCAAAGCCATCAACGAGGTCTGGTATGAAGTCAACAAACAAGTAGCCCCCAATCCCAAACTTGATATCTGCAAGTCTGTGGTCTACTGTCAGGAGGCTGCCGACCTCGCAAAGTTTACAGCCAGCCCCTTTGAAACCTATGACCCTGAAATGGACGAGGAGGATTTCCGCAAATGGAACCTGCCTGATGATGTATTCTACGACTACAAAGACCGTGAGGCTGAAATGATAGCGGAAATCGATAAAAAATATGGAAGCGGAAGCTATCGGGGGACTGGGGGAGTTTCTAACAGCACCCATGACGGTACGCAATTAACGAAACTGTATCCTCATAGTCAGAGCGAGGTCAGGGAGTTTGTGCGGTATCTGGCCGGGCCTGGACTGGTGAGTCCGCATCCCGAGCAGTGGATGATCGGGCTCTACTGCCCCACCATTAAGGGCAAGACCTATGCGGTGGCGGTAATGGTAAACTATTCACAGCACTGAACCGGGGCAGGGATGCACGGACTTCCCGCAAATCCCGAACCGTAATCTATAATATACTGTATTGAAAGGAGCACCCCATGAAAGAACTGAACAGACGCGCATTCCTCACCCTTACCGGCGCAGCCGTTGCAATGATGGCACTGGCCGCCTGCGGCGACGAGCCCTACGCACCTCCCGCACCTCCCGCACCTCCCGCACCCACTACGTCCAAAGAAGCCGAGCTGGTGGCAGCCATCAACAAGGTCTGGAAGGAAAAGTACGATGCAAAGGCGGTTGTCCATGAGCAGCTGACCCTCAATCAGGATGCGGTGGGTGCCATAAGGTGCTACGGACGTGTTTTTGAAGAGGCCAACGAGACACCGCATACGTTGAAAGACCCTGACCACAAGATCATTTTTGGGGAACTCAATGGACTTGAGGACAAGATACTGAACAAGTATGGCAAGGACAGTTTGGCAGGTATGGCCGGAATCTCCGAACCGTCTCCCGATATGGTGGTGGCTCTGGAGGATGCGTATTCTTGCGAGGATACTGCCGTTCGGACTTTTGTAGCAAAACTGCTGAACAATTCTAATAGCGCCAAGGCAGAGTTCATCAGCATCTACTGCCCGGTGGTTCAGGGCAAGACCTACATGACCGCTGTTGTGTTCCGAAATAACAAGGCATAAGATAACCAGACTTCCCCCTTTTGCCCCGGGCACACTCCCCCTGTGTCCGGGGCTTTATAGAAAGGAGCACCCCCATGAAACGATACGACCGACGGACGTTCCTCAAGCTCTCCGGCGCATCGGCGGTGATGCTGGCCCTGAGCGCCTGTGAGGACGAGGGCTTTGGCGGTTCCGGTGCGTCGGACATCCCGGACTCCGGCAGCTCCCTCCCCCCCTCTGCCTACGACCCCTTTTACAGTGGGGAGATCACCACCCTTGGCCCTCCGCTTCCGGAGGCTCCCGATTCGCCCCCTATTCCGGTGATCCGGGACGGCAGAAAGATCTTTGAGATCATCAATGCCGAGCTGACCCGGCGGAAGGTGCAGTACTTCAAACTGCAGTACAATGCGGGTCTGGAACACTCCATTCAGTCCGAAATGCAGATGTTTGTGGACTACGACACTCCTTCCTTCTCCGCAGAGGAAGGGCTGGAAGCCCGGATGAACGGCGATTATGTGGATGGAATGTGGGCTGGCTTTGATGAGGGCGGTTATGGATGGGGCAGAGGCTCCACCGGCTTCATCCGGAGCATCCACCACAACTGCTATGGCATCCAGCTGGACCATTACAGAGAGAAACGCTACTATCTGGACCGGCCCTACCCGGCCAATCAGGCCCAGTTCAAGGCCCTGATGGATGAGCTGGAAGGAAAATTCAATTATGCCCCGGGCCCCATGGACTCTCAGGAAGTGGACGTGTTCGACATCGGCATCACCGTGGCGGATGTTCAGGGCAAGACCTACTGGGCGGCCTATATCATGCGTACGCCAGAAAACCCCACCAACGATGAATGACGAAAAGGAGACAGCCATGAAACACAAACGTTTTGCTGCTGTGGTTCTGGCGGCGGCTCTCTGGCTGACCGGCTGCGGCGGCGCAGCGGCCCCCGCTGCCCCCGCAAACTCCGGTGCAGCTGCCAAAAGCACCGCAAGCACGGCAGTGCAGACAGCCCAGAAGGAGCGCATCACCGATCAGTTCGCGCTGGAAAAGAACGTTTCGGGCGTGTGGGGAGAGGAAGAGGTGCAGTACATTTCCGTCCATGTGCCGCAGCTGGAATGCGACAGCCCGGATGCCGTAAGCCTGAACAAGGATCTTGCCGCCATCTATGCGGCGGATTTCCGGGAATATGAGGCCTACGAGGAGGCCGGGCAGCCGGGCGGCGAGTACCCGCAGATCGGTGTGGGCTGGGATGCCTACTGGTACGGCGACTGCGTCAGCCTGGTGGTGCGCAGCCGCTACGGCGGCACCGCCCCGTGGCGTTACAGCGGCTGGTGCTTCGATTTTGCCACCGGCCAGCAGATCACCGTGGCCGAGATGCTGCAGCGCATGGGTCTGGACCCGGACACCGTGCAGGAGCAGGTGCAGCGGCAGGCCATGCAGGCCTTTGACCGGGAGATGGCGCAGGGCGCGTATTACGAGGGCCTGCGTCTCGGCGGAGAGCTTTCGCAAATGCGAATGGACACGCTGGAATACAATGAACTGGAAAACCTGTGCCTGCTTTTGCCACAGCAGGATCAGCTGGTGCTCCGTGGAAAGTACAGCTGTGAAGAAGGCTGGCAGCAGCTGGATATGGAGATCCCGCTGACCTCCGCCGCCCCCGCCGATCCCCCGGTGCTGACCGATACCTACGATGGTGTGCAGGTGCAGCTGGAGGGAACGCAGGCCGCCATCACCCTGAGCCCCGCGCCAAAGACCGACCAATGGGGCGACATTGGCATCCGGGTGGAACAGACGCGCACCTACCCCATCCTTGGCGCTTACAATGAATATGTGGACGTGTGCATCGGGGAGCAGGAGGACGGCTTCTTCCGCCCGGTGGTCTATCTGCTGACCAAAGACGGCGTGGTGGAGTATGTGGACGTGCTGCGCTGCCTCCTGTTCGGGGATGCCATGATCTGCCAGGACCCCATCTACTTTGCCAACAACGGTGTGGCGCTGGAACTCTGCGGCAGCGAGGTGAACCTGCGCCGGGCGGATGGCTCTGTGCTGGAGCTGGCTCCCCTGTCGGCAGAGTGGAGCGCGCAGGAGATCCCCTATTCCGTCATCGGCTCCTACAACTATACCGACGAAACCGGCTGGAGCTGGATGGACCTGACCAGTGACGGCAGCGTCCAGATGGGCATGCAGGACAACAGCCGCATGGATCAGGGCGATGCCGCATATCTGGGCGTTGTGCCCGAGGGCGTGGTGCTGGGCATCTCTACGGATGCGGGGCTCAACTTTGTGGCGGCGTTCAAGATGGACCTGTACAACGAGAACCTGACCATGACCATGATCGCCGGGCAAAACCCCTTTGCCGAGGGCGAGACCCAGCTGCAGATGAACCGCAGCTACGGTTGAGAAAACAAGGAGAACCACCATGAAACACAAACGCCTTGCCGCTGCGGTGCTGGCGGCGGCGGTGGTGCTGGCGGGGTGCGGCAGCGCAGCGGCTCCCGCTGCCCCCACAGGCTCCGGCACTGTCCCCCAGAGCACCGCAGACACGGCGGTGCAGACAGCACAAAAAGACCGCATCACCGAGCAGTTCACGCTGGAAAAGACCATCCAGCTGTACGAGTGGGGCAGCGCACAGAAGTTGAACATCCATGTGCCGCAGCTTGTGTGCTACAGCCCGGACGCCGCTTATATCAACTATGAGCTTGCCGCCATGTATGCGGCAGAATTCCGAGAGTACGAGGACAGCCCGGAGATCGAGCCCCAGCAGGACGAGGGGAGCCCGGATACTTATGATACTTATATCAACTGGGATGCCTACTGGTACGGCGACTGCGTCAGCCTTGTGATGTTCCGCTACGACGGCGGTACCGATCCGGGGTATTCCCGGGGCTGGTGCTTCGATTTTGCCACCGGAAAGCAGGTCTCCGTGGCTGAAATGCTTCAGCGCATGGGGCTGGACCCGGATGCCGTGCAGCAGCAGATGCTGCGCGAGGCCATGCAGACCTTTGACCGGAATATGGCGCAGGGCGGCTACTACGAGGGCCTGCGCAGCGGCGGCAATCTGGCAAGCATGCGGATGAACACGCTGGAAAACAACCAGCTGGATGACCTGTGCCTGCTGCTGCCGGAGCAGGACCGGCTGGTGCTCCGGGGCGGGTGCAGCTCCCCCGCCGGGTGGGGCTGGCGGCAGCTGGATGTGGAGATCCCGCTGACCCCCGCCGACACCCCGGTGCTGACCGATACTTACGGCAGCGCTTCGGTGCAGCTGGAAGGAACCCAGGGCACCGTCACCCTCCGCCGCACGCCGGAGACCGCCGCATGGGACGCGGATTACGGCATCCGGCTGGAACAGGACCGCACCTACCCCATCCTTGGCATCTATAATGAGTATGTGGATGTGTGCATCGGAGAACTGGGCGCGTCCTTCCACCCGGTGGTCTATCTGCTGACCAGGGACGGCGTGGTGGAGTATGTGGATGTGCTGCACTGCCTTATGTTCGGCAGCGCTCTGGTCTGCCAGGACCCCATCTACATTGCAAACAACGGCGTGGCGCTGGAACGCAGCGGCAAAGAGGTAATTCTGCATCAGGAGGATGGCTCTGTGCTGGAGCTGGCTCCCCTGACAGCAGAGTGGAACATGCAGGAGATCCCCTCGGAGGCCGTCGGTGCCTTCAACGACATGTCTGACAACCAGTTTGACTGGATGGACGTGGAAAGCAACGGTTCCGTCCAGATGGGCGTGCAGGACAACAACGTTTTCTATCAGGGCTACGCCGACTATCTGGGCGTGGTGCCGGAGGGCATGGTGCTGGGCGTCTCTACCAGCGAGACGGCAGACGGGATGCCGGGCATCACCTTTGTGGCGGCGGTGAAGTACGACCTGTACAACGAGACCCTGAACCTTACCATGATCGCCGGGCAAAACCCCTTTGCCGAGGGCGAGACCCAGCTGCAGCTGATCCGCTGCCCGGATCCCTGACCCCGGCGGGAGCCGCTGAGAACACAGGAGAACCACCATGAAACACAAAGCATTCCGCTGGATACCGGCAGTTTTGCTGGCAGCGCTGCTGGCGGGCTGCGGGGCAAAGACCGCAGCCTCTGCCCGCCCGGCTGGCAGCCGGGAGCTGAAATCGACCCCGCCGGATTCCATGCACGCCACCGTGATGATCACCGAGCAGTACACCCTTGAAAAGGTGGTGCAGGCGGAAAACGGCGGCAAGGTCCGGTTGAACATCCATCTGCCCCGGCTGGAAAGCGACAGCGCCGATGCTGCCCGCATCAACGCTGAGATCGCCCAGCTCTACGAATACGATGTGCAGGAGTACGCAGACTGCCCGGCGGCAGCCGACCCAGATTCGTGGGACATCTGCATTGAGATGAACTGGAACGCCAGCTGGTACGGCGACTGCGTCAGCCTTGTGGTCAGCAGCTGCTATGGCGGTACGGATGCACCCTTCCATTGGGGCTGGTGCTTTGACTTTGACAGCGGAAAACAGCTGACCGTCACCCAGATGCTGCAGCGCATGGGGGCAGACCCCGCTGCGCTGGAAGAGGCGCTTTACCGCGACGTGAAGCGCCGGGATGAGCTGGACCGTCAAGCCGCCATCGAGAGAGGAATGCTGCCCCCCGGCAGCCTGAAAGAGGGAAACACCGCATGGTGGACTTCGCTGGACGAGCTGCCGGTTTCGTTTGACGAAGCGGGGAACGTTACCTTTCTCATCCGCCGGTTCAGCGCCTCCGGGGAGGAGTACGTGACCGATGCCCCGACCATCCCGCTGGACGCACAGCCGCTGCCACCGGACTGGGAGTGGCAGGTGCTGGCCGAGTGGATGGCAGTCACGGCGGTGACGCAGGGTGAAAGCTGTGTCCCCGCCGACCGCAACGAAAGCTTTACCTTGCGGCTGGAAAAGGCCGAGATCACCGGCACGGTGACCGTCTCCTTCATCCGGGAAACATACGTCAGCCCGCAGATCCAGTCCGCTGCCGAGACCCGCACCGGAGAGCTGAATGCCGGCGCTGTGACCGGCTGGGACGGGGAAAAAAGTCAGGGCTGGAACCTGACATGCCTCAGCGAGGACGGCAGAAGCCGCTGGACCATCTCCATGATGGAGGACCGCTCGCTGCGGATGCAGTCCACCGGCCCCAAAAAGGGCAGTGAGGTCTGGTACGTTTTTCAGCGCACCGAGGCGTGGGACGACATCGGCTACACCGCCATCCCCCGCAGGCTGTGGGGCACTTACCGCGCCGGAGACGAGGCCGCAAAGGGCATCCGCTGGATGACCTTCCTGCCGGACGGCAGCTGCTGCATGAGCGTGGAATGGGACGGGTGGAACGGCACCCTGACCGGCACCGCCGAGGGAACACAGGGCCGCACCGAGGACGGTACCGAGCTGTACTTCACGCTGACCGACCAGAACGGCAGGCCCTGCGAGTTCTGGGCCATTTTGCTGAACGATGACGGCAGCCCCAGCGGTTGCAGCCTGAAATACCGCGCCGGAGAAGTGCTGTTTGACCGGGACACGCGTCCCATTTACTGGAAAAACGACTCCCCGGATCTAACCCTTGTACCGTGACCGAAACCGGAAACCGTGCGATAACAAAAAAGTTATCGTTTACACAAATAAAACATACAGGAGGAAATTACTATGGGTCTTATCAAAGCAGGTATGGGTGCACTGGGCGGAACTCTTGCAGACCAGTGGAAGGAATTTTTCTACTGCGACGCTCTGGATAAGGATGTGCTGATGGTCAAGGGCCAGAAGCGCACTTCCCGCCGCAGCTCCAACAATGGCGAGGACAACATCATCACCAGTGGCAGCGGCATCGCCGTGGCAGACGGCCAGTGTATGCTCATCGTGGAGCAGGGCCGCGTGGTGGAGGTGTGCGCGGAGCCGGGCGAGTTCACTTTCGATTCGTCCACCGAGCCCAGCGTCTTCACCGGAAACTTCGGCGACAGTCTGGCGCAGACATTCCAGACCGTGGCCAAGCGCTTTACCTACGGCGGCGACACGGGCAAGGACCAGCGGGTGTACTACATCAACACCAAGGAACTGGGCGAGATCCTGTACGGCACCGCCACCCCCATTCCCTTCCGGGTGGTGGTCAGCGAGGAGCGGGGCTACAAGCTCTCGGTGAACCTGCGGTGCAACGGCAGCTTCACCTGCCGCATCTGCGACCCGCTGCTGTTCTACACCAACGTGTGCAGCAACGTCTCCACCCAGTATGACGCATCGGAGATCGCACCCCGGCTGAAGAGCGAGCTGATGAACGCCCTGCAGCCTGCCCTTGCCACCCTTTCGGCCAACAAGGTGCAGTATTACGAGATCCCTGCCCACACGCTGGAGATCTCCGAGGCGCTCAACGAGCAACTGTCGAATGTCTGGCGCAAAAAGCGGGGCATTGAGGTGTTCTCCTTCAACATCAACTCCCTGTCCATCCCGGAGGAGCAGCAGAAGAAGATCACAGAGTGGGAAGAAAACGCCATGACCACCGACCCCACCACCGCTGCCGCCCGTCTGGTGGGCGGCCAGATCGATGCCATGAAGACCGCCGCCGGCAACACCGCCGGTGCCATGACCGGCTTTATGGGCATGGGCATGGCGGCCGGTGCAGGCGGCATGGGCGGCATGAGCGCCCAGAACCTGTTCGCCATGGGCCAGCAGGCCCATCCGGACAGCGTGGACGCGCCCCAGCAGGTCAGCCGTCCCGCACCCGCCCCGGCGGACAGCTGGCAGTGCAGCTGCGGCGCTACCGTTACCGGCAAATTCTGCCCGGAATGCGGCAGCAAAAAGCCGGAGCCGAAGCCCGCTGCGGACAGCTGGACCTGCAGCTGCGGTGCTACCGTTACGGGTAAGTTCTGCCCGGAGTGTGGCAAGCCCCGCCCGGCGGCAGCAGAAGGCTGGACTTGCAGCTGCGGCGCAGTGAACAAGGGCCGCTTCTGCTCCGAGTGCGGCAAACCAAAGCCCGCCGGTACGCCCAAGTATAAGTGCGACAAATGCGGCTGGGAGCCGGCAGACCCCGCTCACCCGCCCAAGTTCTGCCCGGAGTGCGGCGACCCCTTTGACGACAGCGACCGGACCTGACAATACAGAGCAATGAAAGGAGCATACCATGATGGGATTCTTTTCCAACCTGTTCGCAAAACAGAACTGTGCCGTCTGCGGCAAGGAGTGCGGCACCCTGCACCGCTCCAAGCTCCGGGACGGACAGTTCCTCTGCGATGACTGTGGCAACAAGTGCTCCAAATATATCCGGCTCAGTGAGCTGACGCTGGACGAAGCAAAGGAGCACATGGAGTACATGGCCCGGATGAAGCGGGTGTTCGACGAGGTGTTCGACAAGACCGAGTTCCGGGTCAACGCATACCCCTCCACCCCGACGCAAATGGGGCTGGTGTTCTGCGATGAGCTTGGAATGCTGTACATCGACGACCGCACCGGCGGCCGGGGCAAGATGCCGGAGCTGATCCGCTACGACCAGATCGCCAGCTATGAGGAGTATCTGGACGAGACCCCCGCCAAGGAGCCGGGCCAGGAACCCACCCTCAACGGCGGCGGCCTGAAGATCCGTCTGGTGCAGCCCCGCGGCATCACCGAGGCCCAGACCCAGCGGGGTATGCGTCCCCACCCCTACATCAAGCAGGAGCTGGTCATCTGCTTCAGCAAGCGGGACCGGCGGGAGATCGGCTATGCCCACATCGCACGGCAGCATCTGGACCACATCTTCGGGGTCCACGATAATGAGACCAGCATGTTCGGCCGCCGGATGTCCAAGGCCGAGGAACGGGAGCTGAAGGGCCAGATGGGTATGATCGGTGCCATGGGTGCCGTGGCATCTGCCGCCATGAAGGGCGGGCAGCTCTCTGAGCAGGAAAAGGCCCAGTTCGTGGAGAACATCAATCTGGCCAACGATGCCCAGACCGGCGGCATGGCATTGTACAGCCGCCGTGCTGACGAAGCCTTTGCAAAAGTGCAGTGACCCCAAAAGGAGGAACGGATATGAGAAAGATTCAGCGCAGAGATTTCCTCAAGGCCATGGGCCTTGCCACCGCCGCCCTCGGGCTGACCGCCTGCGGCGGCTCCGGTGCCGCCAGCGCTTCCAGCGTTTCCAGTGCACCGGCTTCCAGCAGCAGTGCCCCGTCCGCTTCGGCACAGCCGGAAGCAGCAGGGAAGAAGGCTGCCCCCACGGGGGCCCTTGTGGCCCAGTTCAAAACCGGGGAACTGACCATCGGCGAATACACCTTCAAGGCGCAGTACATCCCCTTTGATGTCCGCCGCGAGGTAGGCGGTGCCTATCATTTGATCCACGCGGACAGCTACCGGGGCAATTACTTCTTCAGCTTCTACAACGAGGACGATGAAAAGCAGTCTGCCAAGATCTTCGAGTATGCCATCAAGGATGACCGGCTGACCCCGGTGGCAGAGTACAACATTGACGGCAGCAACGCCCTCAGCATCGACCGCAATGGCATCCTGTATGCCATGGACACCTTTGACGTCTACTGCTACGATCTGAACAGCAGCGACCCGGAGGAGCCCGGCGACGCACTGGACTACTCGGGCAGCTGCTATTCCTCCAAGGACCGGGATCTGACCGTGATCTACTGGACCAACTCCGCGCCGGTGCTGGTGCAGGACGGCGAGTACACCGAGCTGACGCTGGAAGGGGATAACGAGATCGGACCCTTCTGCAGCATGTCCTCCCTGAACCTCAGCGGGGACGAGCTGCTGACGGTGGGCGAGCTGGAATCCAGCGGCGATGATTACTTTGCTGCCTTTGATCTGGACGGCAATGAGCTGGCCCGCAGCTCGCAGCCGGTGGGCAGCTTTGACGCCGTGATGATGAAGCGCCCCAACGGCTATCTGCTGGACACGGGCTATGTGTGGGAGCTGTACGGGCCGGACGGCACTTTTTTGGAAAAGTCCCTTCCCGTGGGCGAGCGCGAGACCCTGTGCCAGCTGTGCGGCGACTTCTGCACCTTTGACGTCTTTTTGCCGCTGGAGGAAAACGCTTTCCTGGCAGTGGGCCACCACGGCAAAGCCACCGAGCCGGACGAGCCGGTGGTGTTCCGCATCACTACGGATTTCTGAGCCGACCGCTTCGGCGGGAAGACCAACACAAAAACAGCGGGGCCGGGGAAGAGCCCCCGGCCCCCTTTGGAACAACAGGAGGAAACGCTATGGCAGGAATGCTGGAATACAAGTGCCCCTGCTGCGATGGCGCCATCCAATTTGACAGCGCCACCCAGAAGATGAAATGCCCTTACTGTGACACCGAGTTCGACGTGGATACCCTCAAGGGCTACGACGAGGAACTGAAGGACGAAAAGCCCAGCGAGATGGAGTGGACCACCCCCGGCGGCAGCTGGGCAGAAGGGGAGACCGCCGGTCTGCACACTTACAGCTGCAAGAGCTGCGGCGGCGAGATCGTGGGCGACGACACCATGGCGGCTTCGGCCTGCCCCTTCTGCGGCAACCCCATCGTCCTCACCGGACAGTTTGCCGGGGCGCTGCGGCCCGACCTCATCATCCCCTTCAAGCTGGACAAAAAGGCCGCCAAGGCCAAATTGCAGGAGCACCTCAAGGGCAAGACCCTGCTGCCCCGGGTGTTCCGCAGCCAGAACCACATCGACGAGGTCAAGGGCGTGTATGTGCCCTTCTGGCTCTTTGACAGCGATGCCGACGCTCAGCTGCGGTTCACCGCCACCCGGACCCGCAGCTGGTCGGACAGCAAGTACGACTACACCGAGACCAACTACTACTCTGTCCGGCGGGACGGCACCCTGGGCTTTGACGCGGTGCCCGTGGACGGCTCCTCCAAGATCGAGGATGACCTGATGGAATCCATCGAGCCCTTTGCCATGCAGGATGCCATCCCCTTCCAGACCGCCTATCTGGCAGGCTATGTGGCGGACAAATATGATGTGACCGCCGAGGACAGCATCGAGCGGGCCAACAGGCGCATCCGCCGCTCCACCGAGGAAACGTTCCAGCAGACCGTTACCGGTTACGATTCGGTCAAGGTGGAAAACAGCAGCATCCAGCTCCATGGCGGCAAGGCAAAGTACGCGCTGTTCCCGGTCTGGCTGCTGAGCACCAGCTGGCGGGGCGAGAACTACCTGTTTGCCATGAACGGACAGACCGGCAAATTCGTGGGCGACCTGCCCGTGGACAAGGGCGCTGCCCGCAAGTGGATGCTGGGCCTTACGGCTGCCCTTTCCGCCGCGTCCTACGGCGTGATGTGGCTGCTGTGGCTGGCACGGATCCTGTAAAGGAGGGACGAACGATGAAAAAGACTTCCAAACGCCTGCGCTCCCTCTTTGCGGCGCTGGCAGCACTGGTGCTTGCGGTGCTCCTGACCGTTCCGGCATTTGCGGTGGAGGGCGGCTTTGCCGACCTGTACTACCGCATGAACGACAGCGCGGATGTCCTGACTGCAGAAGAGGACAGCGAGCTGGAGGATGCACTGGAGGAGCTGAGCCTCCGCCAGAGCTTCGATGTGACCATTGCCACCGTTGAGTCGCTGGAAAGCGTGGGGTACGACAGCATGGAGGCCTATGCCGATGACCTCTATGATTACTGTCAGTTCGGCTACGGCCCCGATATGGACGGCGTGCTGCTGCTGGTGAGCGTGGGCGACCGCAAATGGCACATCTCCACCTGCGGCTACGGCATCACCGCCTTTACGGATGCCGGCATCCAGTACCTTGGCGAACAGATGAAGCCCTTTATGGCGGAGGGGGACTACGCCGCCGCCTTCCGCACCTTTGTCCAGTGGTCGGATACTTACATCGACGCTGCCCGGGCGGGCCGCCCCTATGATGTAAAGACCCTGCCCCGGGACCCGCTTTCCCCCATGTACCTGGTCCTTGCGGTGGGCATCGGCCTTGTGCTGGCATGGGTCGTCGTCAGCGTAATGAAAAGCCAGCTGCGCAGCGTGGCGTTCCAGGAGAACGCCGCCAGCTATGTGCGGGAGGGCAGCATGAACCTGACCAACAGCCGGGAGCTGTTCCTGTACCGTGATGTGCACCGCACCGAGCGGCCGAAGGAGTCCAGCTCCAGCGATTCCGGCGGCAGCTCCACCCACACCTCTTCCAGCGGCACCACCCACGGCGGCGGAGGCGGCTCGTTCTGAAAGGAGGAACCTTATGAACCCTTATCTTTCGGAAAAAGCCCGCGGCGAGATTCCCCGTGTCCTCAAATGGCTGCGGAACGCGGGGCTTGCCTTCTGCGTGTTCTGCTCCTTTGGCGGGCTGTATACCCTCTGCCTGAGTTTGCAGGATAAGGACTATTCCTACATCGGAGGCTATGTATTCTGGATCGTGGTGGGGGCTGTGCCCCTGGCACTGTTTGCCCGCGGAGAGGCCCGCCGCTACCATGCAAGAACCATCGCCCGGCGGGTGGAGAGCTACTCCGGGCCGGAGGTGCCCCTGCGGTGGCTGTGCAACAGCGTTGGCATGGATGCAAAGGACCTTGCATGGTATTTTGAAAACGGCTATTTCGCAAACCTCAGTCTGGACTTGGACCAAAAGGTGGTCCGCAAACGGACCGTGCCCCGCTACGACCCGAAACGGGGCTGAACCCTTACAGCTGAAACAGAAAGGAGTATTTTCATGGGACTTTTTGATAAGATGAAACAGGCCGCTGCCACCGCCGGTGGAAACCAGACCGTCACCTTTACCTTTCAGGCTCTGCCGGAAAGCCTTGCCCAGATGCAGGAGCTGCCGGAGGCCAGCCTGGACACCCCCTTCAAGGCCGCAGCCCTCACCGTCTGCGCGCTGTGCGCCTACGGTGCCGACAAGGCCATCGGGCAGGAGATGCTCAACTGGCTGCGCGGCCCCCGCCCGCTGAACGGGCAGGACATCTCCTTTTTGAACGACCGCTTCCGGGACGGCAAGAGCTACATCCCCTTCTCCTACTTTGTGGGCGCGTCGCCGGAAAACGGCTATACCCCCCGCCAGCCCTTCACCCTTCTGGTGGGCAGCAACCACACCTCTTATGTGGAGGATGGCTATTGCAAGCTCTTCATCCCCTGCGGCGGTGCCGATGACCCCCGGCCCATCAAGCTGCGCCGCAAGGGCAACGGGCAGTGGTTTTTGTGGGAGCAGTACCTGATGACCGGCATCCGCATCCCCACGTCTGCCGACCCGTGGGCCTGAGATGAAGGGCCTGACCATGCGGCTCTTTGCCGCCGCGCTGGCGCTGACCCTGAGCCTTGCGGGCTGCGGGCCGGTGGACGGCGACCCCATCCGCTCCGGCGCGGCAGCTTCGGACAGCGCTTCCCGGCCGGACGCTGTGACCGTGGCGCAGCTGCGGCAGCAGGCCGAACAGAACGGCAGCCTTGCCGCAGTGCTCTATCTGGGCAGCGTCCCGGAGCGCACCGCCGATGTGGACGCTGCGCTGGACAGCCTGCAGGAACAGCCGTGGCAGTTTGTTGCGGACATCCCGGCAGACCACCGGGTCGCAGCGCCGGGCGGCGGGCGGGAGTTGTACTGCCTCTTCGCTGTCAGCAGCCGGGACACCCTGTTCCTCTACGAAAAGCAGGACCACCAGTACCCGCACCAGACGGGCCGGGAGCTGTATTGCGGGCGGGATGGTCAACCCGTGCTGCTGCTGTGCAACGGCACCCCGGACACCCCCGACATCATGGCGGTGGTCTACTGCACCACCGGCCGCGCGCTGGACTGGTCGCCCCAGCTTTCCGCCTCCACCGGCAGCCCTGTGCCAGTGGAGGGCGTAGACGATTTTTCCAACCACCCAACGCCCGGCGCTGCCTCCTGAGGCGCGCCCCGGCAGGGCATGAGAAAGGAGAACCCATGAAAAACCTGAAACTTCTGGCCGCCCTGCTGGCGCTGGCCATCGGTCTGGCGGGCTGCGGCAACGGCAGCAGCACCCCCAGCTCCAAGCCCGAAAACAGGCTGGACGGAGACAACATGATCGCCTCCAACACCCAAAAGCAGGAATATGAGGAGCCGGAGGACGTGACCTACATGCGCCTTCTGGCAGGGGAGGACGAATACCGCGCCTGTGTGCTGTATCTGGGCGGCTCCTACGAGATCACCACCGATGTGCAGCAGGTGCTGGATAGCCAGACCGACCTGCGGGAGCTGTGGGGCTTTGTCTACGACATCCCGCAGGATCACTGGGTCGTGGCACCGGATGGCGGGTGCGACCTGTACTGCATCTTCCCGCAGGAGGCGCAGGCCACCCTGTTCGTCTACGAGACGAGCCTGACAGACGATGCCGAAAAACCGCTCCAGCGCGGGAAACAGCTCTATTACAGTGAGGACGGTCAGCCCATCCTGCTGCTGTGCAACATCAGCGATATCGTTCCCAACACCGAGGTGGAACTGTACCCCAGCACCGGCGAAGAGCTGGTATTCAGCCCCTTCCTTTCCGGCGAGAACGGCCATGTGGTGGAAGCCGAGGGCGTGTGCGATTTTACCATCTACCCGGAAGGGGACGACTGGATCTCCGTTGCCGACCCGTGGTCGCTGGAGGGTAACTGGCTGGAGTTCGCCCGCGACACCGACGAGGGCTATTTTGAGACCGACCCGGCAGATGCCGATGCCATGTGCTTCCTGCCCACGGATACCGAGACCGAGGGCGACCAGCTGCCCCTGACCGCCAGCTACATCACCCCCTACCCGGAGCTGAACGTGGAAGAGGCAGAGCTGTTCTACCACGATGGCACCCCGGAGGTGCCCTTCCAGTCCAATCAGGAGTGGTACGCCACCTTTACCGGGGAGGACGGCTCCCGCTACGCCGTTACGCTGGAGGACGAGGACACCCTTGCCCTGAAGTTCTATCTGGAGAACGAGGAAAGCTACATGAGCCTGGTCAGCACCGTTTACTTTGCGCGGCAGGAGGCCATGGGCTGACCGCCGCCGACCCACACCGGGAGGAATGCACCATGAAACACACCAAAAAAATCACCATCCTCCACTCCAATGATCTGCACGGAGATTTTCTGGCAGAGCAGGTGGACGAAAAACTGGTGGGCGGCGTTTCCATGCTGTCCGGCTACATCGAAAAGGTGAGGGCAGAGGAGCCCAACACCATCTACGCCATTGCAGGTGATATGTTCCGGGGCTCGGTCATCGATTCGGAGTACAAGGGCCTTTCCACCATCGAAATCATGAACGCCCTTGCCCCGGACATCGTCACCATCGGCAACCACGAGGTGGATTACGGCATCGCCCACCTGCTGTTCATCGAAAAATGTGCCCGGTTCCCCATCATCAACGCCAACCTCTACATCAAAAACACCCCCACCCGGCTGTTCACCCCCTACAAGATCCTGCGGGTGGACGGCATGAACATCCTCTTCATCGGCATCATCACGCAGGATGTCATCAACCAGACCAAATCCGAATCGCTGGTGGGCTCCTTTGTGGACACCGCCGCCGCTGCCGCCGAGGTGGGCAAGATCTGCAACGCCCACAACAGCATCGACATTGACTTCACCGTGCTGCTGACCCACATCGGCTTTGAGGAGGACCGCCACCTGGCCCGCCAGCTGGACCCGGCCTGGGGGGTGGACCTGATCATCGGCGGGCACAGCCACACCTACCTGGAACACGAGGTGGAGGAAAACGGCGTGATCATTGCACAGGCGGGCACCGGCACCGACCAGATCGGGCGCTTTGATATCATTGTGGACACCGACAACAACTGCATCGATTCCTACACATGGCGCACCGTGCCCATCTGCGCCGAGACCTGCCCCCGCAACCCTGCCATGGAGCAGGTGCTGCACCGCTTCACCAGCCAGGTGGACGAAAAGTACAGCCACATCGTAGGGCGCTTCCGCCGGGAGCTGACCCACCCCCAGCGCACCCGGGAGACCGAGCTGGGCAACCTGTTTGCGGATATCTTCACCCGCAGCCTTGGCATTGATGTCATGCTCATCGGCTCCGGCAGCATCCGGGCCGAAAAGCTGGGCCCCATTGTCACCTACGGCGACCTCATCGAGGGCTTCCCCTACGACGACGGCGTGTTCATGTTCAAGGTGACAGGCCAGCAGCTGCGCCAGATGCTCCACTACATGCTGCGGGAGGAGGCCTACACCGGCCACACCGAGTTCTACCAGCTGCCCTCCACCCTGCGGCTGCGCTACGACCGCGCCAAGGGCGACTTTGATTACTTTACCTACTGCGGCAAGGAGGTGGGTAAGGAGATCGGCGACGATGCCCTGTTCACCGTGGGCCTGCAGAACTACCACTTCAAAAACATCGAGAGCTTTTTCAACATCTCCTACGATACCATCTGCAAGATCCAGAAGCCCCGCAGCGTGGCTACCTCCTGCCAGGATATCCTGATGGAATATTTCCGGGAGCACGAGATGCTGGATGCGGCGGTGGACGGCAGAATGACCATTCTGCCCCCTGCCGGGCAATGACCGCTTTTTGAAAAAAGGGTACCCTTTTTTCGGCAGAAGCTGACGCTTCTCCCGAATGGGGCCCTGAAAAAATAAATTTTACCATAGAAAGGAGCACCCCATGAAACAACGATTCACAAAACGAACGCGCCTGGTCAGTGCTCTGCTGACACTGGCTATGGTGTTCACCTTCCAGCCCTTCAGCGCCTTTGCGGCGAGCACAGGAATTGCTTTTGATTCGCCGGATTTTGTACTGAAATTCAAGGATGCAGAATTTCAGCGCTTTCTCAAAGAAAGATGTGACACAAACCACAATGGCAAGCTCGATGCGCAGGAACTCAGCATCACAGAGATGACGATCCCTGACGATTACAAGATCAAAAATCTTGAGGGAATCCGTTTCTTTGAAGATCTCGAAACGCTGGATTGCCACGGTATCGGCTTGACAACACTTAATGTTGGCAAAAATTTCAAACTGAGGGAGCTGGATTGTTCCTATAATCAACTGAAAGAGTATTATCCTATTCTTTCAAGCGGACTGAAAATATTGAATTGCTCCCATAATAACCTGACCTACATGGATCTGGGCATTCTCCATGGGCTGAAACTTGAGGAGGTAGATTGCTCCTATAACAAAATATGGCGAATCGTAATGCGGAGCGAAGAGGAACTGGTCAAATTTGATTGTTCCAACAACGAACTGATGGCGCTGGATGTTAGCCGTTGCTACCAGCTAAAACAGTTGAATTGCTCTGTAAATCAACTGGTAGAGCTGGATGTCAAAAACCAGACTAACCTGACACTGCTGGATTGTCACCATAATGAATTGACAGAACTGGACGTAAGCCGGAATCAGAATCTGGCATCGCTGACGTGTGATGGAAATCAGCTGACAACGCTGGACTTGAGGAAGAATACCAGCTTGAGCCATCTGAGCTGTTCGGAAAACCGGCTGGCTTGTGTGGACTTTTCCAATATGGTCGGAAGCACTATAAATGCTGATGGAAACAGGCACCCTATCGCAGTCCTTACAAACGGAACGTTTGACCTGAACACTCTGCACGGCTTTAACGTGGGAAAGGCAAGCAACTGGCACGGCGGCTCTGTTTCTGGCACGATTCTGACAGTGGAAGATGGCAAGGATGAGGTGAGCTACCAATACGATTGCGGCAAGGGAGTAAAACCTACATTCATCTTTGAAACCAGTCTGCCCATCAATGAGAAAAATTTCCCTGACCCTAACTTTAGAAAGTACATCAAAAACTACAAAGCAAGTGGCAGAGATGTCCTCACGGTGGAAGAACAAAGAAAAGTCGAAAGTATCGAAGTCAAAGGATGGAACATCAGCAACTTAAAAGGCATTGAGGCGTTCCCCAACCTGAAAGAGTTGAATTGCGAAAACAATTCTATCCAGAAATTAGACCTGAGACAGAATCCAGAGTTGGAAAAATTGATATGCAATACGAATCAACTGACCCAGCTGGACCTGAGCAAGAATCCCAAAATTTACCATCTGATTTGCTCTGGGAACCAATTGAAACAGCTGGATGTATCGCATCTGAAAGATTTGGTGACGCTCGATTGCTCGCACAACGAT
Organism: Faecalibacterium sp. Marseille-Q4164; assembly: GCF_017377545.1. NCBI lineage: Bacteria > Bacillati > Bacillota > Clostridia > Eubacteriales > Oscillospiraceae > Faecalibacterium > Faecalibacterium sp. Marseille-Q4164. Next base: position 19,894 of record NZ_JAFREJ010000010.1, on the reverse strand, counting down.
CTGGCGCAACTGGATGTCAAAAATAGTATATTCCTGGTAACACTCAACTGTTCCGCAAATCAGTTGACAGAGCTGGACGCAGATGTGAAACATAAGACCCGTTTGGTAAGTGTGGAATGCCAAAACAACCAGCTGACAACGCTGATTCTGGGCCAAAATAAACTGCTGAAGAAACTGAATTGTGCCCATAATCAGTTGACCCAGCTGAATTTGGACAATATGAGTGCCTTGGAGGAGCTGAACTGCTTCGACAACCAGCTAACCGTGTTGGACGTAAGCAGCAGTCAAAACTTGACTAAATTGTGGCTTGGGGATAACCATCTCACCAGCCTGAATTTGGACAACAACCCGAATCTCAATTTCAGTTCTACTGATATTTACAGCGGTGAAAACGTTTACACCGTTACCCTGAACCCTGACCGTACGTTTGACCTGCGAAATCTGCCCGGGAACTTTGATGTAACCCGGGTTACAGGATGGGAGCATGGCAAAGCCAACGGGAACATTCTGACAGTCGATGAAGGCACAAACGTAGTGTACTACGCTTATAAGTGCAGAAGCGATATAATGGAAGTAAGTTTCAAACTGAATGTGACTGGCACCGGCGGCTCCACTGGTGGTGGTTCCACTGGCGGCGGCTCTACCGGCGGCTCCACTGGCGGCGACTCCACGATTCCCCCGGAGGCGGGCAAGTACCAGCTGACAGTGACCGACGGTGTTGCCACGGTGAACGGCAGCACCGGTGCTGTGCTGAACGTGAAGCCCGGCGATACGGTGACCCTGACGGCAGACACCACCAAGTTCCCGGAGAACGAGGAGTTTGGCTGGTGGGAGATCACCCCCTATGGGTCTGTTTCCAACACCCTGACGGGCCAGTACCAGCGGACCGCAACCTTTACGATGCCCAATGAAAATGTCTCTGCCCGCGCCATGTCCAAGAGCGCCGGTGTCTCCACCGGTGGCGACGACGGCGGTGGTGGCGGCGGCGCGGCCATCCTGCTGGTGGGCGGCGCAGCCGTGGCCGGTCTGGTGGGTTACGGCGTGTACAGCTATGTTTCCGAGCAGCAGCTGAAAGCCCTGCTGCCGGAGGGCGTGGCCATGCCGGAGAACCGTGCCCAGACTGCCCTGCTGCTGTGGAACACCGCAGGCCGTCCTGAGCCTGCCGAAGCCCCGGCCTTCAAGGACGTTGCAGACCCGGACACCGCCAAGGCGGCGCAGTGGTGCGTGGAGCACGGCCTGATGGACCAGAAGCTGGGCGGCCGCTTTGCCCCCGACAACTCCGACCCGGCCTACAAGACCCTGAATGCCTATCAGCAGCTGGTGGGGTAACAAAACAAACCCTCTCAGTCATTGCTTCGCAATGCCAGCTCCCCCGAAGGAGGAGCTCATAGCGGCCTTTTGATAAGGTTTTGCGAAAACCAAAACCTGGGCGCAGTGTGACCTCTCCCTTTGGGGGAGGGGGCGCGGCCTGAAAAATAAGCATCCGCAGCGCACTGCGCCTGAGCTGAAACAGCCCGGCCATGCGCTGCGGATGCTTTTGTTGTACGGCGGGGCACGCCGCCTAAAACAAAAGATCCGAACCCTTCTCTTTCGAGAAAAGGTTCGGATCTTTCTTGTTTGGTGCAGTAAAGCAATCCAAATCCGAACCATTTCCCTTTGATGCAGCTTCTGTCGCTTCTCCAAAAGTCACGGTCTGTGTACCTTCTTTATAGTTGAAGGTTATCAAAACCTTATCATCGTACAGGTAAATCGAATTGATGAACGTATCCACCAACGCCTGCCGCTGGTCTTTCTGGTTCATATTGAGCTTGCGAAACCGGAGAAGCCAAAAGCGGATGAAATCTTCCGTCACTTTCGGCTTTGCCAGCTTTTCCTCCGCAATGCGGACTTCAAGCTCACGCTTGGTTTCTTCGAGCTGCTCCAGCCGCTCCTTGGTGGAACTGGTAAGGATTCCAGCCTGAATCGCATTGAGCATATTCTGGATACCCGATTCCGCATCCCGGAGCTGCTTTTCATAGAGGGGAAGATTGGTGTTCTCCCGGTCTTGCAGCTCCATGACCTTGGCGATGATGGATTCCATAGCAGCATCGTCCCGGACAAGCTGCATGGTCTGCTTCACTACCAAATCTTCCAGCCACTGTTTGCGGACGGTTTTCTTTTTGCAACCCTTCCTCTTTTTGGCGGTGGCACATTTATAATAGCGGTGGACTTCGCCCGTCCGGCTTGTACCGCTTTCGCCAAACATCAGCGCACCGCAGCAGCCACAGTGCAGCTTGGTGGTCAGTAGGTAATCATCCTCTGCCTTTCTTCGGGCAGGGGCTTTCTTGTTTTTGGCAATCTTTTCCTGCACATCCTCAAACAGTTCCAGCGGAATGATGGGCGGGATGGCATCCGGCACGACCACATCCCGGAATTTCAGTTCTCCGATGTACCGCCGATTCTTGAGCATATGTTCGACACTGTTATAAGTAAACGCACCGCCCACCGGGTTCTTGATGCCGTTTTCATTCAACCAGTCCCGGATCTCCTTCATCGTAAGACCGTCCCGGTACTTTCTGAATGATTCCAGCACAAAAGGCGAGGTGAGAGGGTCAATATGGAACTTCCGTTCCGAATCCAGTGTATAACCAAAGGTTCCACGGCCACCGTTGCAGCGGCCTTTTAGGATGTTCTCCGTCTGTCCACGGACGACCTTCTCGGCAAGGTCGGCAGAGTAGTATTCCGCATAGCCCTCCAGCACCGATTCCAGAATGATGCCTTCCGGCCCTTCAGAGATGATTTCCGTAGCCGAAACAAGTTTGACACCGTTCTTCTTCAGCTGGGTCTTATACCGTGCGCTGTCGTAGCGATTTCGGGCAAAGCGGTCGAGTTTCCAGACCAGAACGATATCAAACAGCTTCTTGTCGCTGTCCTTTATCATCTGCTGGAACTGCGGGCGGTTGTCCGTTTTGGCAGAGATGGCACGGTCAATGTAGTGCTTGACGATGGTGATGCCGTTTTTCTTAGCATACGCCGTGCATTCACGAATCTGACCCTCGATGGATTCTTCACGCTGGTTGTCCGAGGAATAGCGAGCATAGATCACGGCGGTCATGGCGAGCACCTCCATTTTATACGTCATTGAACGGTAATACGTTTATTAAAGCAATGTTTCGTATAATGTATATACCACAGTTTTGCCCTGATTGCAAGCCCAATGATTTATTTTCATGATTCCAACAGACAAATTGTCTTAAGATTATATTCCGAGCAAAATGTGAAGTCCAAGCCCGGCCACGCCGCACAGGCACATGGTCAGGATGGGATTCCACTTGAGCTTCCGTAGCACAAAAAATGCCGATGCAAAACTGCCGATGCCGATCCAGTCTACGTTGGCGAGCGTCTTTGCACTCTCTCCGAACACCACCATAGACAGTATAGAAAGACCTGCACCAAAGATAAGTGCTACAATGACCGGACGCAGGCAGGCCAGAACACTTTGCAGCAGAGAAATATCCTTGTATTTACGATAGATGTAGGATAGAAGTGAAACAAAGAACAGCGCCGGTGTAATGCAACCTAGTGTTGCAATGATGGCTCCGGGTACCTGCGCGATACGCAAACCAACAAAAGTTGCCGAGTTGACCGCAATGGGACCAGGGGTCATTTCTGCAATCGTGATGAGGTCAGTAAACTCCTGCATCGTCAGCCAGCCATGTTGTTCCACCACTTGGCTCTGGATCAGCGGCATGGCCGCATAGCCGCCGCCTACGCTGAACATACCCACCTGCAAAAAGCTGAGAAAAAGCTGTAAGTAGATCATTTTGCACCACCTTTTTTCCACTGGACCAGAGCCAGCACCACGCCGAATACTGCAGCGGCAAGGATGACCACCACCACATTGACATCAAACACCGTATTTGCGACAAACGCTGCGACCATCAGGACAATATACACCCATGAGCGGGTCTTCAGCACCTTTCCGCCGAGGTCGAATACAACATCCAGAATGACCGCCGCCACACCAGCCTGCATTCCCTTGAGTAACAACGCGATATAGCGATTGGTGGCAAAAGCATTGTAGAACACAGAAATGACTGAAAGAATGACCATAGGTGGGATGATGGTGCCCAACACTGCCACGATCATTCCAATCAAGCCTTCTACCTGCCAGCCTACCAGAATTGCAGCATTGACCGCGATTGCGCCCGGAGAGGACTGCGCCAACGCTGTCATATCCAGCATTTCCTGTTCATCGATCCAGTGCAGCTCATCTACAAATTTTTTCTTCATAAAGGTCACGATGACAAAGCCGCCGCCGAAGGTAAAGCTGCTAATGTACAGCGTACTCAAAAACAGCTTCCAAAGCCGTGCTAACCGTGTACCGTATGTTTTATTTTCATCCATACAAGTTTTCTTCCCCTTTTTTGATTTTCGGACAACTATATTTGTTTTCTTACTATTTCAAACAGCTTTTAACTGTTACTGCTTGCGAAAGCCCGTATTTTCCGGTATCCTTGTTTTAAGAACTGCGAAGCACGGAGGGAATCTCTATGAAACATAATACATTTCTCGTCAAGCCAGCGTCCAGCCTGTGCAATCTGCGTTGCCAGTACTGCTTTTATGACGATGTTTCCAACAGCCGAGCCTGCAAAAATATGGGACTGCTTTCCCATGAAATGGCAGGAGAACTGGTTGAAAAGGCTTTTGCAGCCACAGAGGAAGGCGGCAGCGTCCATTTTCTGTTTCAGGGCGGCGAACCGACTCTTGCTGGGTTGGATTTCTTCCGGTTCTTTCTGGAAACGGAGCGTTCCATGCAGCGCAATATCTCTGTGTTCCACAGCATCCAGACCAATGGCATTTGTCTGGATGAAGAGTGGGCTTCCTTTTTCAAAGCCAACTCTTTCCTCGTAGGCCTCTCTCTGGACGGCACACAGGAGAACCATGATCTCTATCGGCTGGACGCAGCTGGGCAGGGCACATGGGATAAAGTAACTCATGCGCTTGCGCTGCTGGATGCCTACAGGGTCGAAACGAATCTGCTCTGTGTTGTGACCGGACAGCTGGCCAGAAAGCCGCAGCGAGCCTTCAAAAGCCTCTGCGAGTTGGGACAGCACAATCTGCAATTCATCCCATGTCTTGACCCACTTGATACGATTGGAGGGCAGGCATATTCTCTAACGCCGGAACTTTATGGTCGTTTTCTGTGCGGCGTCTTTGATACTTGGTATCAGCAGCTGCAACGAGGCAATTATATCAGTGTTCGCAATTTTGAGGACTATCTGCGTATCCTGCTGGGAATGCCGCCTACCTCCTGCGCTTCTTCCGGTTCCTGTGGACATTATCTTACCGTAGAAGGTGACGGAAGCCTTTATCCCTGTGACTTTTATGTTCTGGATGAGTGGAAGCTGGGAAATCTGAGCCACTGTACCGTTGAAGATGCGCTTGATTCTCCCACAAGCCAGACATTTCTGGCACAGGGCCGCAAACGCCCGGCGGAATGCGCAGCATGTGCTTATCAGCTGCTCTGTCGGGGCGGATGCAAGCGAGATTGGGATGCCTCTGGAAGCAACCGCTTTTGCGCAGCGTATAAGCAGTTCTTTGCCTATGTGCTTCCGCGCCTGCATACTGCTGCACATTTTCTGGCACAACAAAACCGATAAAGAGATTCTCCCGGAGAGCAGTACTGCCTCCGGGAGAATCTTTATTTTACCTTTTTGATCTTCCGGATGGAATGGCCATCGTAGAGGATGGGCTTCATGACATAAGTGTAGTTCCGGTCATCGCATTCGCCGGTGGAAATCATCTCCATAAGCCGCAGCGCAAGCTGACGTCCCATCTCGAAGCCTTGCTCCACGGAGCAGGTAACATCCTCCTGCCGATAAGTTTCTTCGGAATAATCAAAACAGACCAGCGAATAATCTTCGGGTACAGTCTTCCCCATTTTCTGCAGGGTTTTCATGACCAGCCGATAGATGATGTAGTTGCAGCAGACGATAGCGGTGCATTTAGGGATGCTCTTCAGAAATCTTTCAATGGAACGGACATAGCTTTCGTTGTGGGCTTCGTCCGAAATACACCACTTGATGTAATCATCGTTCAGTTCCAAACCACGATTTCGCATCGCTTCCGCCATGCCTTGAAACTTTTCTACGCTCTGGTAGTTGTCGTACACGAAGATGCCTGCAATGTGGCTGTGTCCGGCATCCATCAGGCGTCCTATCAGCTGATGGGCACATTCGATGTCATTGATCGTTACGCGGGGGCAGCGCAAGTTCCGATAGAAGTTGTTGTAGAATATCACCGGGATCTTACGTCGGTAAAGCTCCTTGTAGCAGTCAAGATTTGGGCTGAGGATGCTCGATTTGACACCATCCACGATGAAACCGTGAAAATTCTGATGTACCACAGTCTCCAGACAGCGGCGTTCGTTGCAGAATTTGTTATCGGTCAGAAATACATGGAGGTCAACCTGCTCCTGCGTCAGAACACTGCGAACCCCTTCGATTAATCCCGAATTGGCACTTGTATCCTGTCCCTGCAGGACAAGGCCGATTTTATAAAGGGCATCATCTGTGTTCAAATCCCGCGTCATTACTTTTTCCCGGTGGAAATAAGTCCCACTTCCCTTGAGCTTGTACACGAGTCCTTCTGCTACCAACTGGTCGATGGCCACTCGTATCGTTTCTCGGCTGACACCCAGCTTCCGGCAGAGCGCATTTTCCGAAGGCAAACGCTGGTTCCCGGAAAATTTGTTTTCGTCAATATAAGCCAGAAGCCAGCGATAAACCTGATCGGATTTTTTCTCAACAGCCGAGAGCATGGGCAAGCGCTCCTTTTCAGTCGGTGATAGTGGGGCGGCTGCCTTCCGCGTGCTGAATCCAATTCAGCAGACGTTCACGAAGTTCCGCCTTGACCGCAGCATATGCAGGATCCGCGACCACATTGTTCAGCTGCCACGGGTCTTTCTGCATATCGTAAAGGAAGTCGTCTGCATAAACATCGGATGCCGCAGCCTCGCCGCCGTTGACGCCGGGTGCATAGACAGAATACATATAATCTGCAGTACGGATGCAGCGTCCGCAACGGCTTTCCGAAATCTGTGCATAGACCTCATTGACTCTATTATGGTTTTTCTTTTCCACAACGTCAAGCAGATTTTCACCGATCATCTTATCACCGACATCCACGCCTGCCAGAGCCAGCAGAGTTTTGGGAATGCTTTCGGTGCTGACCAGGTCGGTGATCTCCTTGCCACCCTTGAACGGGCCGCCACAGATGACCAGCGGCACATGCAGGCAACCGTCATGGCAGGAGCGCTTGTAATCATCATAGCCGTTCAGGTGCGCGTCACGGTTGCGGGTCTTGAAGTGAGAGCCATGGTCGGAAGCATAGAGGATAACTGTATTATCATACAGGCCTTTTTCTTTCAGCTTTGACACCAGCTTACCAAGGTTTTCATCAAGGCTGGCACACTGGCCCAGATAATCCGGGTACTCTTCCGCTGCGTTTCCACCCAGAGCCTTCAGATCTTCCGGCAGAACAAAATCTGCGAATCGCTGCTTGGAACCGTTGGGGCCTTCGTAGTGATTATGGTCGTTCTGATGGTGCGGCTCGATCTGCGACACGGTCATGAAGAAGGGCTTTTCGCCGGCATACTGGTCAAGATAGTCCAGCGCAAACTGGTTAATGCAGTCGGCACGGTAGCCCTTGAAATCGATGCGGTTGTTGTTCTCATCAAACACATAGCCATCGTAGCCGTGGGAGGTGAACTCCAGCACATCCGCAGCACGCCAGTAACCGGTATAGCCACCGCGCAGCTCCAGCGGAACAGCGGTGATGGTGTGGTCAACGGTGGGCTTTTTCTCCAGCTCACCGTCCGAAGCCAGATGCCACTTGCCGATGTAGGCCGTCTCGTAGCCGGCATCCTTTTCCATGTACTCGCCCAGCGTCTTGATGTTGGAGGGCAGCATCAGATTATTGCGGAAGCAACCGGTCTCGGTGGGATATTTGCCGGTCTGGAACAGAGCACGGCAGGGGCCGCACACCGGCTGAGGCGAAAAGGCATTGTCAAACTTCACACCCTCTGCCGCCAGCTTGTCCAGATTAGGCGTGATATTCAGTGGCTGGCCGAAGCAGCCGCAGGTGTCCCAGCGCTGCTGGTCACTGAAATAGAAAATGATATTATATGCCATGGTTTTACCTTCCTTTACTGTTCTGCTTTGGTGTTCTTTGCTTCCTTCATCTTGCCGCGCAGGATGCCGATGATAACCACCACGATCAGCGCAATGAAGATCCAGCAGAACACGCTGCCAAAGAAGATGTTGGGGCTGCCGTCCGAGATGAGCAGGGCGCGGCGGAAGTTCGTCTCGGTCATATTGCCCAGCACCATGCCCAGCAGCACAGGGACAGCGGGCAGCTCCAGCTTGCGCATGAACCACGCCATCACGCCGAACACCAGCGCAACGCTCAAATCAAAATAGCTGCTGTTCACCGAGTAAGCACCGGCGAAACAGAAAATCACGATGATGGGGGTCAAGATCTGCTGAGGGATGGAGACGACCTTTGCAAACAGGCTAGTCAGGTATTTGCCCTGCAGGAACATGAAGATGTTCACGAGGATAAGGCCCAGCATGATGGCATACATGATAGCGCCGTCGGTGGTGAACAGCGAGAGACCGGGGTTCAGGCCATTTATCATCAGGGCCGACAACATGATGGCCACGCAGCCGTCGCCGGGGATGCCCAGCGTCAGCAAGGGAATCAGGGTCGCGCCACAGACGGCATTGTTGGCAGACTCAGCAGCCGCAACGCCCTCCACAGAACCGTGGCCGAATTCCTCGGGATGCTTGGACAGGTTCTTCGCAGTGTTGTAGGAGAACCACGAGGCCTCCGACGCACCCGTGCCAGGTACGATACCAACACAGGAACCGATGATAGAACCCATCAGCACTGGTCGGAACATCCGCTTGTATTCATCTTTTGTGATTTTGCCGTCATCATTGCCGATTTTTCCGGCGTGAAGGTTCAACTCATTCCGCTTCAGCTCTGCCTTGCCAATGATTTCCACCAGTGCGAACAAACCGATGAGGGTAACGGCAAGGTCAAGACCCAGATACAGACGGGGAATACCAAATGTAAAGCGGTCATAGCTGGTCATGGGGTCTGCGCCCACACAGGAAATAAGCAAACCAAGGCAGGCGGCGATGATGCCCTTGACAAGGCTCTTACCAGAAACGCCTGCAATAATCGTCATGCCGAACAGGCAGACCATAAAGTACTCCGCCGTGCCGAGCTGTGCCGAAATTTTTGCGACCTGAGGGCCGAGGAAGAGCAGCACCAACGCAGAGAAGATACCGCCAAAGGTAGATGCATAAAGTGCAATTTTCAACGCCGCCTTAGTGCGGCCCATTTTGGACAGCGGATAGCCGTCCAGCATAGTAGCCGCCGCGTGGGGCGTACCCGGCGTGTTGATAAGGATAGCCGATACCGAGCCACCATAGCCACCTGCGCAGTAAATGCCCAACAGGAACATCATGCCGGGAATCGCACGCATGGTATAAGTGACAGGCAGGAATAGGATGATGCAGAGGATAACACTTAATCCCGGGATGGCCGCGAACACGCAGCCAATAAAGACGCCGAGGTTTATCCAGATGATATTTTCGAGGGTGAAAAGCAGCCCGGAGGCCGGGCCGATAAAGTCAAACAAACCCATATTCTGCCTCCTCAGAAACTAACATTCAGCACAAAGTGGAATACGACCCAAATCAACACAGCCATTGAAACTGTGATGGCATAGTAAAGGGGTTTCTTGCAGCGGAAAAAGACCAGAAATGCCAGTGCGCAGAATACAGCGCCCACAACAAACAGATCCGTGACCTCTGCCAGCAGATAAGTGACCACCAGAATGAGGACGATGACGAGTGCTTTTGTTTCCACCAAAAGATTCAGCGTTTTAGTTTTGGTCGGGCGGTGCATCACCATGTTGTATGCCTCGCGGCCCACCAGAAGGGCGCTCATGGCCAGCATGAGCCAAATCAGCATCGTCGGGAAAGCGCGGCCATTCACAACGTCTTTTTCCGAGATCTGCACCTGCTGCGGCATGATGAGCAGCAGCACGATGCCAATGACCAGAAACAGAATGCCGCAGATCAAATCAACAGGGTACTCGATGTTCTTCTTCTCGAGCTTCGCGCCCCAGTCATCCAGTCTTGCTTCGATGCGTTCTATCAGATTTTTCACCTGTTTCCACTCCTTTTTAAATATAAAAGCAGGGGGACGGGGTCATCCCCTTCCCCCTGCTTCAGCTTTTTGTCGCTATGAGGACTTTTTATCAGCCTGCCACGATGTCCTTATACTGCTCGACGATGCTCTTGACGTTCTCAATGTGAGCTTTCACATCGTCCTCGGTCATGGTATCGACTTCCAGCAGCATAGTGTCGTTCAGCCACTCGACCATCTCATCATCGGCGAGGATCTTGTCGTACAGCTCCTTCAGTTCTGCAACCTTCGCGGCATCGGTACCCTTGCGAGCCATCACGAAGCAACGATTGCGGAAGAAAGGATAGCCCTTGGAGCCAACGCCTTCAACACCTGCGAAGGGACCGTTTTCGATAGCCTTGTCATCGAATGCACAGACCACATCAACGCCGCCCTGCTGGTAGGTCTCAAGAATCTGAGACTGGTGAGAGACCGCGAAGTTCGTTTCACCCTTAGCTACAGCCTGTGCAGCCTCCGCAGCGGACTGGTACGGAGTCAGTTTCAGCTGGTCGCCGGCACCCATAGAGCCGAACAGAGCCGCTGCCAGGAAAGCCTCGGAGCCGGTAGCGCCGTTAACGGCCACGGATACGGGGTTGCCTGCCTTGACATAGGCCTCCAGATCGTCCAGATTCTTGAGGTTCAGTGAAGAATCAGCGGACAGGACGAAGACGGAGGAGTACAAGTTCTCCACGAACTCGAAATCGTCGTAGCTGAACTGCAGCTTGGCCGGATCCAGAGTCTCGGTAATGGCGAACAGACCTTCACCGGCGAAGACCAGTTCCTTATCATTTGCCTTAGTACTGGACACCCAAGTGTTGACAGTAGCAGCATCGCCCTTGACGGCTTCAGCAACCAGTGTGATTTTATTATCAGAATAATCAGGGGACTTGGCAGCAGCCTTTTGGCTGACCATCGCTGCTACACCAGACGGTGCCCACGGGCAGGTAACTTTCCAGCTCTCCTGTTTGCTTCCGCAGCCGGTAAGCATCGACAAAGCAAGGACACCGGCGGTGACCAACGCCGCAATACGCTTTTTCATCATTTTACTCTCCTTTTTTGTTTTGCCTTTTCGTGTGGTAGCAAGCACTTCACCGTGCTTTTGTTACCAACAAGATAACATTTCAAGCAATTTCAAGTCAACAAATTTTTTTATTTTACAAAAAAAGTTGTCTGGTAAAAGAGCTAAATGACCACATCTGTATTTTGCTGTAGAAAACTTATTGTGCATATTGCACATCAGCTTGAATCATCTTTGTGCAGCTTAAATTCTTTCATGATGTAAAGTGTATCATATTCATAATAGAAGTCTTACTATTGTCTCCATTCATAAATAATTTCTTCGGAATCATCTTGACGTACTCTACGAACCATGATATTCTCTATCACAAATCCCACTGAACTTGTAGATTGATTGCAAATCTTCTGCAAAAGTGGTTGGTTATCACCGTGAGACCCACCACTTCAGTGAAGGAAAAATCCACGAAAGAAGCTACCGCCCCGCAACACACCCGATTCATTTTGCCGCCGATTCACCCGACAAAATCATCGCTGCGCTGCGTGGGCGGTATTTTTCTTTTTCAGGGAAGATTGCACCTTGAAAATTTCATGAGCCGACCGGACGTGATACCGACTTTTCGTCAACGCCGCTGCAAAACAGGGGCAGGAACTTCGTTCGGAGCAAACGGCGATCAACATACACGAGCAGTGGAACTCTCTACTTATTTTTGCGTCTTAATAATTCGGAAACATTTGTTGATGAAGATCTTTGAGCGCAGCGGTAGAGGGCAAGAACCGTCCCGTGGCCACAAATTTTCAATTCTTGAAAATTTCCTGTCCATCCGGGACTTCACTTCTCAAACTCTTGCGAGTTTTCTAAGTGATCTTGTTGGGGCGTGCCTGCCCCAAACCCTGCTCATATTCGCACCTTGCGGTGCGAAAGAACGGCGTGTCGTGCTTTACATAACTTCACCGAGGAGTTATCGAACAGACAGGAGGTACAATGACCAAAACGAATGTTCAACCGACCCCTAGCAATTCCAAGCACCACGACACGCCGAACAACAAAACGCACGTCATCAAGTTCCGTGTGACAGCGGAGGAAAAAGCGTCACTGGAACTCACTTGCAAACTCCTGAATCTCTCCCTCTCCACTTTTATCCGCCGCGCCATCCACAACGTCAAGATCGAGAAAACGGTCATCGTTGCCGGCGGCGGAGAAGAAACCCTGACCGCTGTTTCCACCCTGCTTGCCCAGTGCAGCAAGGTGGGCACCAACCTCAACCAGCTTGCAAGGCACTTCAATTCCGGCGGTGCAGACACCGAGCAGATCCGGGCGAAACTCCTTGACGAACTTGCAGACCCGACCGCATTTCGGCTGCACGCCGAGAAAGTTCTGGGTGAACTGTATGGCAACGCTCAAGCATATCGCCTCTAAAAACTCGGACTATACCGCCATCGAAGCGTACCTCGTTTACCAGCATGATGCGTTCACCGGGAAGCAACTTCTGGATGAACAGGGCAGACCGAAGCTGCGAGAATCGTACATCCTCGATACACTTGAGTGCGGCGATTTCTCGTTTGCAATGGCCTGTCTGCTGGCAAACCGCAAGTATGGTAAGAACACCCAGCATGGTGATATCAAAAGCCACCAGTATATCATCAGCTTTGACCCCAGAGATGCAGCCGACAACGGCTTGACCATGGAAAAGGCACAGGCACTTGGCCTGAAGTTTTGTTCTGAAAATTTTCCCGGTCATCCTGCCATCGTCTGCACTCACCCGGATGGGCACAACCATTCGGGAAATATCCATGTCCACATCGTGATTGGCAGCATCCGAACACGAGAAGTGGAGCGTAAGCCCTATATGCAGAAGCCCCGCGATTGGCGCGAGGGCATGAAGCACTCCAGCACCGCCCAGACCATGCGGCACCTCCGTGTCGAGGTCATGGAGCTGTGCGAGGGTGCCGGACTGTACCAGATCGACCTGCTCAACGGCTCGAAAGAGCGCGTGAGCGAAGCTGAGTATTGGGCGCGTAGGCGTGGTCAGTTGAAACTTGACCGTGAGAACGCAGCCCTCACCGCAGCTGGACAGCCGCCCCAGCAGAAGAAGTTTGAAACCGTGAAGGACACTTTGCGGAAACAGATTTCTTCGGTGTTGTACCGCACAACGAGTTTTGAAGATTTTTCTGACAGGCTCATGCAGCAGTATGGTATTGCCGTCAAGGAAAGCCGTGGGTGTCTGAGCTATCTGCCCGCTGGCAGAACGAAGTTCATCCGCGCGAAACATCTCGGGGACAAGTTCGATAAGACGGCAGTGCTTGCCACATTGCAGGCAAACGCCGAACGCAAACCCAAGGTACAGTCCAAGCAGGATACCATCGGGAAACTGATTGACATCCAGTCGAAGATGACTGAGGGCAAGGGCATCGGCTATAAGCGTTGGCTCACGAAACACAATCTCAAAGTTATGGCACAGACCGTGAAGCTTCTGCAGGAAAAGGGCTTGACCGACGAGGACGCTCTGAACCAGCGCATCACCGAACTGGAAACCAAGTATCACGACTCGCTGGCGGTGGTGAAAGACCTCGAAGGTCGCATGAAAACCAACAATGAGCTGCGCTATCACATCGCAGCCTACACCAGCACCAAGAATGTCGCACAGCAGCTAAAGACCGCCAAGCGACCCGCAGCCTTTGAGGAGCAGCACCGTGCAGAGCTGACAGCCCACCGGGCGGCAGCAGCCTATTTCAAGGCAAACAGCATCACAAAGCTGCCCAGCCCGAAAAAGCTGGAAGCCGAGTATGCGCAGCTGGCATCCGAAAAGGCAAAGTTCTACGAGCAGTACAAGGAAGCGAAAGAGGAACTGCTCAAACTGAAAACCGCAAAGCAGAATGTTGCGTCCTTTTTCCGGGAGGAAGAACAGACGCAGCAGGAGAGATAAAGGAGTGTGCGTATGATCAATCTGAAAATCGATCCGGAGTTCCAGTCCCAGATTCCTCCTCTGACCGATGATGAATTTAAGCAGCTTGAAGAAAACATCCTCAAAGAGGGCAAGCTGATTTCTCCTTTGATCGTGTGGAACAACACCCTTGTTGACGGCCACAATCGTTATGCAATCCTCCAAAAGCACCCAGAGATTTATTTCTCCACCATGCCGCTCCGATTTGAGAACCGCGAAGAAGCCATTGCGTGGATTTGCCGGAATCAGTTGGGACGGCGAAACCTGAGTCCCGAACAGAAACGCTATCTGCTTGGGAAGCAGTACGAAGCCGAGAAGAAAGCTGCAAAAATCTTTCGGGGCAATCAGTACACTTTAGCAAAGAAAAGTGGTGGTGCTCACGATGATAACCACCACTCCGGGAAGAAAACCTGCGACCGAATCGCAGAAGAAAACGGTGTCAGCCGTGCCTCTGTTCTCCGTGCCAGCCACTATACACGAGGCATCGACATTGCGGACAACCTCTCTCCCGGCATCAAGCAGAAAGTCTTTTCCGGTGAAGTGAAGTTCACCAACGAAGAAATGTCCAAGCTTGTGCAGGCAAGTGTCGAGCATCGTTCAGATGTCCTTGCTCAAATCCTGCATCCAGAGGCATTGGAAGTGTTGGAATCTGCCAGCGCTGAATTTGAGCCTGAAAAAGCGGAACCCGTTCCCATGCCCACGCCACAAACAGAAGAATTCCGGTGCTATCATGTGCCGGACGAGTTTATGAAGGTTTACAAATCTTTGAGCCGTGCGACCGAAATGATGAAAAACTCATGGAAGAAAACGCTCAAAAACAATCCCAGCTATTTCACTGACCCGGAAAAGCAGAAGGTTCTCCGCTTCGCAATGCAGCGACCTGCTAACTACCTGACTGAAATCGAAACCTATCTGGAAAAGGCTCTTGCAGAAGCCCTTGAAGAAGAAAAGACCGCATAACGACAGGCACTTGTAAGCCATCAACGAGCCACCAGCCGCAAGTGCAGGGCGGAAAGCATCCGCGCCCTTGCGCCTGATAAAAAATGGAACTTTGATTTTCTTGTCCGGCTTTGCTGCGGTGGGACGATCAAAGGAGCGTGCGTTTGAACAAAAAGAAAAAGTCCACAAACACTTCCCCCTATCCCGATGAAGCCATCGAACGTCTGGCACGGGCATTCTACCCGGCCATCCTTGCCTGCTGGAACAGTGAGGAAGGTCAGCGGGAGTTTGCCGCGTGGCAGGCGGAACAGGCTCATATCTCTGGCAAAGAAAAACAGGAAGTTCCCGCTGGGGAACTCCCTGCCTTACTTATCGTGTGTGGATTTTTGCAGGGTGCGTCCGGGTGGGCGCACCCTGTTTTTGTTTGTGCTTATTTCTTCAGAATCCGCATTGCGTTCAGAACAGCGATGATCGTGACACCCACATCACCGAACACGGCTTCCCACATACCGGCCATGCCGAGTGCGCCCAGAACAAGGAACACGCTCTTGATGCCAAGAGCAATCACGATGTTCTGCATCACGATTCGCTTCGTGGCCTTTGCAACATCAATGGCTTCCACAAGTTTCGACGGTTCATCTGTCATCAGGACAACATCCGCAGCTTCGATCGCGGCATCCGAACCCAGTCCGCCCATGGCTATGCCGACATCTGCACGGGCAAGGACGGGGGCATCGTTGATGCCATCGCCCACAAAGGCGAGCTTGCTGCCCTGCCGTTTCTGCTTATCCAGCATTTCCAGCTTTTCGACCTTCTGGTCGGGCAAGAGCTGTGCATAATACGCATCCAGACCAAGTTCGTCTGCCACCGACTTGCCGATTCGCTCATCATCGCCGGTGAGCATAACAGTTTTTTCCACGCCGATTTTTTTCAGCTCTGCGATTGCGCGGTTGCTGTCCGGTTTCACCTCATCTGCAATCAGGATACAGCCTACATAGCTGCCATCCGCTGCTACATAGACCTTTGTTCCGGCTGCATCGCAAGCAGAATAGGCAATCTTTTCAGATTCCATCAGCTTACTATTGCCAGCCAGCACCTTCTTTCCCTGCACCATAACACTGATGCCATGTCCAGAGATTTCCTCAAAGCCAGAGAACTGCTTCTGGTCGATCGACTTTCCATAAGCTGCAAGAATCGACTTTGCAATCGGGTGGTTGGAATAACTCTCTGCCTGTGCAGCATACTCCAATACCTGCTCTTTCTGGTATCCGGCTGCCGGAATGATATTTGCGACCTCAAAAACACCTTTTGTCAAGGTGCCGGTCTTATCAAAGACCACCACGCTCACTTTGTTCAGTGCCTCCAGATAGTTGCTGCCCTTTACCAGCACACCGCGCTTGGATGCAGCACCGATACCACCGAAGAAGGTCAGGGGAATGGAAATGACCAATGCACACGGGCAGGAAACGATCAGGAACACAAAACCTCTGCGCAGCCACTCAGACCAGCCGCCACCAAGGACGAGCGGCGGAATGATCGCCAACACAGCCGCCATTCCAACAACGACCGGCGTATAGTATCGTGCAAAGGTCGTGATGAAGTTCTCGGTAGGAGCTTTTCTTGCGGAGGCATTCTCCACAAGGTCAATGATCTTCGACACTGTGGATTCCCCGAAGCTCTTTGTGACTTTCAGCGTCAGCAAACCGCTCTGGTTGATGCAGCCGGACAGGGCTTCATCGCCTTTGCGGATGCTTCTCGGCACAGATTCGCCGGTCAGTGCCTTGGTGTCCAGCATGGATTCGCCATCCACAACGATGCCATCCAGCGGGATTTTTTCACCGGGTTTTACCACGATGATCTCGCCCACCGCAACGCTTTCCGGAGAAACGACCTGCAATACGCCATTCCGCTTGACGGTCGCCGAATCCGGACGGATGTCCATAAGGTCAGAGATGGACTTTCTGGAACGCTTTACCGCCAGCGACTGGAAAAACTCTCCGACCTGATAGAACAGCATGACTGCAACGGCTTCCGGGTATTCCCCGATGGCAAATGCGCCGATTGTGGAAACACTCATCAGGAAATGCTCGTCAAATACCTGTCCTCTGGTGATGTTTTTCACTGCTTGCCACACGACATCCCAACCAAGGATCACATACGCCACGATCAGAAATGCCAGTTCTGCTGGAGTCGGCAGCTTTGCGAACACGGTCAATGCCATACCGATTGCATAGACCGCAGCACCCACGGCAAGACGTATCGTGCGCTTCTTGTCCTCATCGTTATAGACCGCCGCTTTTTCTTCTTTTTTGACAGGTGCAGTGGCTTCCGGCTGCTTTTCCGACACCTCAACGTCCGGCTCGTGGCTGTGAACAATCGTGGTAACGGTATCCAGCAGGGAAGCAGCCACCGAGGTTCCTGCCTGAACGGTCAGCGTCTGGTTCATCAGATTCACGGTCGAAGAAGTCACGCCGTCCAGTTCACCGACTTCCTTCTCGATTTTTGCAGAGCAGTTCGGACAGTCCAGACCTTTCAGGAGATAGACCTTCGTCACCGCAGGTTCGGTCTTTTCCGACACTTCAACATCCGGTTCATGGCTGTGAACGATCGTTTCGACCTGTTCCGCCAATGTTGCATCCGCAGACTTTTCTGACTGAACGGTCAGTGTCTGCTGCATTAAATTCACGACCGAGGATTCCACTCCCGGCAATGCTCCGACCTCTTTTTCTATCTTGGCGGAACAATTCGGGCAATCCAGACCTTTCAGGATGAATACTCTTTTCATTTTGACCTCCACCGTATTTTCTTAATTGTTCAATCGTTCAACTTAAAAGGCAAAAAGATAATCGCTTACGCGATCATCCTCTTAAATGCTCAAATCCCTTGTCGATGATCTCTTTTACATGATCATCCGCCAGCGAATAATACACGATCTGGGCCTCTCTGCGGAATTTGACCAGTCCGGCAAGCCGGAGTGCTTTCAGCTGGTGAGAGATCGCCGATTTGGTGACGCCCAGCAGAACCGCAAGGTCGCATACACACATCTCGCTCTGTTCCAAAGCATGAAGGATCTGCACTCTTGTGCCATCTCCGAACAGCTTGAAAAGCGATGCAAGCTGGATGTAGTCGTCTTTCGGCTGCATTTTGCCTTTTACATCGTTCACGATGTCCTCATGGATCACATCGCAATTACAGGTGTATAAAGAATTTGACATCAGACGTTCTCCTTGTTTTGTAGTTGAACAACCGTTCAATCATATTATATCTGCTTTTCCTCCGTTGTCAAGAGGAAAAGTTAGCATCTGCTTCCCGCGATTTGTCGTCTAACAGACCTTGACAGCCTCCTTATTTCGCATACAATATAGTTGAGTATTCATTCAACTGCTGCGTTCTGAGCAGAAGATTTTGTATTTGAACAACCATGCAATAAAAGAGGTCTATCTGTGAAACGAAAATTGATCACGCTGGTTCTGACATTGGGATTTCTTGCCGCGTTTGGCGTATTTATGCACTCACCGCCCTCTATTCTGGATGGGCTGACCGGTGCGACCCCGAAAGCGAAACGTGCCGCACAAATGGCCGCACCGCTGGAGGGTAACTATCTGTTCTGCATCAACCCTGAACTGGAATCGTTTTCTGATGCGGATTTCCGGAATGACCTGAAAGCATTTGTTTCCGGTGAGACAGAAGTCCTTTTCGATGCCGGACTGCCGCACATGACGCTTTCGGTCTGCAAAACAGACTATCCCTTGCTTCGCTATGCAACGGCTCTTTGTGAACGCCTAACCGCTGCCGGAGCAGATGTCACGTTGAAGCAGTACAGCGAAACCATGCTGCGTTCCCGTGCAATCAATGGGCGGTATCAACTGCTGCTGGTTTCGGAAAATACGCTTGATGCAACAGCATTGCCGGATGCAGACATCCTTCTGCTCTCCGCAGAAGAAATGGAGGACCCCTCATGCGAAAACTGAACACCATTCTCTCCGTTCTGCTACTTTTCATCTGTCTGCTTCATGGGCTGATGGGCAGTTTTATGTTGCTGGGCATCAGTTCCGGGGCAGGAAAGTTTCTGGCATGGATCGGCGTTGGCATTCTGGCGGCGCACACCGTCCTTGGGCTTTTGCTGACCGCACAGACATTCCGGGCTTCCCGGTCCGGCGGAAAACTCTACGGAAAGCAGAATGCTCTGTTCTGGGCAAGGCGCACCAGTGGGCTTGCTATTTTGCTCATGCTCTTTTTCCATATTGGCGTGTTCGGCAGAGTGCAGGACGGCGTATACATTCTGTTTCCGTTCACAACGGTCCGGCTGCTGACGCAGCTTTTACTGGTTGCTTCGGTATTTGTGCATCTTCTGCTCAATCTCCGACCCCTTCTGGTATCGCTGGGCATCGTCCGGGATAAGGAGCAGCGCGGCGACCTCTATCTGATTCTTTCTATACTGGTGCTGTTTGCTGCCGGTTCGATCATTCTATATTATATCGGGTGGAACAATGTATGAAACACACTTTGGTGATCGTGGGTGCAGGGCTGGCAGGGCTTTCCGCTGCTTTGACTGCTGTGAAAAACGGCTGGACGGTAAAGCTGGTGTCCTCCCTTGCCTCCGAGCGGGCGCAGTCTGTTATGGCAGAGGGCGGAATCAATGCAGCCTTGAATACCAAGGGAGAGGAGGATAGCCCGGAGCAGCATTATACAGATACCATGACCGCTGCCTGCGGACTTGCTGACCCGAATGCAGTCTGGGGGATGACGCAGGC